>NZ_JAPMLV010000001.1:909063-1212084 GCF_026420145.1 Enterobacter pseudoroggenkampii
CTACAGCCCGGTACAGTGGACCAAAACCGTTGAGTTTATGGCCTCTCAGGGCGTTGAGCATCTGTATGAAGTCGGCCCAGGTAAGGTCCTCACCGGTCTGACAAAACGTATTGTTGACACCCTGACAGCCTCGGCGATTAACGAGCCGGAAGCGATGTCAGCGGCACTCTCGCAATAAAAGAGGAATACCATGAGTTTTGAAGGAAAAATCGCCCTGGTCACTGGCGCAAGCCGCGGTATCGGGCGTGCAATTGCTGAAACACTGGTTGCGCGCGGCGCGAAGGTGATTGGAACAGCAACCAGCGAGAATGGCGCTCAGGCCATCAGCGAGTATCTGGGTGCAAACGGTAAAGGTCTGGTACTGAATGTGACTGAACCTGCATCTATCGAATCTGTTCTGGAAAATATTCGCGCAGAGTTTGGCGAAGTGGATATTCTGGTAAACAATGCCGGGATCACTCGCGATAACCTGTTAATGCGAATGAAAGACGACGAGTGGAACGATATCATCGAAACCAACCTGTCATCTGTATTCCGTCTGTCAAAAGCGGTAATGCGCGCTATGATGAAAAAGCGTCATGGTCGTATTATCACTGTCGGTTCTGTGGTTGGTACCATGGGAAATGCTGGTCAGGCTAACTACGCTGCGGCGAAAGCAGGTCTGATTGGTTTCAGTAAGTCGCTGGCACGTGAAGTTGCGTCCCGCGGTATTACGGTAAACGTTGTTGCTCCGGGCTTTATTGAAACGGACATGACGCGTGCGCTGACTGATGAGCAGCGTGCGGGTACGCTGGCGGCAGTTCCGGCGGGTCGTCTTGGCGACCCTAAAGAAATCGCCAGTGCGGTTGCATTTTTAGCCTCTGACGAAGCGGGTTACATCACTGGTGAGACCCTCCACGTCAACGGCGGGATGTATATGGTTTAACCACGATGAAAAATATTTGCGTTATTAGGGCGAATGGCCTCAAAATAACGTAAAATCGTGGTACGAACTGCCGGGATTTAGTTGCAAATTTTTCAACATTTTATACACTACGAAAACCATCGCGAAAGCGAGTTTTGATAGGAAATTTAAGAGTATGAGCACTATCGAAGAACGCGTTAAGAAAATTATCGGCGAACAGCTGGGCGTTAAGCAGGAAGAAGTTGTGAACTCCGCTTCCTTCGTTGAAGACCTGGGCGCAGATTCTCTTGACA
This sequence comes from Enterobacter pseudoroggenkampii, assembly GCF_026420145.1. Taxonomy (NCBI): domain Bacteria; kingdom Pseudomonadati; phylum Pseudomonadota; class Gammaproteobacteria; order Enterobacterales; family Enterobacteriaceae; genus Enterobacter; species Enterobacter pseudoroggenkampii. The sequence goes on from NZ_JAPMLV010000001.1 coordinate 910,261, forward strand.
CCGTTGAGCTGGTAATGGCTCTGGAAGAAGAGTTTGATACTGAGATTCCGGACGAAGAAGCTGAGAAGATCACCACCGTTCAGGCTGCCATTGATTACATCAACGGTCACCAGGCGTAAGTGAACATCTCCAGGCGGTCATTCGACCGCCTGAGTTTTATCTTTTTTAGTCCCACGAATCTCTTTTTTTATCCCTCCCTGGAGGACAAACGTGTCTAAGCGTCGTGTAGTTGTGACCGGACTTGGCATGTTGTCTCCTGTCGGCAATACCGTAGAGTCCACCTGGAAAGCTCTCCTTGCCGGTCAGAGCGGCATCAGCCTAATCGACCATTTCGATACTAGCGCCTATGCAACGAAATTTGCTGGCTTAGTAAAGGATTTTAACTGTGAAGAGATCATCTCGCGCAAAGAACAGCGCAAGATGGATGCCTTCATTCAATATGGAATTGTCGCTGGCGTTCAGGCCATGCAGGATTCTGGCCTTGTGATTACGGAAGAGAACGCAACCCGTATCGGCGCCGCTATCGGCTCCGGGATTGGCGGTCTTGGCCTGATCGAGGAAAACCATACATCTCTGATGAATGGCGGCCCGCGTAAGATCAGCCCGTTCTTCGTTCCGTCCACGATTGTTAACATGGTGGCAGGTCACCTGACCATCATGTTTGGCCTGCGTGGGCCAAGCATTTCTATCGCCACCGCCTGTACGTCTGGCGTACATAACATCGGCCAGGCCGCGCGCATTATTGCGTACGGCGATGCAGATGCTATGGTTGCGGGCGGTGCTGAAAAAGCCAGTACCCCGCTGGGTGTTGGCGGTTTCGGTGCGGCGCGTGCGCTGTCTACCCGTAATGATAACCCGCAGGCGGCGAGCCGTCCGTGGGATAAAGACCGTGACGGCTTCGTGCTGGGCGACGGGGCGGGCATGATCGTACTGGAAGAGTACGAACACGCGAAAAAACGCGGTGCGAAAATTTATGCTGAAATCGTTGGTTTCGGCATGAGCAGCGATGCTTACCACATGACGTCTCCTCCTGAGAACGGCGCGGGTGCTGCGCTGGCGATGGAAAACGCGATCCGTGATGCGGGTATTACCCCAGCACAAATTGGCTATGTGAACGCGCACGGCACCTCTACGCCAGCAGGCGATAAAGCTGAAGCTCAGGCGGTTAAGTCTATCTTCGGCGAATCTGCCAGCCGCGTAATGGTGAGCTCCACGAAATCCATGACCGGTCACCTGTTGGGTGCGGCGGGTGCAGTAGAGTCAATCTACTCCATCCTTGCGCTGCGCGATCAGGCTGTTCCACCAACCATCAACCTGGATAACCCGGATGAAGGTTGCGATCTGGACTTCGTTCCTCACGAAGCGCGTCAGGTTAGCGGTATGGAGTACACCCTGTGTAACTCCTTCGGCTTTGGCGGTACCAACGGTTCTCTGATCTTCAAAAAGATCTGATCCTGACGTCCCGATAGCTTTTAAAAAGGTCCGCTTGCCGGACCTTTTTTATTAAGCCTAATCTTCTTGTCGGCTGCATGACATCCTGCCAGACTAAATGCCCACGCATAAGGAGCCACCATGTTTTTAATCAATGGCCTTGAGCAGGACACGCTGCCTGCCAGCGACAGGGCGATACAGTTCGGTGATGGTTGCTTTACAACGGCGCGCATTCTGGATGGCGATGTCTGCCTGCTGGAGGCGCACATTCGACGTCTGCAGCATGGCTGTGAAAAGTTAACGATCCCCTTTACGCACTGGGACACACTGCGCCAGGAAATGTGCCAGCTGGCAACCGGGAAGGACACCGGCGTACTCAAAGTCATCATCAGTCGCGGCAGTGGTGGCCGGGGTTACAGCGCCGCATCGTGTATCAACCCAACGCGTATTCTCTCCGTTTCTGCTTATCCTGCACATTACTCTCGCTGGCGAGAAGACGGCGTCACGCTGACGCTGAGCCCGGTTCGACTGGGACGGAACCCGATGCTGGCCGGGCTTAAGCATCTCAATCGCCTCGAGCAGGTGCTCATTCGTACTCATCTTGAACAGACGGACGCCGATGAGGCGCTGGTTCTTGACAGCGAAGGGTTCATTACGGAATGCTGTGCGGCTAATTTACTCTGGCGGCAGGGGGGAGAGGTGTTCACTCCGTCGCTGGAACACGCTGGCGTAAATGGGTTAATGCGTCAGTTTTGTCTGCAACAGCTGGCACGCTCTGGCTATCGCGTTGTCGAAGTTAGCGCAGGAGAAGCCGCGCTACAGACTGCCGATGAAGTCATCATCTGCAATGCGCTGATGCCTGTTGTACCCGTCCGTGCGTATGGCCAACAACGCTGGTCTTCGCGCGAGCTGTTTCAGTTTTTAGCCCCGATATGTGAGCAAACCAGATAGTCATGAAAAAAATGTTGCGCTTTGTCCTTATCCTCATCGTTGCGCTGGGCGTCGCTGGCGGAGCTGGCGTATGGAAAGTTCGCCAGCTGGCTGACAGCAAGATCCTGGTTAAAGACGAAACGATCTTTACCCTGAAAGCGGGAACCGGCCGCCAGGCGCTTGGGGAACAGCTCTATGGCGACAAGATTATCAATCGTCCACGGGTATTCCAGTGGTTATTGCGCGTGGAGCCTGAGCTGTCACATTTCAAAGCCGGTACCTATCGCTTTACGCCGGGAATGACCGTCAGAGAGATGCTGCAGCTGCTGGAAAGCGGCAAGGAAGCCCAGTTCCCCCTGCGATTTGTGGAAGGGATGCGCCTGAGCGATTACCTCAAACAGCTGCGCGATGCGCCGTATATTAAGCATACCCTGAAGGATGACAGCTATCAGACGGTGGCCGACGTGCTCAAGTTTGAGCATCCTGAGTGGGTGGAAGGTTGGTTCTGGCCGGATACCTGGATGTATACCGCAGGCACGACTGATGTGGCGATTCTTAAGCGGGCGCACAAAAAAATGGTCGCCGCCGTGGATGCCGCCTGGGAAGGGCGAATGGACGGGCTGCCGTATAAAGATCAAAACCAGTTTGTCACCATGGCCTCAATTATCGAGAAAGAGACCGCCGTTGCCGCCGAGCGCGATCGGGTGGCATCGGTATTTATCAACCGTCTGCGCATCGGCATGCGTCTGCAAACCGACCCTACCGTTATCTACGGCATGGGCGAGAGCTATGCCGGCAAGATCTCAAGAAAAGATCTGGAGACGCCAACGGCGTATAATACCTACGTGATTAGCGGATTACCGCCAGGTCCGATTGCCACGCCGAGCGAAGCGTCGCTTAAAGCCGCCGCGCATCCGGCAAAAACACCGTATCTCTATTTTGTGGCCGATGGAAAAGGGGGACACACCTTTAACACCAACCTTGCCAGCCACAATCGCTCTGTTCAGGACTATCTGAAGGCACTTAAGGAAAAAAATGCGCAGTAAATACATTGTCATTGAGGGACTCGAAGGAGCGGGTAAAACTACCGCCCGCAACGTGGTGGTGGATACGCTAAAAGCGCTGGGCGTGGCGGACATGGTATTTACCCGCGAGCCGGGCGGCACGCAGTTGGCTGAAAAGCTGCGCAGCCTGGTGCTGGATATTAAATCCGTCGGCGACGAAGTTATCACTGACAAAGCCGAAGTGCTGATGTTCTACGCGGCGCGCGTTCAGCTGGTTGAGACGGTTATCAAACCTGCCCTGGCCGGCGGCAAGTGGGTGATCGGTGACCGTCACGATCTGTCGACTCAGGCATATCAGGGCGGAGGACGCGGTATCGACCAGACCATGCTGGCCACGCTGCGTAATGCCGTACTGGGGGATTTTCGCCCCGATCTGACGCTCTATCTGGATGTGACTCCGGAAGTGGGCCTCAAGCGTGCCCGCGCGCGCGGTGAGCTGGACCGCATTGAACAAGAGTCGTTTGATTTCTTTAACCGCACCCGTGCGCGCTATCTTGAACTTGCCGCACAGGACAGCTCAATTTGTACCATCGATGCGACGCAGTCCCTGGACGACGTCACGCGTGACATTCAGCATACCATTACGCAGTGGGTGCAGGAGCAGCAGGCATGAAATGGTATCCATGGTTGCGCCCACACTTTGAACAGCTGATCGGCAGCTATCAGGCGGGTCGGGGGCATCATGCGTTACTGATTCAGGCATTGCCAGGGATGGGTGATGATGCGTTGATTTATGCCATCACCCGTTTTCTGATGTGTCAGCAGCCGGAAGGGCACAAGAGCTGTGGTAAATGCCGTGGCTGTCAGCTGATGCAGGCGGGCACGCATCCTGACTACTACACCCTCGAGCCTGAGAAGGGCAAAAGCGCGCTCGGTATTGATGCCGTGCGGGAAGTCAGCGAAAAATTGTACGAGCACGCGCGACTGGGCGGCGCTAAAGTGGTCTGGCTCAAAGACGCCACACAGCTTACCGAGGCGGCGGCTAACGCCCTGCTGAAAACCCTGGAAGAGCCGCCGGTTAAAACGTGGTTTTTCCTCTCGTGTCGTGACCCGGGACGAGTACTGGCGACGCTGCGCAGCCGTTGTCGTCTTCATCACCTGGCGGTGCCCCAGGAATCGTGGGCGCTGAGCTGGCTTGAACGTGAGGTGACAACGTCACCTGAGAGTGCGCTGACCGCCTTGCGCCTGAGCAGCGGCGCGCCCGCGGCGGCGCTGGCATTACTGCAGCCTGACGTCTGGTCAGAGCGAGAAACGCTCTGCCGGGCTGTTGAAACGGCACTGAATAACCACGACTGGCTAAGCGTATTGCCTGCGCTTAACAGCGATCGGGTCGTTGAGCGTCTGCACTGGCTGGCCTCGTTGCTGCTGGATGCACTCAAAATTCAGCAAGGGGCAACGCTGCTGACCAACCCGGATGCGTGGTCGCTGGTGAATACGCTGGCGAACCGCCTCTCAGGGACGATTCTTCATGCGATGCTTCATGAAATTTGCCAGAGCCGAGAACAGCTTTTAACCGTGACGGGTCTTAATCGCGAGCTTTTACTGACTGACCAGTTACTGCGTATCGAACATTACCTGCAACCCGGCGTCACACCGCCTGTTTCCCATCTCTGAGAGAGACATTATGTTTTTAGTCGACTCACACTGCCATCTTGATGGCCTGGATTATCAATCCCTGCATAAAAACGTGGATGACGTGCTGGCAAAAGCCGCAGCCCGCGATGTGAAATTCTGTCTTGCGGTGGCAACCACGCTGCCGGGCTACCGCTCCATGCGTGAGCTGGTGGGCGTTCGCGATAACGTGGTGTTCTCCTGCGGCGTGCATCCGCTGAATCAGGACGAAGCGTACGACGTTGAGGATCTGCGCCAACTGGCAGCAGAAGAGGGCGTGGTGGCGATGGGCGAGACCGGGCTGGACTACTTTTACACGCCGGAAACCAAACCGCGTCAGCAGGAGTCCTTCCGCAACCATATTCGCATTGGCCGGGAGCTGAACAAGCCGGTTATCGTCCACACCCGCGACGCGCGTGCGGATACCCTGGCGATCCTCCGGGAAGAAAACGTGACGGATTGCGGTGGCGTACTACACTGTTTCACAGAAGACAGAGAAACGGCGGGTAAGCTGCTTGATTTGGGGTTTTATATCTCGTTTTCGGGGATCGTGACGTTCCGTAACGCTGAGCAGCTGCGTGATGCTGCACGTTATGTTCCGCTCGATCGTATTCTGGTGGAGACCGATTCTCCGTATCTCGCACCGGTACCGCATCGCGGTAAAGAGAACCAGCCCGCTATGACGAGAGATGTGGCTGAGTACATGGCCGTACTGAAGGGCGTCAGCATTGATGAGCTGGCCCGCGTGACGACGGAAAACTTCTCCACGCTGTTCCATATCGACCCCGCCCGCCTGCAATCTGTCTGATACACCTGTTTTTTTTAGGCTCGTAATTAATAAGTAAAGCGAGTAAAGTTCACCGCCTCATTTGGGGCGGTGAGGGTGTTTTTAGACACATCCGGACATGCTTTTTGTAAATAACTGAAAGTTTTTCGACCGCCTTAAGCTGAAACGTGATAGCCGTCAAACAAACTCAGAGGGAATTATTTTACTCTGTGTAATAAATAAAGGGCGCTTAGATGTCCTGTCCACGGCACGGTACTCCCCCCGGGCCAATGCGTGAAAGCGTAAAAAAAGCACAAATACTCAGGAGCACTCTCAATTATGTTTAAGAATGCATTTGCTAACCTGCAAAAGGTCGGTAAATCGCTGATGCTGCCAGTATCCGTACTGCCTATCGCAGGTATCCTGCTGGGTGTCGGTTCTGCTAACTTCAGCTGGCTGCCAGCCGTAGTCTCCCACGTGATGGCCGAAGCAGGCGGTTCTGTCTTTGCTAACATGCCGCTGATCTTCGCGATCGGTGTGGCTCTGGGCTTCACCAATAACGACGGCGTTTCTGCGCTGGCTGCAGTGGTTGCCTACGGCATCATGGTGAAAACCATGGCTGTGGTTGCGCCGCTGGTTCTGCATTTACCGGCAGAAGAGATCGCCGCGAAACACCTGGCGGACACCGGTGTTCTGGGCGGTATCATCTCCGGTGCGATTGCAGCGTATATGTTCAACCGCTTCTATCGCATCAAGCTGCCTGAGTATCTGGGCTTCTTCGCGGGCAAGCGTTTCGTTCCGATCATCTCTGGTCTGGCAGCGATTTTCACTGGCGTGATCCTGTCCTTCATCTGGCCACCAATCGGCTCCGCTATCCAGACCTTCTCTCAATGGGCTGCTTACCAGAACCCGGTTGTGGCGTTTGGTATCTACGGCTTCATCGAGCGTTGCCTGGTGCCATTCGGTCTGCACCACATCTGGAACGTTCCATTCCAGATGCAGATTGGTGAATTCACCAACGCAGCAGGCCAGGTATTCCACGGCGATATCCCACGTTACATGGCGGGTGACCCAACTGCAGGTAAACTGTCTGGTGGCTTCCTGTTCAAAATGTACGGTCTGCCTGCAGCGGCGATTGCTATCTGGCACTCTGCGAAGCCAGAGAACCGTGCAAAAGTGGGCGGTATCATGATCTCCGCAGCGCTGACCTCGTTCCTGACCGGTATCACCGAGCCGATCGAGTTCTCCTTCATGTTCGTTGCGCCGATCCTGTACGTTATCCACGCGATTCTGGCGGGCCTGGCGTTCCCAATCTGTATTCTGCTGGGTATGCGTGACGGTACGTCCTTCTCTCACGGCCTGATCGACTTCATCGTTCTGTCCGGTAACAGCAGCAAACTGTGGCTGTTCCCAATCGTCGGTGCGTGCTATGCCGTTGTGTACTACACCATCTTCCGCGTGCTGATTAAAGCACTGGACCTGAAAACCCCAGGCCGTGAAGATGCGACAGAAGACAGCAAAGCTGGCGCGACCAGCGAAATGGCTCCTGCACTGGTTGCCGCGTTCGGTGGTAAAGAGAACATCACTAACCTGGACGCGTGCATCACTCGTCTGCGCGTGAGCGTTGCCGACGTCGCGAAAGTAGACCAGCCGGGTCTGAAAAAACTGGGCGCAGCGGGCGTAGTTGTTGCAGGTTCTGGTGTACAGGCAATCTTCGGTACCAAATCCGATAACCTGAAAACCGAAATGGATGAGTACATCCGCAGCAACTAAGTTGTGACCTGGGGAGACTAAGGCAGCCGAATGGCTGCCTTTTTTATTTGTGTCGTAAAAAACGCCACTGAGACGCGCAAGCGGTCACTCTTCACTCAGCTGATGAACATTCAGGAAAGAAATCGAGGGAGGAGGTTGAAAGGACAGGAGAAACTCGCTCATACTCTTGAATTGTGTCACACACCGATCCCGGGAGTGTGTTTACAGCGGACGCATTGCGCCAGATTAAACAAATAAGGAAAAGGTCATGGCTGAAGAAACGATTTTCAGTAAAATTATCCGTCGCGAAATTCCGTCGGATATCGTCTATCAGGATGAACTGGTGACGGCTTTCCGGGACATTTCCCCTCAGGCCCCGACGCACATCCTTATCATTCCCAATATTCTGATTCCGACTGTAAACGACGTAAAAACCGAGCATGAAGTGGCGTTAGGTCGTATGCTGACGGTGGCCGCGAAAATCGCTGAACAGGAAGGGATTGCAGAAGACGGTTACCGTCTGATCATGAACTGCAATCGTCATGGTGGCCAGGAAGTGTATCATATTCACATGCATCTGCTGGGTGGACGTCCTCTGGGGCCGATGCTGGCACATAAAGGTCTTTGACATGCGTAAAGGGCGTATTGCAGCGCTGGTAGTGACGATGATGATTGTGGGGTGCAGCACGCGCCCGGCGATCCCCGTGAACGATGAACAGACGCTGGTCATGGAATCCTCCGTGCTTGCCGCGGGCATCACGGCGCAACAGCCCGCGCTGACCATCAGTGAAATCAACTCATCTGCCTCCTCTACGCTCTTTAATGAAAGACATGAACCCGTGACGGTCCACTACCGTTTTTTCTGGTATGACGTAAGAGGTCTCGAAATGCATCCGCTGGAGACGCCGCGCAGCGTCACCATTCCGGCCAGGTCGTCGGTAACGCTCTATGGCAGCGCCAACTATCTGGGTGCGCATAAGGTGAGACTTTATCTTTATCTCTGAGGGGTGAACCTTGATTAAAAACTTGAGCCGCTATGCGCTCGTGACAGCTTTCGCGCTGTTCCTGGCAGGGTGTGTGACCCGAACTGAACAGCCTGCGCCTGTGGAAGAGGCGAAACCGGGCACAGAACAGCCGACACAGCCAACGCAGCCGCAGCCAACCGTGCCGTCCGTACCGTCTATACCGGCGCAGCCTGGCCCGATTGAGCATCCGGATCAGACGTCGCAGCCTGCACCGCGCGTGCGCCACTACGACTGGAATGGGACAATGCAGCCGATGGTCGGTAAAATGCTGCAGGCGCAGGGCGTGACGGCGGGCAGCGTATTGCTGGTCGACAGCGTCAACAACCGTACCAACGGTTCACTGAACGCGGGCGAAGCGACAGAAACCCTGCGCAATGCTCTGGCTAACAACGGCAAGTTTACGCTGGTCTCGGCTCAGCAGCTCGCGGTAGCCAAACAGCAGCTGGGCCTTTCGCCGCAGGATAGTCTCGGCACACGCAGCAAGGCGATCGGCATTGCCCGTAACGTTGGCGCACAGTATGTGCTTTACTCTAACGCCACCGGTAACGTGAATACCCCAGCCCTGCAGATGCAGCTGATGCTGGTTCAGACAGGCGAAATTATCTGGTCAGGTAAAGGTGCGGTTACGCAACAATGACAGCACGCGTGAAGAGATTCTGACGCGCTATTTTCCTCAGTACCGCCTTATCGCGCCGCAGGCCCACTCCGGGCTTGGCGGCGCGAGTTGCATTATAGCGCAGGGCGAACACCGTCTGGTCTTGCGGCAGAATCACGATCCCTACGCGCCTGCCTCCCATTTTCGTCGTCAGTTTCGTGCCCTGAGACGTCTTCCGTCAGATCTCGTGCCTGCTCCTCGTTTTTTCAGACAGGGCTGGATGGCCGTCGACTATCTGGACGGTGACGTTAAAAGCGAGCTGCCGGACACGCCGGCGCTCGCGGCGATGCTGTATCATCTGCACCGGCAGCCACGTCTGGGATGGCGAATCACGTTATACCCGCTGCTGGAACGCTACTGGCAGCAGGCCGCGCCTGACAGACGCACCCCAATGTGGCTGGCACATCTCAAGCGGCTTCGTAAAACGGGCGAGCCGCAGCCGATTCGGCTCGCGCCGCTGCACATGGATGTTCATGCCGGGAATATTGTTCATACGTCAGCGGGCATCAGGCTTATCGACTGGGAGTATGCCGGAGATGGCGATGTGGCGCTGGAACTGGCGGCAGTCTGGACGGAGAGTGACGCCGCGCGGCAAATGCTCATCAGGGACTACGCCCAGGTGGCACATATTGACCCCGAGGCGCTGAGGCGTCAGGTCAGATGCTGGCGACCCTGGGTCGTCATGTTAATGGCTGGCTGGTTTGAAATGCGCTATCGGCAGTCCAGAGACAAACACTTTATTGCGCTGGCAGACGATGCCTGGCGTCAGTTACAAACGAAAGGATAAGAGAGGTGGATGTGGGTCCAGTCATGTTGGATGTAGAAGGGTTTGAGCTGGATGCGGAGGAGCGTGAAATTCTGGCGCATCCGCTGGTGGGTGGCCTGATCCTGTTTACCCGCAACTATCACGATCCGGCGCAGCTGCGTGAGCTGGTGCGTCAGATCCGCGCCGCGTCGCGCAATCATCTGGTGGTCGCCGTCGATCAGGAAGGCGGCCGCGTGCAGCGTTTTCGCGAAGGGTTTACCCGCCTGCCGGCAGCCCAGTCTTTTGCCGCGCTGTTAGGCACGGAAGAGGGGGGGAAACTGGCACAGGAGGCCGGCTGGCTGATGGCCAGCGAAATGATTGCCATGGATATCGACATCAGCTTTGCCCCGGTGCTGGATGTAGGGCATATCAGCGCCGCCATTGGCGAGCGTTCATACCATGAAGATCCGCGTATTGCGCTGGCCATGGCGACCCGGTTCATCGACGGCATGCACGACGCAGGAATGAAAACCACCGGGAAACACTTCCCGGGCCACGGGGCGGTGACGGCGGATTCTCACAAAGAGACGCCGCGCGATCCGCGCCCGGAAGCGGAAATTCGCGCCAAAGATATGTCGGTGTTCAGGTCGCTGATCACCGACAACAAGCTTGATGCCATTATGCCTGCGCACGTGATTTACAGCGACGTTGACCCGCGCCCTGCCAGCGGCTCTCCGCACTGGCTGAAAACCGTTCTGCGTCAGGAGCTGGGGTTCAATGGCGTGATCTTCTCTGACGACTTATCGATGGAAGGGGCGGCGATTATGGGCAGCTACGCTGAACGCGGTCAGGCGTCGCTGGATGCAGGTTGCGATATGATCCTGGTCTGCAATAATCGTAAAGGTGCCGTGAGCGTGCTGGATAACCTGTCGCCGATCAATGCAGAGCGTGTTACACAATTGTATCATAAAGGTTCATTTAGCCGTCAGGAGCTGATGGATTCGGCGCGCTGGAAGACGGTCAACGCCCGGCTTGAAGACCTGAATGAGCGCTGGCAGGCACATAAAGCCAGCCTGTAAACCCTCCCGGAAGGCGTAGCGTGGTGAGAAGACGATGATCATCTATTTACACGGTTTTGACTCAAACAGTCCTGGTAATCATGAGAAGGTGCTGCAGCTGCAGTTTATCGATCCGGATGTACGGTTGATCAGCTACAGCACGCGCCATCCGAAGCATGATATGCAGCATCTGCTCAAAGAGGTGGACAAGATGTTGCAGCTCAACGTCGACGATCGCCCGCTGATTTGCGGCGTGGGGCTGGGTGGCTACTGGGCGGAGCGGATTGGCTTCCTGTGCGACATTCGCCAGGTGGTGTTCAATCCTAACCTGTTCCCGAACGAGAACATGGAAGGCAAAATTGACCGCCCGGAAGAGTATGTCGATATTGCGACCAAGTGCGTCAGCAATTTTCGTGAGAAAAACCGCGACCGCTGCCTGGTGATCCTTTCACGTAATGATGAAGCGCTCAACAGCCATCGGGCAGCAGAACTGCTGCATCATTACTATGAGATCGTCTGGGACGAAGAACAGACCCACAAGTTCAAGAACATCTCCCCGCATCTGCAGCGTATCAAAGCGTTTAAAACGCTGGGTTAATCCCTTATCCGCAGGCGTCAAAGCCCGGCCGCGAAAGCGTACCGGGCTTTCTTTTTGACCAGAATTGTCTACTTTTAAGCCATCAAAACTTGATGCATATCAATTTTGGTATGACCAATGCGCCTGACGTGGTATTCTCAATGCACCTGAATGGTTTCAGTGCTGTAACCTGTTGTTAATTAAGGGTTATTTTTATAACTTTTAATTAACAATTGGTTAATAATTTGAGGGGGTCACGTTGACTACGCCATTGAAAAAGATAGTGATTGTAGGCGGTGGTGCTGGCGGGCTGGAGCTGGCTACACAGCTGGGCAAGAAGCTGGGTCGCGGTAAAAAAGCCAAAATTACGCTGGTGGATCGTAACCACAGCCACCTGTGGAAACCGCTGCTGCACGAAGTGGCGACCGGTTCTCTGGATGAGGGTGTGGACGCGCTCAGCTACCTGGCGCACGCGCGCAACCACCATTTCCAGTTCCAGCTGGGCTCGGTGGTGGACATCAACCGTGAAAGCAAAACCATCACCCTGGCAGAGTTGCGCGATGAAAAAGGGGAGCTGCTGGTTCCTGAGCGCAAGCTGCCGTACGACACACTGGTCATGGCGCTCGGCAGTACCTCCAACGACTTCAACACGCCGGGCGTGAAAGAGCACTGTATCTTCCTCGATAACCCGCACCAGGCGCGTCGTTTCCATCAGGAAATGCTGAACCTGTTCCTGAAGTACACCAGCAATATGGGTGCGAACGGTAAGGTGAATATCGCCATTGTTGGCGGCGGTGCGACGGGTGTTGAGCTGTCTGCGGAGCTGCACAATGCAGTGAAACAGCTGCACAGCTACGGTTACAAAGGGTTAACTAACGAAGCGCTGAACGTCACGCTGGTCGAAGCCGGTGAACGCATCCTGCCTGCGCTGCCTCCGCGTATTTCCGGTGCGGCGCACAATGAGCTCACCAAGCTGGGCGTGCGGGTGTTGACGCAGACCATGGTGACCAGCGCCGACGAAGGCGGCCTGCACACCAAAGACGGCGAGTATATCAAAGCGGATCTGATGGTCTGGGCGGCAGGTATCAAAGCGCCTGACTTTATGAAAGAGATCGGCGGTCTGGAAACGAACCGCATTAACCAGCTGGTCACCGAGCCAACGCTGCAAACCACGCGTGACCCTGACATCTTTGCAATCGGTGACTGTGCCTCCTGCGCGCGTCCTGAAGGTGGATTCGTGCCGCCGCGCGCGCAGGCCGCTCACCAGATGGCAAGCCTGGTGCTGCACAACATTCTGGCGCAGTACAAAGGCAAGCCAATGAAAGCCTATGTCTATAAAGACCATGGTTCACTGGTGTCGCTGTCAAACTTCTCTACCGTCGGCAGCCTGATGGGCAACCTGATGCGCGGCTCAATGATGGTAGAAGGGCGCATTGCCCGCTTCGTGTATATCTCCCTGTACCGCATGCACCAGATTGCGCTGCACGGCTACTTCAAAACCGGGCTGATGATGCTGGTGGGCAGAATCAACCGCGTGATCCGTCCGCGTCTGAAGCTGCACTAATCTTTCACTCCCTCCGGGTCCTCCGGAGGGAGTTTTTAGCATTTCATGCTGTAGATCACAGTTTGAGTGCTTGAGAGTTCTCCTAAATACAATATATCTCCTCTCAACGCCCCTTTTTTGATCCTTTATCTTATTGGCGAAGCCGTGCCTCCATTGCAAAATTGTTACCAATAGCAACAAAGGAGGAAGTCCCGTGAATAAATCAATGTTGGCGGGTATAGGGATTGGCGTCGCGGCTGCGTTAGGTGTGGCTGCCGTTGCCAGTCTCAACGTATTAGATCGCGGCCCGCAGTATGCGCAGGTGGTTTCTGCTACACCGATTAAAGAAACGGTAAAAACGCCTCGTCAGGAGTGCCGTAACGTCTCCGTGACGCACCGTCGTCCGGTGCAGGATGAAAACCGCATTGCCGGTTCTGTTCTGGGCGCGGTAGCGGGTGGCGTGATTGGTCACCAGTTCGGCGGCGGCCGGGGCAAAGATGTGGCGACCGTGGTCGGCGCGCTGGGTGGCGGCTATGCCGGTAACCAGGTACAGGGCGCGATGCAGGATAATGATACCTACACCACGACTCAGCAACGCTGCAAAACCGTCTATGACAAGTCGGAAAAAATGCTGGGCTATGACGTGACGTACAAAATTGGCGATCAGCAGGGCAAAATCCGCATGGATAAAGACCCGGGCACGCAAATTCCACTGGATGGAAATGGCCAGCTGGTTCTGAATAACAAAGTGTAAAAAAGATGTTCTCTGAATTTAGCTCCTCATGCGCTCAGGCTGAGGAGCTTTTTTTTGCTTCAGATTTTCAGTAGCTCAGGCCACAGTCGCAGCGTGGTTTCGCTAATATTCTGCAGTTTTTCCAGCGTAGCCCCTTCACGGGCGCTGATCGACATCCCCTGCAAAATACAGCTCAGGTATTGTGCCAGCAGTTGGGGGTTGCACTGCGCAGGGATTTCACCGCGCTGCTGGCGCTGTGCCAGAAAGGCGCTCAGCGTCTCCTCCTGCATCGCATGACGCGATTTCACCGTATTGGCAATCTCTTTCGAGGACGCCGCCAGGGTGGCAGAGGTGTTAATCATAAAGCAGCCCGCAGGCGTATCTTTACTGGTGAAGCAGGTCGCGACGGCGGTGAAGTAATCCCGAAGCGCCTGTTCGACGCTTTTCTCTTCACAAAATAGCTGGGCTTCATGTTTCGCTGCAAAACGCGAAATGTATCTGTCCAGCACCGCCCTGAACAGCCCCTCTTTATTGGTAAATTCGGCATACAGCGTCGGCGCTTTGGCTCCGGTAGCTTCTACCAGATCGGAAAGCGAGGTTGCTTCATACCCATGTTGCCAGAAGAGAGTCATGGCCTTATCAAGCGCTGCATCCCTGTCAAACACTTTTGGTCGGCCACGGCTTTTCTTCGCACAACTCGTGACGTCGGTTGTCATGTGCCGTTGGTCCTCTGTTGGTTTGGTGAATAACCATTATAAAAATAAACGCAACCCACCACCAGTGCTGAATGCTTAAAAATATATTAATCATATCTATATGAAAAATAACGACTTTAAAATTAAATTAATGGTCGTTATAAAATTATGTTGACGCGTGACCTGGATCACATTTATGATTTACCTATCGATCGTTAACTAAATAGATAACGACCTCCAAATTCATCTGCTAAAGGTAAACATCATGAAAAACGTAAAAACCCTCATCGCTGCTGCTGTTCTGAGTTCACTCTCTTTCGCAAGCTTTGCTGCTGTACAGGTACAGTCCACTCCGGTCGATCAGCATAAAGTCGGGACGATCTCTGCGTCTGCCGGGACTAACCTGGGGTCACTGGAAGATCAGCTGGCGCAAAAAGCGCAAGAGATGGGTGCAAAATCTTACCGCATCACCTCTGTGACCGGTCCTAACACCCTGCACGGCACGGCTGTCATCTACAAATAAGCCGGGCATAAACCCTCATTTATGCCACTGCAATAAAAAAACGCCCTGCTGAGCAGGGCGTTTTTTTTATTTATGATTTACATCGATTGCTGGATTACATCGTGATGCCGGGTGACATCGGTCGGCATGCCTGACCGGGCTTCCATCGCGCGCTCCATCACCACGCTGTTGGTATTCGCATTCGTTTTGAAGCTTACCATCGCGGCATTCAGGTTAATGGGCAGCGTCTGCGGATCATCGCCAATGTTTTTCGATAGCGGCTGGTGAATTTCGACCAGCCGCACGCCGCCCGGCTCCTCAGAAACCTTAATCGGCGTATTGATAATATTCACTTTGGTTCCCGGCGTAACGACGTTAAACAGCGTTTTGATATCGTCATCGCGCAGACGAATACATCCGGAACTGACGCGCATGCCGATGCCAAAGTCCGCATTCGTGCCGTGCAGCAGGTAAACACCACCGTAGGCTGCCAGGCGGATCGCGTGGTGTCCCATTGGGTTATCCGGGCCTGCCGGCACCACGGCTGGAAGATCAATGCCCTGAGCTTTATAGCGGGCACGAATATTGGCCGTCGGGGTCCAGGTTGGATTCGCGCGTTTATCCGAGACGGTGGTGACCATCGTCGGCGTCAGCGTGTCACCGCCCAGCTGACCAATACCAATCGGGTAGACCGTCACTTCGTTTTTACCCGGCGGGTAATAGTACAGACGCAGCTCGGCCAGGTTTATCACCATCCCCTCGCGCGGGGCGTCCGGCAGGATAGTCTGTAACGGGATGGTCAACACGCTGCCCGCGCGCGGGACGTAAGGGTCGACGCCGGGGTTCGCCTGCAGCAGAGCCAGAAAACCGACGTTATATTTTTTGGCAATCGCTTCCAGCGAACCGCCATTATTTTCAACCACATGAAAGCGGTTTTCACCCACCACCTTGCTGCCGGGAGGGGGAAGGGGCCAGGTGTTTGCGCGAGCAGGAAGCGCAACCGCGACGGTGGCTGCCAGCGCAAACAGGGTCATCCAGCGAGTAAAACGCGAAGAGGTCATCATCACCATAATCCATGTAAATGATAAGGTTATTGTTTTATAAGGCGTTAAACATAATTATGGCGAATGGGTATGTCGGGAAGATCGTGTGAAGTGCAAAGAGTTTGTAAATTGTCCCCCCGTAGCGCTGGGCTAACAGGGGAAGGGATCCCCATAAAATAATGCCTGCACGGACGACCCCCTCTCCCTTGAGGGAGAGGGCTGGGGTGAGGGGGAACATACGACTCTGGTGGTCATTCCGTTCACTTTATGTTCCTTAGTACTCTGTAACGACATGACCTGTGAACGTGCCAGGGTGGCTCAGTCGCCACCACCCTGGCGACCCGGGCTCCCGGCGGTAAATCGCCGCTACGCGGTACCTTCGGCTTATTCCTTCTGGCTTTTCGGGGACGGGCGGAGGTAACATCCCTGTAAAGCCCGCCCTCTCGGCGCATCCCTGCGCCTCGCCCCGGCCGGAAGGCAAACGCCTCAGCGATTTACAGCCGGACCAGGGGGTCGCTGTAAGCTATTCATTTTCCGGAAGCAACTTTCATCGCTTCCGGTTAATAAACTACATGAAATTCCTCAGTTAAGAGGGGAATGGAGGTTATGCGATCGCGTTCTCTTCCAGCTGACGCATAAAGTTACGCACCCAGTCCATACGGGTTTTGCGCTCCGTCAGCTCCTGGGTAAATTTCAGACGCGTTGGGCCATCCAGACGGAAATGCTGCGGCTGTTTTTGCAGCAGACCGATGAGCCACATCGGGTTGACGTGGTTCTTCTCGGCGAATTCAATCACGCCGCCTTTTTCATTGCCTTCGAGCTTGCGAATCCCCAGCTTCTGCGCCTGCTGGCGCAGTCTCGCGATATCCAGCAAATTTCTCGCCGCATCGGGCAGCAGACCAAAGCGGTCGATCAGCTCAACCTTGATCTCTTCCAGCTCGTTCTCCTTCTTCGCGCTGGCGATGCGTTTGTAGAATGAGAGACGGGTATTCACGTCCGGAATGAAATCATCAGGCAGCAGGGAAGGCATACGCAGCTCGACCTCGGTCTGCTGGCTGGTAAGGTCTTCCAGCGACGGCTCGCGTCCGGCCTTCAGGGCATCAACCGCGTTCTCCAGCAGCTCCATATAGAGCGAGAAGCCGATGGTTTCCATCGAGCCGCTTTGATCTTCACCCAGCAGTTCGCCGGCACCGCGGATCTCGAGATCGTGCGTGGCCAGCGCAAAGCCCGCGCCGAGGTCTTCCAGCGAGGCGATGGCTTCCAGACGCTTTTGCGCGTCGGTGGTCATCGCTTTCGGATGCGGCGTCAGCAGCCAGGCGTAGGCCTGATGGTGCGAACGTCCGACGCGGCCGCGCAGCTGGTGAAGCTGCGCCAGACCAAAGTGATCCGCGCGTTCAATGATGATGGTGTTCGCTGTCGGAATGTCGATCCCGGTTTCGATGATGGTGGTGCACACCAGCACGTTAAAGCGCTGGTGATGGAAGTCGTTCATCACCCGTTCCAGCTCGCGCTCGCGCATCTGCCCGTGGCCGATAGCAATGCGCGCTTCCGGTACCAGCTCCGCCAGCCTGTCCGCCGCTTTCTGGATATTTTCCACGTCGTTATAGAGGTAGTAGACCTGCCCCCCACGAAGCACTTCACGCAGAATGGCCTCACGCACCACCAGATTATCGTACTCGCGGACAAAGGTTTTCACCGCCAGACGGCGCGCCGGCGGCGTGGCAATAATCGACAGATCGCGCATGCCGCTCATCGCCATGTTCAGGGTTCGCGGGATCGGCGTTGCGGTCAGGGTCAGGATGTCGACGTCGGCGCGCATCGCTTTGATGCGCTCTTTATGACGCACCCCGAAGCGGTGCTCTTCGTCGACGATCAGCAGCCCCAGATCTTTCCACTTCACGTCGCTTTGCAGCAGCTTGTGGGTGCCGATCAGAATATCGATCTTGCCTTCGCTGGCCTGTTCCAGAATTTGGGTCTGTTCTTTGGTGCTGCGAAAACGCGACAGCATCTCGATGCGAACCGGCCAGTTGGCGAAGCGGTCGCGGAAGTTGTCGAAGTGCTGCTGAGCGAGGAGGGTGGTCGGCACCAGCACCGCCACCTGCTTGTTGTTTTCGACCGCAAGGAAAGCGGCGCGCATCGCCACTTCGGTTTTACCGAAGCCGACGTCGCCGCAGACTAAGCGGTCCATTGCCAGCGGCTGGCACATGTCGCTCAGCACGGCGTTAATAGCCTGAGCCTGATCCGGCGTGGTTTCAAACGGGAAGCTGTCACAAAACAGTTGGTACTGTTCTTTATCATGCTTAAAGGCGAAGCCCTCTTTGGCCGCGCGCTGGGCGTAAATATCCAGCAGTTCGGCGGCCACGTCGCGCACTTTTTCCGCGGCCTTCTGGCGCGCGCGCGCCCAGGCATCGCCGCCCAGCTTGTGCAGCGGCGCGTTCTCTTCGGCACCGCCGGCGTAGCGGCTGATCAGATGCAGGGACGACACCGGAACATACAGTTTGGCGTCGTTGGCGTAGGTGAGCATCAGGTATTCACCTTTGATGCCGCCCGCTTCCAGCGTGGTCATCCCCTGATAGCGTCCAACGCCATGCTCCAGGTGAACGATCGGCTGGCCCGGGTGCAGCTCGGCCAGGTTACGGATCAGCGTGTCCGGGTTGATGGTCCGACGGCTGTCCTGACGGCGGCGTGCGACGCGCTCGCCCAGCAGGTCGCTTTCGCAAATCAGCGCCAGGTTGTTGAGCGTGTCGATAAAACCGTGCTCGGCGGCGCCAATCATCAGGTAACGACCGTTTCCGGTCGCTTCGCTCAGGCGCAGGATGCGCTTCGGCGCCACCTTAATGCGTCCCAGCAGCTCACCTAACGCTTCGCGGCGGCCTTCACTCTCAACGGAGAACACCACCGGGCCGGTAAAGGACTCCAGAAACTTGCGCAGATTATCCAGCGGGGATTTCTGCTGCGCCTGAACGGCCAGGTCCGGCAGCGTTCGGAAGGCGAGGTTGGTGTTGGCGGCCTTGTCGGCAAGCGAATCAGTTTTCAGCTGCATGCGCGGCCAGCGCTTCAGCTCGGCGTTGAGCTCGTCGGTACGCAGCCACAGCGCTTCCGGCGGCAGCAGCGGGCGCATCGGGTCAACGCCCCGGTTTTCGAAGCGCGCGCGGGTTTCACTTTCAAAGCGGCTGGCGCTGGCGTCGATATCGCCGGTATTAACAATCAGCGTATTCGCCGGGAAGTAGCTGAACAGGGCAGGGAGCGGCTCGTTGAAGAACAGCGGCTGCCAGTATTCGATCCCGGCAGGCAGGGTGCCTTTGCTGACCTGCTGATAAATATGTTCCGCGTCGCGCTTCACCTCGAACTTATCGCGCCACTGGCTGCGGAACAGTTCGATAGCGGTTTTGTCCGTGGGGAACTCATGCGCGGGCAGTAAATTGATGGACTCCACTTCTTCCAGCGTGCGCTGCGTGTCGGCGTCGAAGACGCGCAGGCTGTCGATTTCATCATCGAAAAAGTCCAGACGATACGGCTGGTCGCTGCCCATCGGGTAAAGGTCGAGCAGCGCGCCGCGGGTCGCGTATTCCCCATGCTCCATCACCTGGTCGACGTGGCGATAGCCGGCCCCGTCAAGCTGCGCCCGCAGGGCATCACGGGACAGTCGCTGGCCTTTTTTCATCACCAGCGCGTGGCCGTGCAGATAGCTGTGCGGACAGACGCGCTGCATCAGGGTGTTCACCGGCACAATCAGCACGCCGCGCTGCATGGTCGGGAGTTGATAGAGTGTCGACAGGCGCGAGGAGATAATCTCCTGATGCGGAGAGAAGTTGTCATACGGCAGCGTTTCCCAGTCGGCCAGGCTGAACACCAGATTATCGGTGAACTGGCGAATTTCGTCGTGCAGGCGCAGGGCGTTTTGCATATCCGGGGCAACGAGAATCACCGGGCCTGGATGACGCTCGGCGATTTCCGCCACCAGCGTGGCGCACGCCGCGCCCGTGAGTTCACCCAGCTGGCGCTGGTCGCCCGCTTTGACAGGTAAGGAATAACGATAGTGTTCAGGCATGGCTATGTCAGAGTCTCTTATGGATATACCAACAGTATTGGGGCATATCACTGATACGCAATGTCTTTATTATCCTCGATCGTTTTACATAAGCAAATCGTAACCGCACGGCTGGGCTAAACGCCCCCGAAACGGGGGCGAAGAGGGCATTAACGCGTTGAAGGTGACAGGGTCAGCGTAGCGGGAGGAGAGAAGAAAACGTCGCCAAACAGCGCGGTGGAGATCTTACGCACCCCGAGTCCGGCCAGGGTACAGATCAGCAGGCTGGCAAACGGATAGACAAGAATTAGGGATAGCTCGGCCCAGACCGGCCAGTAAGCGGCATTCATCTCGCCGATCAGGAACAGGCTAAAGGCCTCAATCAGGATGCGGTGGGTGGTATAAATCGCAATGGTGTTTGAGCCAATCACGTTCAGCAGATTGTTCGGGTGAACGGCATAGCGCTGCTCAAGGCTATAGAACAGCTTCATGATCAACACAATCGACAGCAATGAGAGCAGCAGCGGAACGTTAGCAAACCACAGCACCACGGAGACGGCGGCGAAAGCGCCGGTTGCCAGCCAGATGCGGCGCAGGTTGACGCTTTTCATCCACGCCATCAGCGCTGCGCCATACCACGCCCCGAGGCTGTAGTAGATCATGTTGCGTACCACGCTGTTCATTCCCCACCACGGCAGCGGCAGGAAGTTGATCGCGATGCTTGCCAGCGCCAGCAGCCCCAGTACCGGCAGCTTCCAGCGGCTCAGCAGTTTACACAGCGTGAAGTAGACTACCAGAGCATACAGATACCACAGGCTGGTGCTGGCGGTGAGCATGCCTTGCACAAATCCTGAGAGCGAGTCGGCGTAGGCCGCGTTCGACGAGGTGGCAAGCTCACGCTCGGGCGCCAGCCAGGCGTTCAGGTGGGTCAACGCCTGCCATTGCAGGACGCCCCACAGCGCCAGCACCCAGACAATGCTCCAGATCCGTTTGTCGAGACTGGTTCGCCAGTCCACCTCGTCAATATAACGACGGATCAGGTAGCCGGAGATAAAGAAGAAGACCGGCATACGAAACGGTGCGAGATAAAGGTTAAAATAGACCCAGCATTTGGCGAGAAGGCCGGAGAGCGGGTGTTGCAGCCCGATCAGATGCGGATAAAACGTGATAACCGAATGATAGATAACCACCAGGCAGATACACAGCCCTTTTATCTGGTTAATCCATAATGCTTTTTGCTTCATTGTTCGCCACTACCTTATTGCCATAAACGAACGAGCAATTGTTGTAAAACGACACCAGGATGTAATGGGTAACAGTCTGTATCAGGAGGTTTTTCGGAAAAGGTGGAGGTTGCGAGGTGAGTATTCAGACAATAGCACCCTGATTTCTCTGAATTTTTCGGAAAAATGATTACCAAAGCTTACTGTTTCAGTCATTTACGCTTAACGGATTCGCTTATATACTCGTGGGTCTGCTATCAGCAAACAGACGGATTTCATGTATCAACCTGTCGCACTCTTCATAGGCTTACGCTACATGCGTGGGCGCGCCGCGGACCGCTTCGGTCGCTTTGTCTCCTGGCTTTCGACTATTGGCATTACGCTTGGCGTGATGGCACTGGTGACGGTGCTTTCCGTCATGAATGGCTTTGAGCGCGAGCTGCAAAACAACATCCTGGGGCTGATGCCGCAGGCCGTTCTCTCATCGACTAACGGTTCGGTTAACCCACAGCAGCTGCCGGAAAGCGCGGCGAAGTTACAGGGCGTCACGCGCGTTGCGCCGTTGACCACCGGTGACGTGGTGCTGCAAAGCGCCCGCAGCGTGGCGGTCGGCGTGATGCTGGGTATCGACCCGGCGCAAAACGATCCGCTGACACCATATCTGGTTAACGTGAAGCAGACCGATCTGGAAGCCGGAAAATACAATGTGATTCTGGGTGAACAGCTTGCCGGCCAGCTTGGCGTCAACCGTGGCGACCAGCTGCGCGTGATGGTGCCTTCTGCCAGCCAGTTTACGCCGATGGGGCGCCTGCCAAGCCAGCGCCTGTTCAACGTGATTGGTACCTTTGCCGCCAACAGCGAAGTCGATGGCTACCAGATGCTGGTGAACATTCAGGATGCTTCACGCCTGATGCGCTACCCGGCGGGGAATATCACCGGCTGGCGCCTGTGGCTCGACGCACCGCTGAAGGTCGATACCCTCAGCCAGCAAAAACTGCCGGACGGCACCAAATGGCAGGACTGGCGCGAGCGCAAAGGCGAATTGTTCCAGGCCGTGCGGATGGAAAAAAACATGATGGGGCTGCTGCTGAGCCTGATCGTGGCCGTGGCCGCATTTAACATTATTACCTCGCTGGGCCTGATGGTGATGGAGAAGCAGGGCGAAGTTGCCATTCTGCAAACCCAGGGGCTCACGCCGCGCCAGATCATGGCGGTGTTTATGGTGCAGGGGGCCAGTGCCGGTATCATCGGTGCGCTGCTCGGCGCCGTGCTGGGGGCATTGCTTGCCAGCCAGCTCAATAACTTAATGCCGATCATCGGCGCGCTGCTTGACGGCGCGGCGCTGCCGGTGGCTATCGAGCCGCTGCAGGTGGTCGGTATTGCGCTGGCCGCGATGGCCATTGCGCTGCTTTCTACGCTTTATCCTTCCTGGCGCGCCGCCGCCACTCAACCCGCTGAGGCTTTACGTTATGAATAAGATCCTGTTGCAATGCGACAACCTGTCCAAACGCTATCAGGAAGGCACTGTGCAAACCGACGTGCTGCACAATGTGAGCTTTAGCGTGGGTGAAGGCGAGATGATGGCGATTGTCGGCAGTTCCGGCTCGGGCAAAAGTACGCTGCTGCATCTGCTGGGCGGGCTGGATACCCCAACCGAAGGCGACGTGATTTTCTCCGGCCAGCCGATGAGCAAAATGTCCTCCGCGGCGAAGGCCGAGCTGCGCAACCGCGAGCTGGGCTTTATCTACCAGTTTCACCACCTGCTGCCGGATTTCACGGCGCTGGAAAACGTGGCGATGCCGCTGCTGATTGGCAAAAAGAAACCGGCAGAAATTAACGCTCGCGCCAGCGACATGCTGAAAGCGGTAGGGCTGGGTCATCGCGGCAACCATCGTCCCTCTGAGCTTTCCGGCGGCGAGCGTCAGCGCGTGGCGATTGCCCGTGCGCTGGTCAACAACCCGCGTCTGGTGCTGGCGGATGAGCCTACCGGTAACCTGGATGCCCGCAATGCGGACAGTATTTTCCAGCTTCTGGGCGAGCTGAACGCCTCGCAGGGCACCGCGTTTCTGGTGGTGACCCACGATCTGCAGCTGGCAAAACGCATGGGGCGTCAGCTTGAGATGCGCGACGGCCATCTGAACGCGGAACTGACCCTGATGGGAGCAGAGTAATGGCGTCACCGTTATCGTTACTCATCGGTTTACGTTTTAGCCGCGGCCGCCGTCGCGGCGGCATGGTGTCGCTGATCTCCGTCATCTCGACCATCGGTATTGCGCTGGGTGTGGCGGTGCTGATTGTCGGCTTAAGCGCGATGAACGGTTTTGAGCGCGAGCTGAATAACCGCATTCTGGCGGTGGTGCCGCACGGTGAGATCGAGCCGGTTAACCAGCCGTGGACGAACTGGAGCGATGCGCTCGCCAAAGTTGAAAAAGTGCCGGGCATCGCCGCGGCCGCGCCCTATATTAACTTTACCGGGCTGGTGGAGAGCGGGGTAAACCTGCGCGCCATTCAGGTGAAAGGAGTCAACCCCGTCCAGGAAGCGCGTCTCAGCGCGCTGCCGAACTATGTGCAGAACGGCGCGTGGGCCAACTTCAAGGCGGGCGAGCAGCAGATCATCATGGGTAAAGGCGTTGCTGATGCCCTGAAGGTGAAGCAGGGCGACTGGGTGTCAATCATGATCCCCAACGCCAGCGCCGATCACAAACTGCAGCAGCCAAAACGCGTGCGCCTGCACGTCACCGGTATTCTTCAGCTGAGCGGTCAGCTTGACCACAGCTTTGCGATGGTGCCGATGGAAGATGCGCGCCAGTATCTCGACATGGGCGACAGCGTGACGGGCATTGCCATTAAGGTGAACGACGTCTTTAACGCCAACAAGCTGGTACGCGATGCGGGCAGCGTGACCAATAACTATGTCTACATCAAAAGCTGGATTGGCACTTACGGGTATATGTACCGTGATATCCAGATGATCCGCGCCATTATGTATCTGGCGATGGTGCTGGTGATTGGTGTAGCGTGCTTTAATATCGTCTCGACGCTGGTCATGGCGGTCAAGGACAAGAGCGGCGACATCGCCGTGCTGCGTACCCTCGGAGCAAAAGACGGTCTTATTCGCGCCATCTTCGTCTGGTACGGTTTGCTGGCGGGTCTGTTCGGCAGCCTGTGCGGCGTGGTGATTGGCGTGGTGGTTTCCCTGCAGCTGACGCCGATTATCAACGGCATTGAAAAGCTTATTGGTCACCAGTTCCTGTCGGGTGATATCTATTTTATTGACTTCCTGCCGTCTGAGCTGCACTGGCTGGATGTTTTTTATGTGCTGCTTACAGCACTTTTACTGAGTCTGCTGGCAAGCTGGTATCCGGCGCGTCGCGCAAGCCGAATTGATCCGGCGAGGGTATTAAGTGGCCAGTAATTACGTCATGATCTAGCGGCTTTCGGGTCGCCAGATCGAAAGAGGAATGCGTTATGTATTATGGATTTGATATTGGCGGCACCAAGATTGCGCTCGGCGCGTTTGATAAAGACCTCAAACTGCAGTGGGAAACCCGCATTCCCACGCCGCGCGACAGCTACGACGAATTTTTAACCGCCATTGCCGCGCTGGTGGCGCAGGCGGATGAACGTTTCGGCGTGAAAGGCAGCGTCGGCATCGGTATTCCGGGCATGCCCGAAACCGACGACGGTACGCTTTACGCGGCCAACGTGCCTGCCGCCAGCGGTAAACCGCTGCGCGCCGATCTCTCTGCCCTCCTTGAACGCGACGTGCGTTTAGATAACGATGCCAACTGCTTCGCGCTCTCTGAAGCCTGGGATGATGAATTCCGTCGCTACCCGCTGGTGATGGGGCTGATCCTCGGTACCGGCGTCGGCGGGGGAATCGTCGTCAACGGTAAGCCCATCACCGGCCGCAGCTACATCACCGGTGAGTTTGGCCATATCCGCCTGCCGGTGGATGCTCTCGAGGTGGTGGGGCGTGATTTCCCGCTGACCCGCTGCGGCTGTGGCCAGCACGGCTGTATTGAGAACTACCTTTCCGGCCGCGGGTTTGCATGGCTTTACGAACACTTCTATCATCAGAAACTTGAGGCCCCTCAAATCATTACCCTGTGGGAGCAAGGGGATGCGCAGGCGCGTGAGCACGTCGAGCGCTATCTGGATCTGCTGGCGGTGTGTCTGGGAAATATTCTCACCATCGTCGACCCGGATCTGCTGGTGATCGGGGGAGGGCTCTCAAACTTTACCGCGATTACGGAACGGTTGTCCGGGCGTTTGCCCCGACATTTATTGCCGGTTGCCCGCGTGCCGCGTATTGAACGCGCGCGACACGGGGACGCAGGAGGCATGCGCGGAGCCGCATTCCTTCATCTCACCGATTAGTTTACGAGGTTTCTATGCTGTCGCGTCGCCAGGGTCGACTCAGCCGTTTTCGCAAAAACAAACGCCGCTTACGTGAGCGCTTGCGCCAGCGGATCTTTTTCAGAGATAGAATAATGCCAGAAGCGATGGATAAACCCAGAGTGGTGGTGCTGACCGGGGCGGGGATCTCCGCCGAGTCAGGAATTCGAACCTTCCGCGCGGCGGACGGGCTGTGGGAAGAGCACCGCGTGGAGGATGTCGCCACGCCGGAAGGTTTTGCCCGCGACCCGGATCTCGTGCAGGCGTTTTACAACGCCCGCCGTCGTCAGCTTCAGCAGCCTGACGTTGCGCCTAATGCGGCGCATCTGGCGCTGGCGAAGTTGGAAGAGGCGCTGGGCGATCGTTTTCTGCTGGTAACGCAGAATATCGACAACCTGCACGAGCGGGCCGGCAACAAGAACATCATCCATATGCACGGTGAGCTGCTCAAGGTTCGCTGCGCCTGGAGCGGTCAGGTGCTTGACTGGAAAGAAGACGTGCTGCCGGAGGATAAGTGCCACTGCTGCCAGTTCCCGTCGCGCCTGCGACCGCACGTGGTCTGGTTCGGCGAAATGCCGCTGGGAATGGATGAGATCTACAGCGCGCTGGCGATGGCCGACGTGTTTATCGCCATCGGCACATCCGGCCACGTTTATCCGGCGGCGGGGTTTGTCCACGAAGCGCGACTGCACGGTGCGCATACGGTTGAACTCAACCTTGAGCCAAGCCAGGTGGGCAGCGAGTTTGAAGAGAAACACTACGGTCTGGCCAGCACGGTTGTTCCGGAATTTGTCGACAAGCTGCTGAAAGGTCTGTAACGCGAATCGCGTGAAAAGGCACCCGCTGGACGGGTGCCTTTTTATTTAAGAATGAAAGAACGCCAGCGTCTTCTCCAGCGATTTAGCCTGCTCGTCCAGCGAGAGCGCCGCCGCTGAGATCTGCTGAACCAGAGAGGCGTTCTGCTGGGTGGTGCTGTCCATCTGGTTAACGGCAGTGCTGACCTGGCTAATCCCGCGGTTCTGCTCGTCCAGCGCCTGAACAATGTCGTTGATGACCAGATGCACGTGCGACACCGCCTCAATCACCTGTTTCATCATTACGCCGGTCTCATTGACCAGCTCAACGCCTTTGCTGACGCGGCCTGAGGACTCGGCAATCAGCTGGGAAATTTCTTTGGCCGCGTTAGCGCTTCGCTGGGCAAGATTGCGCACTTCACCTGCGACTACCGCGAAACCGCGCCCCTGTTCGCCGGCACGCGCCGCTTCAACGGCCGCATTTAGCGCCAGGATATTGGTCTGGAAGGCGATGCCATCGACGATGCTGTTAATCTCACCGATCTTACGCGCGCTCTCGTCAATCTCCCCAATCACCACGACTACGTCGTTCACCAGCGTTTCGCCATGCCCGGCGAGGCTCGCGGCGCGATCGGTCAGCGTCGTCGCCTTGTGGGCGTTGTCGGCGTTATTCTTCACCGTGACCGAAATCTCTTCCATGCTGGCTGCCGTTTCAACAATCGCCGCCGCCTGTTCTTCGGTTCGCGAGGCGAGATCAAGGTTGCCCGCCGAAATTTCGCTGGTCCCGCCGTGCACGGAATGGCTGGCTTCGCTGATATTATCGACGATGCGCTTGAGCTGCATCTGCATGGTGTGCAGGGCATAAAAAATGCTGTGGGTATCTCCGGAGCGCACCGGAATGGTGTTGTTCAACTCCCCCCGGGCGACGGCCAGGGCGATCCCGGCGGCTTCCGAAGGTTCTCCCCCCACCGGACGGTCAACTTTGCGGGTAAAGACCTGCGCCATCACCAGGCTAACCGCCACGATGCTTAACACCATCAGGATGATGGCTTTCAGCAAAAATGCGCGCGCTTCGGCCATCACTTCGCTGACCGGGGTGATAATGGCGAGCTTCCACGGCGTCTGGCTGTTGCCGACGGCGATGTCCTGCCAGGTGATAAACACATCTTCCTTCAGCAGCGGATCGTTTATCCGGGTGACGTCATGACCGGCAATCTGACCGGCGTAAGGCTTGCCTGCCGCGCGCTTGTCCGGGCTGGACACCACGTTATTACCCGCGGAGAGGAGCAGGGCGTAGCCTGTGCCGTTCCACGGTTTAATCGCGCCGATCGTCGATTGCAGCGTGGTGAGTGAGAAGTCAGAGGTGACCGAGCCCAGAAACTGACCGTCACGCATGATGGGGGCGGCAATCGAGGTGAGCATCACTTCCACGCCGTTGTAGGGGTAAATATAGGGTTCGATGATCACATCTTTATGCCGCTGTTTCGGCAGCAGATAATAATCACCGCTGCCGGGCGTTTCGATGTCCGTCAGCAGGTGTAAGGCCGGTTTGCCGGTAGCGTCGCGGTCGACGTAGCGGGCGTAGCGTCCGGCAGGATCTTCACCGCTCTGACCGGCAAAGGCGGCATCTTTATCGTCAAACGCGTTGGGCTCAAAGGCCATCGACATAGAGAGAAACTGGGGATGAGCCGAGAGGTAGTGGATGAGCAACTGGTTAAGGCTCTGGCGATCGGATACGCCCGCCTCGCGCAGCGCCAGCGCGCTGTTGCCCATATCCCGGGCGGCAGTCAGAGCGGAATCCAGCTGTTTGCTGACCTGTAAAGCTTGCACCTCGGCAATCTGGCGGATATGTTTTTTGGCCAGCACCTCCTGCTGCGCCATCCACTGCCACATCATAAACCCGATCGTTGCCGTAAAGCCCACCGTCACGGTGAGGAAAATGGACAATAGCATCAACGTCTTGACTCTTATTTTAGATCTTCGGACCATGGCGTCTTTCATTCTCATCTCCCGTAATGTTGTGCGTGTCGGGCAGGCACATATTCCTTATCGGATATATTTCCTTCTTTCTGTAGAGGGCCGGGTATATTTAATTTAAATTCCAGAATAGTAAATCCTGTTAATTAGTGTGGATGCTTTTATTTTGTGCATTCAATCAAAATAGTGCTCGATAATGCTCGTTATCGTCGTGTAGAAAGAGGATGCTAATAAATATAAAGTGGTAGAGGAGGATGGGATATGTACGGATTTATCGCGCGACAACCCATTTTTAACCCTGAAATGAATACGGTGGCCTATGAGCTGCTCTTCAGAGACGGGATGACAAATCGTTTTCCGGATGTGTCGGCGGAATATGCCACGTCCAGAATGATATCCGATCAGTTTTTATGCGTGCCGTCCCAGCGCATCGCCGGGGCGCATACGTCGTTTATTAATTTCCCGTCGCGAATGGTCATTGACCGCAGTGGTGAAGCGCTGGATAAAGAGAGCGTGGTCATTGAGATCCTTGAAGATGCTGTGCCAGGGGCCGAGCTGCTGCAGGCCGTCAGGGAGATGAATGCGCATGGCTATCAGTTTGCGCTTGATGATTTTACCCTTGCACCAGAATGGGATGCATTTTTACCCTATATTTCAATCCTGAAATTCGACGTCAGAAATTACACCTTAGCGCAAATTAAAGCGTATCTGAAAGCGCGTAAACACCTGACCGGACATATTAAATATCTTGCTGAAAAAATTGAGACTAAAGAGGAATTCAACCAATACAAGGAGGAGGGATTCTCGCTGTTTCAGGGCTATTTTTTCTGCCGTCCGGAGGTCATCAAATATAAACGGCTGTCGCAAAATCAGCTGGCGATTTTTAGGCTGCAAATGGAGGTCGGACGCAATAAGCCTGATTTTCGGATCGTCGAGTCGTTGATAAAAACCGATCTCACGCTCTCTTATAAAATCATGCGCTACATGAAGCATACGGCGTTTAAGCATGTGGGTGCCTGTAATTTCAGCAAGTTAACCCTGAGTGAGGTGCTCAGATACCTCGGGGAAAACCAGTTGAGGCGGTTTGTTGCCGTCGTGGTCCTCGCCAGTGCCGGCAATGATACCGTCAGCGAGCTTTACCCGTTGAGTATGATGCGCGGTAAGTTCTGTGAACTGATAGCTGAGACGATGAAAGAACCGGCGCTGGCTGAAAATGCGTTCATGTGCGGCCTGTTTTCTTTGCTCGATACCCTTCTTGAGCTGCCGATGGCCGAGTTGATGAAGCAAATTGCGGTACCGCAGAGCGTGAGCAACGCGCTGTGCCATCAGGAGGGGCAGTTAGCCGACATGATTAACCTCTGTCGTTATTATGAACAGCAGCGCTGGGACGAGGCAACCCGTGTTCGTCAGGCGCTGGGTCTGTCTGATGAGGAGGTGGTGGAGGCGATGCGAAAGGCGACGATCTGGGCAGGAGAGAATGCGGTCAGTTAATTCCCCCTCACGCCGCGCAGGCGGCGTGAAGAAGAACGCGATACCGGTTAGCGGCCCGCTTTTAACTTCTGGTAATACTCTTCGTAGAGGCGGCTGGCGTCGCCGACATCGTTCTGCCATTCACCTTTGCTGATGGTTTCGGCGTCCGGGTAGAGCGACTTATCGTTAGCCACGTCAGGCTTCAGCAGCTTGCGTGCGGCCAGGTTGGGCGTCGGGTAGCCAATCGTCTCGGCAACCTGTTTCGCCACGTCAGGGCGCAGCAGGAAGTCAATCAGCTTATGCGCCCCGTCCACGTTTTTCGCGTTGGCCGGGATTGAAAGACTGTCCATCCAGAAAATCCCGCCCTCTTTTGGCCAGACAACCTCAAGCGGCGTACCGGCCTGGCGGGCGACATACGCGGAGCCGTTCCACACCATCCCCAGGTTCACTTCGCCTTCCATATACGGGTTTGCCGGGTTATCGGAGTTGAATGCCGCCACGTTAGGCATCAGCTTTTTCAACTCGGTATACGCCGCTTCAATCTCTTTTGGATCCGTCGTATTGCCCGAGTAGCCCAGCTTGCGCAGCGCCACCTGGAACACTTCACGCGCGTCGTCGGTTAACAACAGGCTGCCTTTGTACTCCGGTTTCCACAGGTCGGCCCAGCTTGTCACCGATTTCGGATCGACGGCCTCGCTGTTAACGCCAATCGCGGTTGCCCCCCAGATATACGGAATGGAGTAGTCGTTATTCGGGTCAAACGGCTTGTTGAGCATCTCCGGATCGAGGTTTGAAAAATGAGTTAGCTTCGTTTTATCGATCTTCTGGATCATGCCCTCTTTGCGCATTTTGTCGACAAAGTAGGTGGAAGGAACCACCAGATCGTATGCGCCGTCTTTGTAGGTTTTGAGCTTGGCATACATGGTTTCATTCGACTCGTAGGTCGAGTAGATCACCTTGATGCCCGTCTCTTTGGTGAACTGTTCCAGCAGTCCCGGCGGCACATACTCGGTCCAGTTGTAGAAGTAGAGCGTTTTGCTGTCATCAGCGTGCGCGGCACCCATGCCAAGCACCAGCGCCGCAGCGGCGAGCATTTTTTTCATTTCATTGTCCCCTGAGATTTTGTTTTATCACGAGCAATAACCTGGCTGGCGATCACCAGAACCAGCGAAAACACCAGCAGAATGGTCGCCAGCGCGTTCACCTCCGGTGAGACGCCGACTTTCACCATCGAATAGATCTTCAACGGCAGAATTTCATAGCTCGGCCCGGTCACGAAGGAGGACACGACCACGTCATCCATCGACAGGGTGAAGCTAAGCAGCCATCCGGCCGCCACGGCGGGCATCGCCAGCGGCAGGATGATTTTGCGCAGGATGGTCATTTCGCTGGCGCCCAGATCTTTCGCCGCCTCCAGCATGCGCACGTCGAACCCTTTCAGGCGCGCAAAGACGGTCACCACCACAAACGGCAGGCAGAAGGTGATATGGGAAAACAGCAGCGACCAGAAGCCAAGCTGTACGCCCAGCAGCATAAACAGCACCAGCAGCGAAATCGCCATCACGATGTCCGGCGACATCATCACCACAAACAGCATGCCGCTGACGAACGGCTTACCGCGAAAGCGATAGCGATAGAGCGCCACGGCGGTCAGGGAGCCAATCAGCGTGGCGAAGGTGGCGGAGAAGATCGCCATCGTCAGCGAGTGCTGAGCGGCCTGCAGCAGGCTGTCATTGTTCATCAGCAGGCTGTACCAGTCGGTGGTAAAGCCCTGCCAGTTAATCCCAAAGCGCGAGCTGTTAAACGAGTTCACGATCAAAATAATGATCGGGATATACAGGTAAGCGTAAATGGCGGTCATAAAACCGCCGCGAAGCAGTCGACCGATCATTCGAGTTCCACCTTCTTATTCAGCAGCCGTGATGCGCGCCAGTAGACCAGCAGCATCAGACCCATCACCACCGTCAGCGTGATGCTGGTGGCGGACCCGAACGGCCAGTCGCGGATGTTGAGGAACTGGCTCTTGATCACATTCCCAATCAGCAGGTTTTTCGCCCCGCCCATCAGGTCAGAAACGTAGAACAAGCCCATCGCCGGGAGCATCACCAGCAGACAGCCCGCAATAATACCGGGCATCGTCAGCGGAATAATGATACGGATAAAGGTCTGCAGCCTGTTGGCACCCAGATCTTTTGCCGCTTCCAGTAGCGGTTTATCCAGCTTCTCAATGCTGGAGTAGAGCGGCATCACCATAAACGGCAGCAGGATATAGACCAGGCCGACAATCACCGCGCTCGGGGTAAACATGATGCGTATCGGCGTATCAATCACCCCCAGCCACAGCAGAAACTCATTCAGGTAACCCTTTGTGCTGAGGAAAATCTTCAGACCATAAATACGGATGAGCGAGTTCGTCCAGAAGGGAACAATCAGTAAAAACAGCAGCAGGGGGCGCACCTTTTGCGGCAGGCCCGCGAGGAACCACGCGAAGGGATATCCCAGTACCAGGCAGGCAATCGTGGCAATCAGCGCCATATTGAGCGAGTGCAGCAGCACGTCAAAATAGAGCGGATCGAGCAGGCGCGTGTAGTTGTCCAGCGTAAAGACAAGCGAAACGAAATGGGTATCGTCGCGGGTCAGGAAGCTGGTGGCGATAATCATCAGGTTGGGGAGAAAGACAAACAACACAAGCCAACCGACGATCGTGGCAATCACCACATTCTGGAACTTACTTGTGTTCTTCATCAGCCAGTACAACCTCCCAGCTTTCTACCCAGTTGATAACCATTTTCTGGTCGAGAGAGTGGTCGAAGTCAGGGTCGTCTTCGTTAAAGAATTCGCTGACCATCACCATTTTGCCGTTCTCCAGCTCGACGACAGACTCCAGCGTCATCCCTTTGTAGTTGCGCTCGCGGATATAGCCGATTAACCCTTCGGCCTCGGTATTGCCGTGAATTTCATCGACGCGCAGATCTTCCGGGCGCAGCAGAACGTTGAGCTTTTGTCCCTTTTCGACGGGGAAATTCACCGTGATATTGCATTCGCGTCCTTCGACGCTGGCGCGCACGCGCTGGTCGTCCAGACGCTCAATCACCGTGGCGTCAAAGATATTGATCTCGCCAATGAAGCTGGCGACAAACAGATTCTTCGGCTCTTCGTAGATTTCACGCGGCGTGCCGTCCTGCTCGATTTTACCGTCACGCATCACCACGATGCGGTCGGACATGGTCAGGGCCTCTTCCTGATCGTGGGTGACGAAGACAAAGGTAATGCCGAGCTTGCGCTGCAGGGCCTTGAGCTCGTTCTGCATCTGCTTGCGCAGCTTGTAATCCAGCGCCGAGAGGGATTCATCCAGCAGGAGCAGACGCGGCTTGTTGACCACGGCGCGGGCGATGGCCACGCGCTGCTGCTGGCCGCCGGAAAGCTGATGGGGTTTACGCTGGGCAAACGTCTCAAGCTGCACCATGCGCAGGGCTTCGGTAACGCGCGGTTCGATTTCATTCGCCGGGGTTTTTTGCATCCGCAGGCCAAACGCCACGTTTTCAAACACGGTCATGTGCGGGAAGAGGGCATAGCTCTGAAAGACAGTGTTGACGTGGCGGTCTTCGGCGGGAACCCGGGTGATGTCCTGGTTCTCAAGATGAATATGGCCGTTATCGACGCTTTCCAGCCCGGCGATAAGGCGCAGTACGGTTGTTTTGCCGCAGCCGGAGGGGCCAAGCAGCGTCAGAAACTCACCGTCATTGATGGTGAGAGTGAGGTCGGAAATGACGTCCTTGCCATCAAAACTTTTACGAATTCGTTCCAGTTTCACCAGCGGTGAACGGGTTTGTGTATTCAATTTTTGCGCTGTCCCATATAGACGCCTCAGGCAGCAGACTGAAGCGGGGTTTGTGTGTAACCACCTTGGTGACTCGTAATGAGGGCGGACATTCTACGGCAATCCCCTGCAATCGCCAATCCTTGTCACTGATTCATAAGCTACATTTACTAACGCATAACGATATAAACGGAAAATATTCTCGTTTGCGGGATAAAAGTGACCTGACGCAATATTTGCGTTTTGATGCTTATTGATAATGTTGTCACAAAAAGTGAGGGTGACTGCATGGATAAATTACTTGAGCGTTTTTTACAGTACGTTTCGCTGGATACCCAATCTAAGCCGGGTGTTCGCCAGGTGCCGAGCACCGAAGGCCAGTGGAAGTTATTAAATCTGCTCAAAGAGCAGCTTGACGCCATGGGGCTGGTCAACGTCACGTTAAGCGAGAAAGGCACTGTGATGGGAACGCTGCCGGCGAATGTCCCGGGTGACATTCCGGCGATTGGCTTTATCTCCCATGTCGACACCTCTCCGGATTTTAGCGGTAAACATGTGAACCCGCAGATTGTGGAAAACTACCGCGGCGGCGACATTGCGCTGGGCATTGGCGACGAAGTGCTCTCGCCCGTCATGTTCCCGGTGCTGCACCAGCTGCTGGGCCAGACGCTGATCACCACCGACGGCAAAACGCTGCTGGGGGCGGATGATAAAGCGGGCATTGCCGAGATCATGACCGCGCTGGCGGTGCTGAAGGATAAAAACATTCCGCACGGGGATATCCGCGTGGCCTTTACGCCGGACGAAGAGGTCGGCAAGGGGGCGAAGCACTTCGACGTGGAGGCCTTTAACGCGCAGTGGGCCTATACCGTTGACGGCGGCGGCGTCGGTGAACTGGAGTATGAAAACTTCAATGCCGCGTCCGTTACGATCAAAATTGTCGGCAATAACGTTCACCCCGGTTCGGCGAAAGGCGTCATGGTGAACGCGCTGTCGCTGGCGTCACGAATTCATGCGGAAGTCCCGGCGGAAGAGAGCCCTGAACAGACAGAAGGGTATGAAGGTTTCTATCACCTGACCAGCATCAAAGGCACCGTGGACAGCGCGCAGATGCACTACATCATCCGCGATTTCGACCGCAAAGCCTTTGAGGCGCGCAAGCGTAAGATGATGGAGATCGCCAAGAAGGTGGGTAAAGGATTACACCCTGATTGCTACATTGAACTCATCATCGAAGACAGCTATTACAACATGCGCGAGAAGGTGATGGCGCATCCGCATATTCTCGATATCGCCCAGCAGGCGATGCGCGACTGCGATATTGAACCGCAGCTGAAGCCGATTCGCGGCGGCACCGACGGTTCTCAGCTGTCGTTTATGGGGCTGCCGTGCCCGAACCTGTTTACCGGTGGCTATAACTACCACGGCAAGCATGAGTTTGTGACGCTCGAAGGGATGGAAAAGGCGGTGAAGGTGATTGTGCGGATAGCGGAGTTGACCGCGAAGCGGTAAGAAAAAGCCCGGTGGCGAAGCGCCACCGGGCATTACAGCGACTCAGTCCTCAAAGAACCAGTACCCGCTGTTGACCAGCGCGGCAAGCATCGCGAGGAAGGATGGGTCTTCCAGCGCATCACCAAAGGTGTCGGCAGTCAGCACCAGATGGCTGGCAATGGCTTCCAGCGCCGGACGGTGCGGTGAGTCCAGCTTCTCGCCGTTGACGAACACGTCCTCACCAATGCGAAGCGCGCGTAATCCGCCCAGACGTACCAGCTTATCGCCCTGCTGGAGCGCATCATAAATCTCGTCAGCCTGATACGGCGGCTCCGGCGGCGCAACGTCCAGCTCGTGACGCGACTGGCTGATAAACTCGCCAAACCACTGTTTGAAGTGCTCCGGCTCGTTAATCAGATCCAGCATCATGCCGCGCAGCTTATCCAGCTCTGCGGGCAGGATATCGGCCGGATGCTCGCGCGCAGGCACATCAGGGTCGCTGTAACGATAGCTGCCCAGCTCGCGTTGCAGCACGTAGTCGGCAAATCCGCTGATCATCTCGCGGCCGCTTGGCGCGCGGAATCCTACGGAGTAGTTGAGTGAGTTTTCCAGCGAGTAGCCCTCGTGAGGGAATCCCGGCGGAATGTAGAGAATGTCACCCGGCTCCAGCTCTTCGTCGATAATCCCTTCAAACGGGTCAACCTGAAGCAGGTCCGGATGCGGGCAGTGCTGCTTCATTGGCACTTTTTCGCCCACGCGCCAGCGGCGGCGGCCCGTACCCTGAATAATAAACACGTCGTACTGGTCCAGATGCGGACCGACGCCACCGCCGGGAACGGAGAAGGAGATCATCAGATCGTCCATGCGCCAGTCGGGCAGGGCGCGGAACGGACGCATTAAGGCGGCCGTTGGCTCGTGCCAGTGGTTGACCGCCTGCACCAGCAGAGACCAGTTGTTTTCACCGAGGTGATCGTAGCTTTCGAAAGGACCGTGGCTAACCTGCCATTTCCCGTCCTGGTGGCTGACCAGACGGCTGTCGACTTCGTTTTCCATGGCCAGGCCGGCCAGTTCGTCAGGCGAGATGGGGTCGACAAAGTTGCTGAACCCGCGCTTCAGAACCACCGGGCGTTTCTGCCAGTAACGTTCAATAAACTCGGGCCAGTTAAGTGTTAAGTGATAATCCATAATTTTTTTATTCCGCAGGCTCTTACTGACTCGGATTATAACGGAAGCTCAGCCCCCCGGCTGCGAGATCCTCGCATTTTTCACATAACGGGTTAACTATCGTTCGATGTGGGCTGCTGGCGACCAAAAATGACCTCCATTCTGGCGCCGCCCAGCAGGCTTTCGCTGGTTTCGATTTTTCCGTCGTACTGATCGACAATCTCGCGCGCGACGGCTAATCCTACGCCCTGGCCTGGACGTAGCGTATCGGCGCGCTGACCGCGATCGAACACCACGTCACGTTTATTGCGCGGGATCCCCGGGCCATCATCCTCAACGATGATATGCAGCTCAGTTTCCGTCTGACGCGCAGACACTTCCACGAACTCCAGACAGTATTTGCAGGCGTTATCCAGCAGGTTACCCATGACTTCCATGAAGTCATTTTTTTCACCCACAAAGCTTATCTCTGGCGAGATATCGAGGCTGATGTTCACCCCTTTACGCTGATACACCTTGTTGAGGGCGGACGTGAGGTTATCCAGAAGCGGCGCTACCGGATGCAGCTCGCGGCTCAGAAGCGCGCTGCCGGAACGCATGCTGGCGCGATGCAGGTAATAGCCAATTTGCTGTGAAATACGGCTGATCTGTTCCAGCATCACCGGCTCGGCATCATCGACGCTCAGTTTCGAACTGCGCATTGAACGCAGGGTGCTTTGCATCACGGCCAGCGGGGTTTTCAGGCTGTGGGTCAGGTCGGTAAGGGTGGTACGGTATTTATCGTAGCGTTCGCGTTCACTTTTCAGCAGGCGGTTGAGGTTACGCACCAGGCTGGTGAGCTCGCGGGTGGTTTCCGGGTTAAGCTTTTCGCGATGATGTTCTTCCAGTTCACGAACTTCTTTCGCCAGTGATTCAATGGGGCGCAAGCTCCACCACGCCGCTATCCACAGCAGCGGGATCACCAGCAGGAGATTCGCAGCCAGAACGTAGATGAACCAGCTCCAGACCATATAAGAACGCTTCAGCTCGACCGGAATGGTGTCGATCACCACGATGGTCAGTTGCGGCATGTTCAGCGTCGCCGGGTAGAGGTTAATCGCGACGGAGTGCGTCATCTCCGTTTCGGCGTTGTCGGCGCGGATCTCGTTCAGCTTTTGCTGCAGGGAGCGATCTTCACGGATCAGCGAACTGGTGGTGTTGAGATCGGCTTCAATTTCATGAAAACCGTTGGTTTTGAGCCAGTCCGGACGAATACTTTTGACCAGCCACGGGATGTCCCGCTGCGCCCACAGTAGCTTCCCCTTTTCGTTATAAATCAGGGCCAGCGTGGGACTCTGCTGATTGAGGTTTTCCGGCATTTCGACGGTGATTTTATTGTTTTCCCACTTCGCCAGGGTATAAAACAGGTTGCTTTCGCCACGCAGCAGGCGAAAGGTAGTTTTATCAAAGCTGACGCTGTAGCCCACCAGGGCCACCATGCCGTAGGAGAGCGACAGCACCAGCACGACGGCTGCCGTTGCCAGTAAAAAGCGCACCCGCAGCGAGAGGGGCAAAATATGGCGCAAGATCCGTCTCATTTAGCGTAATTCGAACAGGTAGCCCTGGCCACGGACGGTAGTAATCACATCCTGCGGATATTGCGCCTGAATTTTCTTACGTAAACGTCCCATCAACACGTCAATAGTATGGCTCTCGCGCAGTTCAGCATCAGGATAGAGCTGGAGCATTAAGGAGTCTTTGCTCACTACCTTGCCGTTGTTACGGATCAGCGTCTCCATGATGGTGTATTCGAAGGCGGTGAGCTTGATCACTTCATCATTGATGGATAATTCCCGGCGGGAGAGGTCGACCTGGAAAGGCGGGATGGAGATAACCTGAGACGCCAGCCCGCTGTTGCGACGAAGCAGTGCCTGCATGCGGGCCGCCACCTCTTCAATATGGAACGGCTTGGTGACGTAATCATCTGCCCCCGCGCTGAGCACTTCGACCTTATCCTGCCAGCCTTCACGGGCGGTCAGCACCAGGACCGGCAGGGAGACATCGTGGCTGCGCCAGCGGCGAATTAACGACAGACCGTCTTCGTCAGGCAACCCTAAATCGACAATGGCGATATCCGGCAGGTGTTCATTGAGATAATAATCGGCTTCTTTTGCATCTTCAGCATCGTCCACCTGATGTCCCATCTCCTGAAGCTGAACCTTCAGGTGATGACGTAGCAATGCGTTATCCTCAACAACCAGTACGCGCATCATCTCTTCTCCCTAAATAATTGGTATGAATAGTTTAACGCTGATTATGTTGTTGTGGGGATAAACATTGAGTAAACCGGGGAAAAGCATCCCCCTTTTCGGGCGAAAAGGGGGGAGAGGGGCGTTACTTCAGCTCGTCGACCATGGTGATGGCGCGGCCAATGTAGTTCGCCGGGGTCATTGCCTTCAGGCGCGTTTTCTCTTCTTCCGGCAGCGCCAGACCGTCGATAAACTGCTTCATGCCTTCGGCGTCAACGCGTTTGCCGCGGGTCAGCTCTTTCAGCTTCTCGTACGGTTTTTCGATACCGTAACGGCGCATCACGGTCTGGATTGGCTCTGCCAGCACTTCCCAGTTGTGATCCAGCTCGTCCAGCAGACGGTCACGGTTCACTTCCAGCTTGCTCACGCCTTTCAGGGTGGACTGATACGCGATCAGCGCGTAGCCAATGCCTACGCCCAGGTTACGCAGTACGGTGGAGTCGGTCAGGTCGCGCTGCCAGCG
Organism: Enterobacter pseudoroggenkampii; assembly: GCF_026420145.1. Lineage (NCBI taxonomy): Bacteria > Pseudomonadati > Pseudomonadota > Gammaproteobacteria > Enterobacterales > Enterobacteriaceae > Enterobacter > Enterobacter pseudoroggenkampii. The sequence goes on from NZ_JAPMLV010000001.1 coordinate 949,509, forward strand.
GGATACCGGCAGTTTGCTCGCCATATGCTGCAGCACGGCGTTCGCCAGACCCAGGTTGCCTTCGGAGTTTTCGAAGTCGATTGGGTTCACTTTGTGCGGCATGGTGGAAGAGCCGATTTCACCGGCGATGGTTTTCTGTTTGAAGTGGTTCAGGGCGATGTAGCCCCACACGTCACGATCGAAATCGATCAGAATGGTGTTGAAGCGCGCGATGCAGTCAAACAGCTCGGCGATATAGTCGTGCGGCTCAATCTGGGTGGTGTACGGGTTCCACTGAATGCCCAGAGAGGTCACGAACTCTTCGCTGAACTGGTGCCAGTCCACTTCCGGGTAAGCGGCGATGTGGGCGTTATAGTTACCGACCGCGCCGTTGATTTTGCCGAGGATCTCAACCTGCTCCAGCTGACGGTACTGGCGTTCCATACGGTACGCGACGTTCGCCATCTCTTTACCCATCGTGGATGGCGTGGCTGGCTGGCCGTGAGTACGGGAGAGCAGCGGAATGTCGCGGTATTCCACGGACAGCGCTTTTACCGCGTCGATGATTTTACGCCAGTAAGGCAGCACCACCTCTTTGCGCGCGGTGGAGAGCATCAGCGCATGAGACAGGTTGTTGATGTCTTCAGAGGTACAGGCGAAGTGAATGAACTCAGACACGGCGTGCAGCGCAGGGACGCCTTCCACTTTCTCTTTCAGGAAGTACTCAACCGCTTTCACGTCGTGGTTGGTGGTGCGTTCAATGGTTTTAATGCGCGCGGCGTCTTGTTCGCTAAACTCAGCAACGATTTTATCAAGGTAATCGTTTGCCTTTTCGTCAAAAGCAGGAACTTCCTTGATTGCTGCCTGGGCGGCCAGCTTTTGCAGCCAGCGTACTTCAACCTGAACACGGAACTTCAGCAAACCATATTCGCTGAAGATCCCGCGCAGCGCGCTGACTTTATCGCCGTAGCGTCCATCGACAGGGGATACGGCGGTCAGTGAGGATAATTCCATAATTCGCAACTCCGGGAGGTTAACAATGAGCAAGAATTTGTTTTGCCTGAGTGGTCAGGCGATTACGAGAAAACATTAACTGCAGGCGGCCACCGCCAACCTGGTGCCACAGCACAGCGGCGCGGATCCCAGCCAGCAGGGACGCACGCACTTTTGCCTGTACTTGCGGACTTTGCAGCACGGCAGGAGATCCGGTGACCTGAATACGCGGGCCCAGCGGGCTGATGACGTCAACATAAATGCCGGCCATGGCGCTGAGCAGCGTGTCGGACTGCAGATCAAAATGGTCGAGCTGACGCTGTAACCCGGCAATACGATCGCCCAGGGTATTGAGCGCGCCTTTTGCTGCGCTCAGCTTACGCTCCAGCACCATCAGGCTCAACGTGTAGCGGGTCAGCTCCGCGTTTAATCCCTGACGGCTGCTGGCGTTAAGCACGCCAAGCAGGGTTTCAAGACCGAGACGAAGATTGGTTTCACTGCCGCCGAACACACCCAGGGTCGAGCCGGGGTTGAGATCGATAACGCTGTTGAGTGAAACGTGCAGGGCGTCAGCATCGCAATGACCCTGATGCGCCAGCTGTTGCACCAGACGGGCTGACTGGCAAATTCCCGCCAGTGCCAGGGTGATGTCATAGTAGTTCTTCGCCACACGGTCTCCTTTATGTGTGCAATCGTATTAAACAGCAGGCAGCGGCAGGCGCTGTTCAATGATCCCGCCGCCCAGGCAGATCTCACCGCTGTAGAAGACAGCAGACTGACCCGGGGTGACGGCGGCGACCGGCTCGTCGAAGCGCACGTCAATGCGATCGTCATCAAGCGCGGTAATGGTGCAAGGAATATCGGTCTGGCGGTAGCGGGTTTTCACCGTGCAGCGCAGCGTGCCTTTCAGCGGCTCACGATCGACCCAGTGCAGCTGCTGGGCGATAAGGCCAACGGACATCAGACGCGGATGATCGTGACCCTGGGCAACAACCAGAATATTGTTTTCGACGTCTTTGTCGACAACATACCACGGATCTTCGCTACCTTCTTTCGTCCCGCCGATACCCAGACCTTTACGCTGGCCGAGCGTGTGGTACATCAGCCCCTGATGCTGGCCAATCTCTTCACCGTCGACGGTGACAATTTTACCCGGCTGTGCGGGCAGGTAACGTCCCAGGAAATCGCGGAATTTGCGCTCGCCAATGAAGCAGATGCCGGTAGAGTCTTTTTTCTTCGCGGTGATCAGGTCCAGTTCTTCGGCGATTTTACGCACCTGCGGCTTTTCCAGCTCGCCGACCGGGAACAGGCTCTGGGCGATTTGCTCGTGGCTCAGCGTATAGAGGAAATAGCTTTGATCTTTATTGCCGTCCAGACCGCGCAGCAGCTGGCTTTTGCCATTCACGTCTGCACGACGCACGTAGTGACCGGTCGCGATGTAGTCTGCGCCCAGATCTTCTGCAGCGAATTCGAGGAAGGCCTTAAATTTGATCTCTTTGTTGCACAGAATATCCGGGTTCGGCGTGCGGCCCGCTTTGTACTCTTCGAGGAACAGTTCAAAAACGTTGTCCCAGTATTCTGCGGCAAAGTTAACGGTGTGCAGTTCAATGCCGAGCTTATCGCATACGGCCTGCGCATCGGCGAGATCCGCAGCGGCAGTGCAGTATTCCTCGCCATCATCTTCCTCCCAGTTCTTCATGAACAGGCCCTCCACCTTATAGCCCTGTTGCTGTAACAGGTAGGCGGAAACGGAGGAATCGACACCGCCGGACATGCCGACGATCACTTTTTTCTGGCTATTATCTGACATGGAATACTCACGACATTGAACTTCAAGGCGGCGTATTCTATCACGCCCCCCCACCATTGGCACCCTCTGTAAACGGCCAGTTAAATGCGCCGATGACATCCAGCGGTAAGCGGCCAGCAGACTGCCAGCAGCGAATGCTTTCCGCAACCAGCGGCGAGCGCAGGTTTGGCGCGTTCAGGATCTCGTCGGCAGTGACCCACAGACAGCGGTCGATATCGTCATCCTGCGGCTCTGTGGCGCACGTTTCGCTAAGCTCAACGGCAAATAAAAAGCGCAGGAACGGAGTGTGATCGGGCGCGATCCACTGGTGCATACGGATGAAGTGCTGGGGTTCAGCGTGAATGCCGGTCTCTTCCCACAGCTCGCGTTTCGCGGCCTGCAGCAGGGTCTCATTGGCTTCAAGATGCCCGGCAGGCTGGTTCCACAGCGCTTTGCCGTTAATGCTCTCTTCGACAACAAGGAATTTACCCTTAGCGTGGACCACGCAGGCAACCGTGACATGAGGTTTAAACATAGTGACTCCTTAAGGGGTGACGTCTCGCCATTCGCCGTTTGCCAGCGTTTCCAGCGTGTAGCTGCCCATGGCGTAGCGAATCAGACGCAGGGTAGGGAAGCCGACGTGCGCGGTCATGCGGCGAACCTGGCGGTTGCGGCCTTCATAAAGGGTAATTTTGAGCCAGCTTGTCGGAATGGATTTGCGTTCGCGAATCGGCGGGTTGCGCGGCCACAGCCACTCTGGTTCATTCACGCGCTCAATACCTGCGGGCAGGGTGAGGCCGTCGTTCAGGGTCACGCCGCTGCGTAATTTTTCCAGCGTTTCTTCGTCCGGCTCGCCTTCGACCTGTACGAAGTAAATTTTACCGGTGCGTTTCCCGGGCTGCGTGAGCTTCGCCTGCAAGGCGCCGTCGTTGGTTAAGACCAGAAGGCCTTCGCTGTCGCGGTCCAGACGGCCCGCGGCGTAGACGCCCTGAACAGGTATATAGTCCTTCAGCGTGCTGCGCCCGGCTTCATCGGTAAACTGCGGCAAAACATCGTAGGGTTTATTGAACAAAATAACCCGCTTCGGCTGGGTTTCCTGCGGTCTTCTGGCGGCTTGTCGCGAGCTGAATCGCTCAACCCGGTGTTTTGTAAAAGAAGTTTTCTTCATGGTATTTTCAGGCGTTATCAATTGCCGCATTATAGCCTAATAACGAAGACCTTTCATGGCGCAGGACAATCAGGTACTATCGAAGGGCTCATTACAATTTATTAACATAAGATCAGTAACAACCAGAAGCGCTCGAAGGAGAGGTTAATGGAAAGCAAAGTAGTTGTTCCGGCGGAAGGTAAAAAGATCACCCTGCAAAACGGCAAGATTAACGTTCCTCACAATCCGATTATCCCGTTCATCGAAGGTGACGGTATCGGTGTAGACGTTACCCCGGCAATGCTGAAAGTGGTTGATGCCGCTGTTGAGAAAGCCTACAAAGGCGAGCGTAAAATTTCCTGGATGGAAATTTACACCGGTGAGAAATCTACTCAAGTTTATGGCCAGGACGTCTGGCTGCCAGCAGAAACGCTGGACCTGATCCGCGACTACCGCGTTGCTATTAAAGGCCCACTGACGACGCCAGTTGGCGGCGGTATCCGTTCCCTGAACGTGGCACTGCGTCAGGAGCTGGACCTGTACGTATGTCTGCGTCCGGTTCGTTACTATCAGGGCACCCCTAGCCCGGTTAAGCACCCTGAACTGACCGATATGGTTATCTTCCGCGAAAACTCAGAAGACATCTACGCGGGTATCGAATGGAAAGCGGACTCTGCTGACGCAGAAAAAGTGATTAAATTCCTGCGCGAAGAGATGGGCGTGAAGAAAATTCGCTTCCCTGAGCATTGCGGTATCGGCATTAAGCCGTGCTCCGAAGAAGGGACCAAGCGTCTGGTGCGTGCAGCTATCGAATATGCAATCACCAACGACCGTGACTCTGTGACCCTGGTTCACAAAGGCAACATCATGAAGTTCACCGAAGGCGCGTTCAAAGACTGGGGTTACCAGTTGGCGAAAGAAGAGTTCGGCGGTGAACTGATCGACGGCGGCCCATGGCAGAAGATCAAGAACCCGAACACCGGCAAAGAGATCATCATTAAAGATGTGATCGCCGATGCGTTCCTGCAGCAGATCCTGCTGCGTCCTGCAGAATACGACGTGATTGCCTGTATGAACCTGAACGGTGACTACATCTCTGACGCCCTGGCAGCACAGGTTGGCGGTATCGGTATCGCCCCTGGCGCGAACATCGGTGACGAGTGCGCCCTGTTCGAAGCGACCCACGGTACTGCACCAAAATACGCAGGTCAGGACAAAGTGAACCCAGGCTCAATCATCCTGTCCGCAGAGATGATGCTGCGTCATATGGAATGGTTCGAAGCCGCAGACCTGATCGTTAAAGGTATGGAAGGCGCGATCAACGCGAAAACCGTAACTTACGATTTCGAACGTCTGATGGAAGGCGCTAAACTGCTGAAATGCTCAGAGTTTGGCGACGCGATTATCGCGAACATGTAATCCAGATTCTGGGTTAAACAAGAGCGGGGGCCTGAGGGTTCCCGTTTTTTTTGCCTCTGCCTGCGGGAGACAACACGATGCTAGCCACTGTCCTTATCGCTGTCGTTGCACTCATCCATCTCTACATTCTTGTGCTGGAAATGTTCCTGTGGAATACCAAAACAGGGCACAAGGCCTTTAATCTGCGTCCCGACTTTGCGCGCGACACCCGCGTGCTGGCTGCAAATCAGGGGCTGTATAACGGTTTTCTGGCGGCCGGCCTGCTCTGGAGCCTCTGGCTCGGCGAAAAGGGGAGTCAGGTGGCCATCTTCTTCCTGGCCTGCGTGTTGATTGCCGGACTTTTTGGCGCGGCCACCGCCAGTCGAAAAATTTTGTATGTACAGGCCGTGCCCGCACTCGCTGCGCTGCTTGCGTTACTTATCTGAAGCAATGCTTTGGTTGAGATAACGCGTCCGATATACTCGTGACGTTACCCTTAAAGGCCAGAGACGAGACTGTTATGAATAACGATATCCCACTGAAATATTATGACATTGCTGAGGAGTATGCGACGGAAGCCGCAGAGCAAGTTGCGGAGTCAGAACTCGACGCGCTGGCACATTATTTCCAGCTGCTGCTCACCCGTTTATCGAATAATGAGGAGATCAGCGAGGAGGCTCAGCAGGAGATGGCCGCTGAGGCCGGGATCCGTGCTGGTCGTATTGATGATATTGCGAATTTCCTCAATCAGTGGGGAAATGAATAGTCTGCTTTAAAAACCGTTATGCTGATGCTTTGCGATACAGCTCAGCATCACGCTATCGGACCACATGCATTTTTTCCGCAGAATATGCGAAGCAGGTTTGTCGATAAACAGCACGAAAATCACGGTCAGAAAAAAGAGTACCACTGGAAAAAGTAAGGATAATTTCACGTTTTTAACCAAAATAAGAGTGTGTTTCCGGGGAATCTACCATCTGATTGTGACGACTATATGTTTTTGCGTAAAAAATGGAAACGCCAAATCTAAAAAAGGTCACGGCAGGCTTCTGGTTACGGTGCGACACCGGTGAGTCGTTTCGCCAGCTCGCTCCGGGTGAGTGCTTTTGAAAAATACCATCCCTGAATCAGCGCATCGGGATATCGGCTCGCAATAAAGCGATACTGAACTTCATTTTCCACGCCCTCGAAAACAAGCGTTTTATTCAACTTCGCGAGGGCATCGCTGAAGATAGCAAAGATGTTTTGCTTATAATGTTCGCTGATGCCATCCACCAGTGACTTATCGATTTTAATCTCATCATATTCAAGCAGCGACAGGCGGGCGAGGTTTGAATTTTGCACGCCAAAATCATCTATTGATATTTTAACGCCGAGCGACTTGAGCTCCTGACAGAACCCCTCGAGGATATCTGCCGTGGAAACGGCTTTCTCAGAAAGTTCGACCTTCATCAGAGAAAGGGGAAAGTGATTGGCTAAACACGCTCGACGCAAAATGTTAATGAACTGCCCATCTTCAATTTCCTTCCGCCCAACGTTAATGGAGACGATCAGCTGATGTTTAATCGCCAGCGGGGCAATTTCTGAGAGGGATTTTTCGATAATATTATTATAATATTTTTTATACAGACCGATTTTTTTTATTAATGGGATAAACAGCTCCGGAGAGACGTCCCCATGCTTTTGGTCGCGCCATCGCGACAGAACTTCTACACCCACGATTTTTTGATCGTGAATGCGGATAATAGGCTGGTAGTTAACGCTGATGGTATTGGTCAGGACGGCCTTGATCAGCGTACGTTCCAGAGAAAAACGATCTTCATAGATACGGAAGATAAATAACGTTATCGCGACCCAGATAAAAAAGAGTATGACCGTGAGAAACGAAAAGATAAACAGGGGTAACGAGGCCAGCCCTGCATCGTGATGCTTCACGATGACGCACAGGTCCCAGAAGGCGCTGCACTGCGTCAGGGTCAGGGTAAACAACGACGAATGCAGCCAGCTCTGCTGTGTTAGCTCAGGGGAGGTCGTAAAAAAGGTTCTGCCGAAGTCTTTGGTGGTGGTACTCAGAGAATAGCTTGCCGTAACCGGGGTGAATTTATCGTAAGCATAGCGAGTGGTGAAGATAATAATATTATTATAAATTGCCGCATTGCCCGTGAAAAAATCTTTTCTGGAAAACTGCGCCAGAAGAAAGCCTCTCGGCGTTTTATGCAGTTCCGCAGGAAGCGCTACGGGCGTTGCAAGTTTACCCCAAAAAGCAGTACAGACTATTTTTCCCTTCTCGATAAAACCAATATCGTCGAAATAATAGTTATTCAGCGTTATTTGTCTGTAACTATCAAGACTGGTTTTATCACATCCCTGCGTAGTAATGCTTTTAAGGGCCAGCGCTATGCTTTGGGACAGGTCTTCCGAATAATGTAATAGGGTAAGGGATATCTCACGCTGTTTGCTCTTCTGCTGCCCCACGATAACAGCATTGACCGCATAAAGAGACAGGATGACCAGGAGCGTTGAAACGATCGCAACGGCAACGAGTTTTTTCATTTTCCAGTTATCCTGTCCGCTCCCTGATTTGACAAATCTTAACACAGCCAGGGCAAGGCACAAGCCTGATAATCACGTCAGGTGAGCAAATTCGGGCAGGTGAACTCATACGAAAGTATCAGTTTTTTAAGACAATTCTCAGCTAAGCTATTTTCATTGTTATAAGCAATACCGGGTAAGTACAGGCTCTTCTTCCAGAACATCGATGCTTGTTTTTTCTATTAAGGAAAACATCGTGCGCAACGTGATGATCCCTATTCTGAGTGCCTTGTTTCTTTTTCTGAGCGGCATTCTGATTATTAACTGGCAGCTATGGCAGATGGCGAAGGCTAATAATAGTCATACCGCCATGGCAAGTACCCAGAAAATAGAAAATATCCTGGCGGAAGCCGTCAGTGCGGCCAGCACGGCGAAGCGCGTTGCGGAGCAGGGGTGTACCAGCAGCGGACAGCTGGCGCTGGGGACAGAAGCCGCGCTAAAACCGCATCTGCGCGCCATCATGATCCAGCAGCAGGGTAAAATCATCTGTACTTCCCTTCCCGGGAATGGCGTATTGATTGTGCATCCGGAGACGTTACCTGAACATAAATTAATGCTGCTGCCCGGCAATCGACTGGTGAACGGCGTCCCGGTGCTTGTCTTCCAGATGCCCATCGCGGGAGGGCGTGTCATCGTCAGCGTCAGCGATGCGCATTTGCAGGACGTCATCGCGAACGCATCAAACGGCGTTGACCTGGGGTTGGTTGTCGGCAATAGCATGCTTGGGCGCAACGGTGATGTGACCGGCTGGAAAGCGGCCTCGTGGACGGGGTCACTTACGGCATCTACACAATTCCCCTTTAGTCTGGCCTGGCAACCGCCTGTCTTTTTTAGCCTGACGCGGCTGCTGCAACAGGGATGGAGCCTGATACTACTGATTCTCGTGCTATCGGTGGCGGTGGGCATTTTGATCCGCCGTTACAAGGGGAAAAGCACCTCATTTGAAGACGACTTACGTAAGGCCATTTTGCAGGGGGAGATCGTGCCGTATTACCAGCCGATCGTGAACGGTGATACCGGCGGGCTGTATGGCGTTGAAGTCCTGGCAAGATGGAAGCATCCAAAGTCAGGCTTTATTCCACCGGATGTCTTTATTCCGATTGCCGAACGTAGCGGTTTGATTATTCCGCTAACCAAAGGGTTGATGGCGAAAGTGGTGATGCAGCTTAAGCCGCTTTTGCCTAAGCTCCCGGACGGGTTTCATATCGGGGTGAACATCAGCGCCAGACACATCAATGCGCCATCCTTCATCGGTGACTGTCGTGTATTCGGGAAGGGGTTTCAGGGTAAAGAAGTCAAACTGGTTCTCGAGGTGACCGAGCGTGAGCCGCTGATCGATAATCCTCACCTGGTGGAAAACCTTAACATGCTGCATAACGCCGGTTTTGTCATTGCACTGGATGATTTTGGTACCGGCTATTCAGGTCTTTCATGCCTTAATGCGCTTGCCATTGATTATATTAAAATTGATAAAAGCTTTGTGAACCGGGTTTCAGATGAAAAAGACTCAACGATCCTGCTGGACTGCGTCATTGACCTGGCGAAAAAACTCTCATTACGCATTGTGGCTGAAGGCGTAGAAACGAAAGCGCAGCTGGAGTATCTCAACCGTAATGAGATTACGCTGTTACAGGGTTATTATTTTGGTAAGCCCGTCTCCTATATCGATTTTATTAAAGTCATTTTATCTAAGCCCCGGGAGACGGTAAGTTTGTAAAACGAAATTACGACGAGCTTCTGTTGCATGCTTAAGTGCAATTCATTTTCCTCTTATCCTGAGCTTTGTTACAGTGACAAGAGTTGTCAGCCAGGGATGTCAGGCGTGATAAGGTGGAAAAGCTCGTGCATGTGAAAAATACTTTTTACACAACAACCATTACCGTCATCATTGTCTCATTGATCATCTCGCTGTCGCTTGCCGTCCAAATTGCCACGTCCAGACAGCAGTCAATCCAGCAAATTAATACCAGCGTCGCTAACCTGAGCCATACCCTTGATGTGTACACCGAGGGGATCATGCGCCAGAGTGAAATGTTAATTACTACCGTTTCCGACATAATCGAAATTTATGGTATGACCCCGCAGCAGGCGACCCATATTCAGCGGATGATAAATAATCAGGATAATCTCCTTACCCAGATTAATAATGTGGTTGTTTACGATGCTCAGGGCGATATCTTTACCGCGTTGCACGAAACTTTTACGGGCCCACGCAAAGGATCGGACAGGTCATTTTTTATCTATCACAAGGAAAATAAAAATCAGCAGATTTTTATTGGCGAGCCCGTAGTCAGCAGAACCAATGGTAAATGGGTCATCACCATTAGTCGGCGCCTTGAAACCCACACCGGGGCATTTAACGGTGTTGTGGTGGTGACCCTGGGTATCGAAAATTTTCTCGCGCTCTACGGGCAGATTAATATTGGTCACGCGGGCGTCATTGGCTTAACAACAGAGTCAGGCGTGCTGCTGGTCCGTTATCCTTTTAAAAATACCTATATTGGCACGATTGTTTCCGATTCACCGCTCTTCAGGAAATACCTCAAGGTACAAAATACCGGGATAGCCAGTTCCATTTCGCGGTTTGATAAGATCGAACGCATTTATGCCTATGAGAAAAACAGACGCTACGGGCTGGTCACCACCGTGGCCGTCAGCATTGATGAGGCCCTTGCACCCTGGCGCAAGCAGGCGATTCAGTTGGCGGTACTCATTTTCGTGTTCACGGCGATACTCATCGTCGCGTCATACTTCCTGTATTCCGACTTATCCAGAAAAACCAGAGATAACAAGGCGCTGAAGATTATCGCCTCTGAGGATGCGCTGACCGGGCTTTACAACCGTCGCATTTTTGATGAAAAAATCCTCTCGGAAATCGCGCTTTGTGCCGCGCATGATGCACCGATTTCGATACTGATTGTGGACGTGGACTTCTTCAAAAAATACAACGATAACTACGGCCATCCGGAAGGGGACCGCTGTCTGGCGCTGCTGGGAAACAGTCTCAGGGAGAGTCTTACTCGTGGTAATCAGATCGTGGCGCGCTACGGCGGAGAGGAGTTTGCGCTGATATTACCTGATACGGACATCCAGGAAGCGCTTCGTCTGGCCCAGACGATTATTCGTAACGTGTTCTCGCTGCAAATCGCCCATGCCTTTAGCCCCTTTGGGCGGGTAACGGTCAGCGTCGGAATTTCTACCGCACGTGCCGTCGACATCGCGGGCAGCCAGCAGAATATCATTATCGCCGCTGACCAGGCGCTCTATCAGGCAAAACGCGCGGGACGTAACCGGTACGCGTTTGTTGGGGTATGACAGGAGAAAAACCACATAGAGTGATGCATATCACAAATTTCCTTTCTCAGATCCTGTGCTATTCTTTTTGTGTCGTTGATTTAATGACAAAAACCATACAGAGAGGAAAGTTATGGGAATTTTATCCTGGATTATCTTTGGGCTTATTGCGGGTATTCTGGCGAAGTGGATCATGCCGGGCAAAGATGGCGGTGGGTTTATCGTCACCGTAATACTGGGTATTGTCGGTGCGGTAGTCGGCGGCTGGATCAGTACGCTGTTCGGTTTTGGCAAGGTCGATGGCTTTAACTTCGGCAGTTTCGCCGTCGCGGTGATCGGTGCGCTGGTTGTTCTGTTTATCTACAGAAAGATCAAAAGCTAAGTTCTGAAAGCGATGAAAAAGGCTGCCGGATGGCGGCCTTTTTACGTATCGGGTTTACCACCAGCCAAGCTGCGTGCCGGCAAACGCCGCAATGGCAACGATCAGCATAATGACGGTTGTCTTCCGCATTTATGCCCCCGGAGCCGCGTAGCCGCCGACAAAAAACCACGCTAAAAAAACCACCGCCGTTATAAATATAACGACCGGGAAGAGGATCCCTATTCTCATACCATCACCTGTTTCGGTTTCAATAACGCCGTAGAGTGTACGGGGTTAATCCATAGTGAGAAAGCGTGTTTTGCTTTTTCCTTTCTTATCCTGATACATCGCCACATCCGCGGCGCGTAACGCGCTGTCAGGATCGGTTGCGGCAGGGTCCACTTCGATAACGCCGAAGCTGGCTCCCGGATAAATAATATGAACGCTGCCCAGCCAGTATTCGCCGGCGATGCAGGCGCTGAGGCGCGTTTTGAGCAACGTAAGCTGCGCGTTATCCCCGTCCTGGTGGGGCTGGCTCAGCGACGCGACCAGAAATTCATCACCCCCCAGACGACCGATAATATCGTCCTGCTGTTTCTCTTCGGTCAAACGCTTGCCCACTTCTATCAGGAACTGGTCGCCAGCCTCGTGGCCGTAACGATCGTTAATCAGCTTGAAATCATCCAGATCGATAAATGCGATGATGGCGTTACGCTTCAGGTGTCGGGCCAGAGAAAAGAGGGTGGTCAGATCTTCAAAAATGGCGCGACGGTTGGGTAAACCGGTAAGGGCATCCGTATAGGAGTGCGCGATGAGGGCCGCATTGGCTTCGCGAAGCTGGGTCACCAGCGACTCTTTCTGAATCGACTGGGCAATCAGCCCGGCGAAGAGCTTCAGAACCTGTTCACCGCGCTCGCTCAGCGGCTTTCTGGCCGTGCTGGTGGCGCAGAGCGTTCCGTAAAGTGAACCATCCGCAAGATGGACTGGAATACTCATGTAGGTGGTAATGCCAAGCGCTTTTGCAGCTTCACACTCGGGCCAGCGTTCGGGCACGTCGTTGCTGAACATCGTGTCACTGTCCAGCGCGCGTTTGCACAGCGTCTCATCCCATGGGACGCTAAACCCCTCCGGGATCGTCATCTGTTTGCTGTTGCGGGCATAGAGGATGTGCTGCAGCCGCGCCTCGATATCCACCTTCGTCAGGTAGGTCGACTCCATGTCGGTGACAATCTCCAGCATCTCCAGCAGTTGGCGAACGAGGCTTTCAAGGGATTGCTCGGTGGCAAGGGTTTCTGAAACGCGAGCGAGGATAAGATCCGACATGACGTAGAATGACTCCCAGGCAGAAGACGTCTGCATCTGCATGTTATGCTGAGTTTTTAGGCTTCTGGCATAGTAAAACATGAATACAGAAAATTTAATATATGCAGGGAGCGGGCAGCAGGATAGAAAAAAAGCCCCGTTGTTGAGACCGGGGCAAAGACATCTTGATTACGGAATGATGTTCTCTGGTCATATCGAGAACATGCCACACTATAGTGCTGAAAAGTGCAGTTAAAATGGAGAAATCATGGAGAACGCGGCGATGACCCGTTACCCTTAGACTGTCATGATGTCACAAGGATCAATGAGATGAGATTTCTGCTTCTGGCGCTGGCGCTTCCCCTGGCCGCCTGCACCGCAAAAACCACGCCACCCGATGCACCGAAACCGCCGCACGTTATCGGTATGGCGAACCCGGCCTCCGTCTACTGCCTGGAGAAAGGCGGGGAACAGATCCCGGTTCAAAGTCCGCAGGGCGTTCGCACCGAGTGCAAATTACCGGGCGGCGAAGTGATCGATGAATGGACGCTCTATCGCCGCGATCATCCGCAACCCACCAGGTGACAGACGGATACCGCCTGCGATACACTTCTCTTTAGGATTAATCTTAGCCAGTTTCTGGCGTTCGTTTCCGCGAGAGAAGTATGTTTCAGCTAAAACCGGGCAGCATGGCGATGATCGTGGGTGCCCGCACGGCGTCAGGCCGTCGAAATATTGGTAAATCTGTTGAGCTGTTTGGCCTGTGCCAGCCTGGCCTGCGCTTCGTTAACCCGGTCAACGGCGTGATGACGCAATTACCGACCACCGCAGATCGTGCGCTCTGGCTGGTGACGGGGGATGTCTACGCCTTTGACAATCAGCACGGCTTTGCGTTTGTCCGCGCCGAACATCTGATGCCGCTCACCCCCGATGAAGCGCCGCAAATCCTCGATGAGCTGGCGATCGGCTGATCACAGGTGGCGCAGCCAGTCGGCTAATACCAGGGCGTGATTTTGCTCCGTGTTTTTGGCAGCAAAGAGCAGGGTGACGGTCTGCCTGTGCGCCAGCGTTGCCAGACGCACGCCCTCGTCAGCATGCTGCGCCAGCTCTTCCCGATAGGCCTGACTGAAGGCGGCGAAATCAATGGTTTCGCTATGAAAGGCCTTGCGTAGTTCAGTTGAGGGCGTGAGCGCTTTACACCATTCGTCATACGCGAGGTCCGTTTTCTTAACACCGCGCGGCCACAGCCTGTCCACCAGTACCCGATAGCCGTCGTCAGGGCCTGCCTGTTCGTACACGCGTTTGCATTGAATCATGATTCCACCCTCCCAATTTAAGGTATTGTGATAATTGCAAAAGATCGGTAGTCTGAGGTTCCTTATGTTATCTGATAATACTCTGGCATAAGGAACCTTTCATGGAACACCTCCCGGTTAAAACGACGCTGCGCATTGCGCTGGTTGGCGATTACAATCCCAGTGTAATTGCGCATCAGGCGATCCCGCTGGCCATCGACGACGCCGCCGCAGTGCTTGACCTCACCGCCGATTACGACTGGCTTGCCACCACGGAGCTGACAAGCCCTGAAGATCTGGTGGGCTACGATGCCATCTGGCTGGTACCCGCCAGCCCCTATAAAAACACCGAGGCCGCTTTTATCGCCGCGCGCTATGCCCGTGAAAACATCATCCCGTTCCTGGGCACCTGCGGCGGGTTCCAGCATGCGCTGATTGAGTATGCCCGAAACGTGCTGGGCTGGGCTGATGCGGCACACGCTGAGACGGATACCGAAGGCACCATGGTGATTGCGCCGCTGACCTGCTCGCTGGTGGAAAAAACCGATGCGATTGAACTGCGCAAAAATACGCTGATCGCCAAAGCGTACGGCAAGCCGGAAATTGAAGAGGGATATCACTGTAACTATGGCGTGTCGCCGGCGTTTGCGCAGGCGCTGGAAAGCGGTGATATGCATGTTACGGGCTGGGACGACCAGGGAGAAATTCGCGCCGCAGAACTGGTCACGCACCCGTTCTTCGTGATCACCTTATTCCAGCACGAGCGTGGTGCGCTGGAAGGACGTCCGGTCGTGCTGGTGCAGGCGATGCTGCGCGCGGCCCGCGGTTAAAAAAGGCAGACCCGAGGGTCTGCCACACTGTTTAACGGGGCGCGATCTCCCGGTCTCGCCCGGCTAAGATGCCGCAGAGGGCCATTATCACCGCGGCCAGGGCGCAGCCCAGAAGCGGGATCCGCCAGTCTCCTGCGCTATCGTGAATTTTCCCCATCAGCGGAGGGCCGCAGGCGGCGAGCAGATAGCCAATCGACTGCGCCATGCCGGACAGCGCCGCAGCCTGGTGCGCGGAGCTGGCGCGCAGACCGATGAACGTCAGGCCGAGGATCATCGTTGCTCCTGTGCCAAAGCCAAACACCAGCGTCCACATCACCGCCATGCCTGGCATAAACCATAATCCCGCCGCGCTTATCGCGCACAGCAGCGCCACTGCGCCTGCAATCGCCCGCTGATCTTTCAGACGGTGGAGGATCAGCGGAACGGCAAGCCCCGGCACGGCCGTGGCCAGCTGCAGCAGCCCGTGCACCGAGCCGGCCTGCGCTTCGCTGTAGCCGTGGCTCAGCAGTATCGCCGGCAGCCAGCCGATGATGACGTAGTAAATCAGCGAGTTAATCCCTAAAAAGAGCGTCACCTGCCAGGCGAGCGCCGAGCGCCAGATGGCGCGATTATGCAGCGCGCCAGCGCCCGTTACCGCTGCAACGTGTTTCTGACGCCACTGGGGTAACCAGAGCAGCAGCGCGACCAGCGGAAACGCCATCAGCATCAGCAGGGCGCCATGCCAGCCCGCGTTCCCCTGCGCCAGGGGAACAATCATCGCTGAACCAAACGCCGCCGAGACGCCCATTGTCAGGGAATAAGCACCGGTGAGCTTCGCCACCTGGCCCGGAAAGTCACGCTTAATTAATCCGGGTAACAGCACGTTCCCGAGCGCAATACCGCAGCCAATGACTGCCGTACCGATGAACAGCAGCGCGGCGGAAGGCAGAGAGCGAACCGCAATTCCGGCGCAAATCAGCAGCAGGGCGATAAACAGGCTGCGCTCCATGCCGATACGTCGGGCAACGCCTGCGGCGAGCGGCGAGATAAGGGCGAAAGCCAGCAGAGGCAGGGTGGTCAGCAGACCGGTTTGCGCCGTGCTTAAGCCATAATCAAGACGAATAGTGTCGAGCAGCGGCGCTGCGCCGGTAAAGGTGACGCGAAGCGTAGTGGCAATCATCAGGATGCCTGCAATCAACAGCGCGCCGTGTTTTCCTGAGGTGCGAATAGCAGTAGTCATTATGTTCTCATACGTTCAAGCGAGGGCACACAATACCGATTTTCTCAGCAGTTGAAATCAGGCTAAAATGACAGTTTATCGCTAATATCGGACAAGCTGATGATTGGTCTGGGACTGGAGGGCTACGATCCTGATAGCCAGTACGATGCGGCCGTCGCATTTCGCATTCAGGTGGTGGCGGAGGAACAATATATTCCCCGGCATCATCACCGTAAGGGGCAGCTGATTCTGGCCCTTGGCGGCGCAATCACCTGCGAAGTGGAAAATGCGATGCTGATGGTTCCGCCCCAGTACGCCGTCTGGATCCCCGGCCAGATGCCGCACAGCAACAGAGCCACGCCGGGCGCGCAGCTCTGCTTTTTATTTATTGAGCCGGGGGCGGCAAGCTTGCCCGAACGCTGCTGTACCCTGAAAATCTCTCCTCTGGTGCGGGAGCTGATTTTATCCCTGGCGGAAAAATCGCGTGAGCAGCTTCCTCTTGCGACCACGTCGCGCCTGGTGGACGTGCTGTTTGACGAGCTGCCGCTCCAGCGTCAGGAGCACCTGCAGCTGCCCGTCTCGCCCCATCCTAAAATTCGACTGATGAGCGAGAAGATGGCGGAAGAGCCCGCCGCCTGGCAGACGCTGGCGCAGTGGGCGAGCCATTTTGCCATGAGCGAACGCAGCCTGGCGCGGCTGGTGGTGAAAGAGACCGGTTTAAGCTTTCGCCGCTGGCGTCACCAGCTGCAGCTGATCGTGGCGTTACAGCACCTGATCGGCGGGAAATCGGTACAGCAGGTGGCCCAGTCACTGGGCTATGACTCGACCACCGCGTTTATCACCATGTTCAGAAAGGGACTGGGCCAGACGCCAGCGCGTTATATGGCCAGCCTGACTACGACTTCCCGATAAACAGCGAGACAAGGCCTGCCGCAATCAGCGGGCCGACCGGCACGCCGCGGAAGAGCGCCACGCCCAGCACGGTGCCCACCAGCAGACCCGCCACCAGCGAGGGCTGGCTGCTCATCAGCGTGACGCCGCGACCGCCCAGCCACGACACAAAAATCCCCACCGCGATCGCCACCAGCGATTTCCAGTTTACGAACGAGTGCAGCAGGGTTGATGCAGGAAGCGTACCGCTGGCGATGGGCGCCATTACCCCGATGGTTAAAATGATTATCCCGATGGTGAGGCCTTGTTTTTCTATCCACGGGAAAAAGGTATTTAACGGGGTCACGCGAACAATAATAAGCACCAGAATCGAGATGGCGACCGTGGTGTTATGGCTGACAAAGCCGAGCGCGGCGAGTGCCAGAAGAATGAGCAGAGTAGGGTCAAACATAGGGAATCCTTGCCAGAATAATTAACCTGCTTACTGTACGCGCAAACGCGACGCAGGACAGTTTTAAAAAGATTTTATTGTTGTCATAACCTTGTCATTTACGCGGATTAAAACGGAGGCAGATATCGCAAAAGGGGTCGCCATCATGAACGATCACATGTTTGTGGAAACGCTGATTATCTCCTCATCGTTTTTCGCTATTGCCGTTATTCTCGTTGCCTCCGTGCTGTTTCTGGAACGAAAAGGCTGACAGGGCGTCAGCCATTGTAGTTACGCTTTATGGAAAGTTACCAGCTCAGGACGGGCGATGCGCAGGTAATCCTGGGTATCCATAATCACGGATTTCTCCAGCAGGCCAGCGTTAAACGCGATTTCGTCAAAACGCTCGAACAGCAGCGGGTCGGCAACCAGCGCCAAATCAGGATGGAAGCTAAAGGGCGGGATAGCGCCGAAAACGCAGGCGGTCAGGGTATCGACCTCGGCCGGGCTGGCGAGGGAGGCCTTTAGCCCGCCAAAATGACTGGCAAGCTGGCTCAGGTCAGCCTGCAGATCGGCGGCGAGGATCGCCAGAACGTGTTTTTTTACGCCGTTTCCCTTCACCTTGCAGACCAGGGCTTTGGCGCCTTGCCGCAGATCGGTTCCGCGAATTTCACTTACCGCTTCACATTTCCCGACCGCCTCGTGCTCCATGACGCGAAACCGCGCGCCCTGCTCGGTGAGTAAGGTAATCAGTTGCTGGTGGGTTCCTGCCCCAATAACGTCGTCAGTCATAACGATTTCCCGGTGATAATCCAGTCGTTCTACATTAACACGGGATGAGCGGGGTCGAAAGAAAACAGCCAGCGCTTTCGCTGGCTGTTTGATTATGCGTTGCTGGTAGAAGATTGCTTGTGGAACAGCTCCCTGAACACCGGATAAATATCATCCTGGTCACGGATATGCTGCATGGCAAAATTATCAAACATCGATTGCAGATGTTCATACTCCCGCCACAGGGTCTGGTGTGCACGGCGGGTGATTTCGATATAGCTGTAGTAACGCACCACCGGCAGAATTTTCTTCGCCAGGATCTCGTGACACAGCGGTGAGTCGTCGGCCCAGTTATCGCCGTCCGACGCCTGCGCGGCATAAATATTCCACTGCGACGGGTCGTAACGCTCTTTCACCACTTCATCCATCAGCTTCAGGGCGCTTGAGACGATGGTCCCGCCGGTCTCCTGCGAGTAGAAGAACTCATGCTCATCCACCTCTTTCGCCTGAGTGTGGTGGCGGATATAGACCACCTCCACGTTCTTATAGGTTCTGCTCAGGAACAGATAGAGCAGAATATAAAAACGCTTCGCCATATCCTTGGTTGCCTGATCCATCGAGCCGGACACGTCCATCAGACAGAACATCACCGCCTGGCTGGAGGGCTCAGGGCGTTTTTCGTAGTTCTTGTAGCGCAGGTCGAAGGTGTCGATAAACGGTACCCGTTCGATCTTCGCCCTCAGCTCTGCAATCTCTTTACGCAGGCGCTCCTCTTCCAGCAGTTGCGCCGGTTCCGTGTTTTCCACGACCTTCAGGTTGCTCTCGAGCTCGCGCAGTTCGCGACGTTTGCCTGCCGTCATGGCCGTGCGTCGCGCCAGCGAGTTCTGCAACGAACGCACGACGCTGATGTTGGCGGGCACGCCGTTGGCGGTATAGCCCGCGCGATGGGTTTTATATTCATTAAGCTGACGATGCTGATTCTTTTTCAGATTCGGCAGCGCCAGGTCTTCAAACAGCAGGTCGAGATATTCATCTTTCGAAATCTGGAAGACAAATTCGTCCTGGCCTTCACCGTCCTGGCTGGCCTGTCCCTGACCGCTTCCTGAACCACCTCCGCCGCCCTGAGGGCGCTCAATTCTGTCGTTCTGAACGAAGTGGTCATTACCTGGGTGTACGCGATGGCGCAGGCCGCCTCGCCCCTGATGAAACATCGGTTCGCTGATGTCATCGGTGGGGATGGAGACAGACTCGCCGCTGTCGACGTCGGTCACCGAGCGTTTGTTGATGGCCTCGGAGATAGACTGTTTAATTTGCGCTTTATAACGACGCAAGAAGCGCTGGCGGTTCACCGTGCTCTTGTTTTTGCCGTTAAGACGCCGGTCAATAAACCAGGTCATATACCCCCCGTACTGCATTTGCCAACTTGCATTTTGTAGGCCCGGCAGGCGCTAAACGCTGCCGGGCACTTGTTTTAAGACGATTTACGCACGCGCAGGTACCATTCGCAGAGCAGGCGGACCTGTTTGCGGGTGTAGCCTTTTTCCATCATACGGTCGACAAAATCGTCGTGTTTTTTCTGTTCATCGGTTGAGGTTTTGGCGTTAAACGAGATCACCGGCAGCAGCTCTTCGGTATTGGAGAACATTTTCTTCTCAATGACCGTGCGCAGTTTCTCGTAGCTGGTCCAGTTCGGATTGCGCCCGTTGTTATGCGCTCTGGCGCGCAGGACGAAGTTCACAATCTCGTTACGGAAGTCTTTCGGGTTGCTGATCCCGGCAGGCTTCTCGATTTTTTCCAGCTCCGCGTTCAGGGATTCACGGTCAAACAGCTGGCCGGTATCCGGGTCGCGGTACTCCTGATCCTGGATCCAGAAGTCAGCGTAGGTGACATAACGGTCGAAAATGTTCTGCCCGTACTCTGAATAGGATTCCAGGTAGGCCGTCTGGATCTCTTTGCCAATGAACTCGGCGTATTTCGGAATCAGGTAACCTTTGAGGAACTCAAGGTAGCGTTCGGCCTGCTCCTGCGGGAACTGCTCGCGCTCGATTTGCTGCTCCAGCACGTAGAACAGATGAACCGGGTTGGCCGCCACTTCCGCATGGTCGAAGTTAAAGACGCGGGAGAGGATCTTAAACGCGAAACGCGTAGACAGACCGTTCATCCCCTCATCAACCCCGGCATAGTCGCGGTATTCCTGATACGACTTCGCTTTCGGGTCGGTATCTTTCAGGCTTTCACCGTCATAGACGCGCATTTTCGAATAGATGCTGGAGTTTTCCGGCTCTTTCAGACGCGAAAGGATGGAGAAGCGTGACAGCGTTTCCAGCGTGCCGGGCGCGCAGGGGGCATGCACCAGCTCACTGTGGTTAAGCAGTTTCTCGTAAATTTTGATCTCTTCGGAGATCCGCAGGCAATAAGGCACCTTGACGATGTACACGCGGTCAAGGAAGGCCTCATTGTTTTTGTTATTACGGAAGGTCACCCATTCAGATTCGTTCGAGTGGGCGAGAATAATCCCGTTAAACGGCAGGGCGGAGATACCTTCCGTCCCGTTGTAGTTGCCTTCCTGAGTCGCCGTCAGCAGCGGATGCAGCACCTTGATTGGCGCTTTAAACATCTCGACGAACTCCATAATCCCCTGGTTCGCGCGGCACAGCGCGCCCGAGTAACCGTAGGCATCCGGATCGTTTTGCGCGAAGTTTTCCAGCTTACGGATGTCGACTTTACCCACCAGCGCCGAGATGTCCTGGTTGTTCTCATCGCCAGGTTCCGTTTTGGCGATGGCGATCTGTTCAAGGATAGACGGCCAGACTTTCACCACGCGGAATTTGGTGATATCGCCACCAAACTCGTGCAGGCGTTTTGCCGCCCACGGCGACATGATGGTGCCGAGATAGCGACGCGGGATGCCATACTCTTTGTCCAGAATCTGCGCATCTTCCTGCGGATTGAACAGGCACAGCGGATGGTCGTTCACCGGGCTGCGTTCACCGTTGGCGCTCAGCACATAGATAGGCACGCGCTGCATCAGCGACTTCAGGCGTTCCGCCAGCGAGGATTTACCGCCGCCCACGGGGCCGAGTAAATAGAGGATCTGTTTCTTCTCTTCCAGACCCTGAGCGGCATGCTTCAGATAGGAGACAATCTGTTCGATGGCATCTTCCATACCATAGAATTCTTCAAACGCCGGATATCGGGCGACCACCCGATTCGAAAAGAGACGGGAAAGCCGAGGCTCCAGGGCAGTGTCAACCATGTTTGGCTCACCAATAGCCATCAATAGCCGTTCTGCCGCATTGGCATAGGCACTGCGATCTTGCCGACAGATGGTAAGAAACTCCTGCAGTGTGAACTCTTCGTCCTTGGCAGCTTCATAGCGCTGGCGATAGTGATCGAATATATTCATGGCATGCCGTCCTTTCGTTTTTTAGCACAGGATAAGAGCCGTTCGTATGAGTAATGGAGGCTCCCGGAAGAGAATCTCTCGCACCTCACTGCCAGAGCAGCAACCTGTGTGCCAGGTCAGACGCTAAGAACCGCAGGTGTTCAGGAAAACTCTTCTTAAATTAAAGCGTAGATGGCATTTGCAAAACTTGCATGCCCAGAAAATCTACTTTCAATGACATATCAATAACTCATCCAAAAATTTCCACTGTCGTTATAAGACAAATGCACGTTTTTCATTCAGCCGTCATATAAATGAAAGCAGGCTGTCATCTGATAAGTTAAAAATAATGGGTTAATCAGACTGATTAGCAGGCAAAAAATTTTGGGATGTACGGGAATGGCGGTTACACTTCATCCGCTGATTATTTGACTACAGGAAAGAATGGATTGTGACCAAACTCAAACTTCTGGCATTAGGCATCCTTGCCGCGACCGCAGTGAACACCGCACAGGCGGAAAGTCAGTGGACGGTTGGCGCGGGTGTTGGCGTCATTAACAGCCCGTACAAACAGTATGACCGTGACGTTTATCCTGTTCCCGTTATCACCTATGAAGGCGATAACGTCTGGTTCCGCGGGCTCGGCGGCGGCTACTATCTCTGGAACGATACGGCCGATAAGCTCTCCATCATGGCCTACTACGATCCAACGCACTTCAAGCCGGGTGACAGCGACAGCCACGCGCTTCGTCAGCTCGACAAGCGCAAAAGCTCGATGATGGCCGGGCTCTCATACGTGCATAACACCCAGTATGGCTTCCTGCGTACGGCCCTGGCAGGCGATACGCTCGATAACAGCAACGGCTTTATCTGGGATCTGGCGTGGCTGTACCGTTATACCAACGGTGGGCTGACCCTGACGCCGGGTATTGGTGTGCAGTACAACAGCGAGAACTACAACGACTACTACTATGGCGTGTCTAAAAACGAGTCCCGCCGCAGTGGTCTGAAGAGCTACAGCGCAGATGACGGCTGGGATCCGTACCTGGAGCTGACCGCGAGCTATAACTTCCTCGGTGACTGGAGCGTGTACGGTACCGGACGCTATGAGCGTCTGAGCGACGAAGTGAAGGATAGCCCGATGGTCGACAAGTCCTGGGCAGGTATTTTCTCTGTCGGCGTGAGCTACAAGTTCTGATTGCGCACTAATATCGTGCAAGTGATGCATTAAAACGGGGCGCGTGCGCCCCGTTTGCTTTGATGTGGTGCAGTAAGATTATCGCTTAACAATACGAATCGTCTGCCCTAAACGAGACGGTTTTTCGTCGCTCGCTTTTTGCGGGGTGCTCACGCAGGCGGTTTCCACGCAGACAAACGTTTTATACCCTTCATCCGTCATGTCGGCCATGCTGACGGACAGCGCCGGGCCCGGGTTCCAGCCCACCACGTCGCTGTGATGATGATGGACCACTTCAATGCCGCGGTTCAGCGCGCCGTCGTGGATCACGCTGCACGCTTCCGGGTGCAGGTAGACGCGGTCGGTACGGTCAGGGAACGTCTGTACGCCGTCGCTCAGTTTACCTTCTTTGGCGTTATCCACTTTGTCGATAAAGGTATCGCCAAGACCGCTCACCTTCACTGCGCCGATATCACCTACGTTGAAGTAAGTGTGCAGGGCTGCGGTGGTTTCAAACTCACCGTGGGCTTCCAGTTCGATTTCACAGGTTTTACCCAGCTTAAAGCGGGCGTACAGGGTGAAATCATGCGGCCAGAGGGCGCGGGTTTCATCATTAGCCTGCAGCTCAAAGGTCAGCACGGCGCCGTTGTCATCTTCGTTGTGCGCTTTCAGCGTCCACTGCTGGTTACGGGCAAAACCGTGAGACGGTAAACCCTGCTGGGCGGACGGGCCGAACCACGGCCAGCAGATCGGTACGCCACCGCGAATAGCCGCCCCTTTTTTGAAGGAGGTCGCATCGCTCAGCCATAAGCCTTCGGCTTCACCTTCCGGTTTCCAGGAGAGCAGGTGGGCGCCGTTCAGCGCCACGGAGGCTTTAACGCGTGGATGGTCAACGACGATAACGTCGGCACCGTCAATCTGACGGCGGGAAAGCACAGGGGTAAGTTGTTCGACTACCGGAAGTGCAAAAATTTTATTAATCATTAAGCAATCCTCTGTCTTATAAATAAAAAAGGCGACCGAAGTCGCCTTTTTGGATCAAACACTCATCTCAACTTATTTAGAGATGTGAGCGATCAGGTCCAGTACTTTGTTAGAGTAGCCAGTTTCGTTGTCGTACCAGGATACCAGTTTAACGAAGTTGTCGTTCAGTGCGATACCCGCTTTAGCATCGAACACGGAAGTGCACACTTCGCCGTTGAAATCGGTAGATACAACGTCGTCTTCGGTGTAGCCCAGAACGCCTTTCATTGCGCCTTCGGAAGCAGCTTTGATTGCTTTCTTAATTTCTTCATAAGAAGCAGCTTTTTCCAGACGAACGGTCAGGTCAACAACGGATACGTTAGGAGTTGGAACGCGGAACGCCATACCAGTCAGTTTGCCATTCAGTTCTGGCAGTACTTTACCTACAGCTTTAGCAGCACCGGTAGAGGATGGGATGATGTTCTGAGCCGCGCCACGGCCGCCACGCCAGTCTTTGTGAGACGGGCCATCAACGGTTTTCTGAGTAGCGGTGGTTGCGTGAACGGTAGTCATCAGACCTTCGATGATGCCGAAGTTGTCGTTGATAACTTTAGCCAGCGGTGCCAGGCAGTTGGTGGTGCAGGATGCGTTAGACACGATATCCTGGCCAGCGTAAGTTTCGAAGTTTGCACCACGAACGAACATTGGGGTGTTGTCTTTGGAAGGACCAGTCAGAACAACTTTCTTCGCACCCGCAGTGATGTGTTTACGTGCAGTTTCGTCGGTCAGGAAGATACCGGTTGCTTCAGCAACAACGTCAACACCGATTTCGTTCCATTTCAGGTTAGCTGGGTCTTTTTCAGCAGTAACGCGGATGGTTTTGCCATTAACAACCAGGTGGCCGTCTTTCACTTCAACGGTGCCGTCGAAACGACCGTGAGTTGAGTCGTACTTCAGCATGTACGCCATGTATTCAGCGTCCAGGAGATCGTTGATACCAACGATTTCGATGTCAGAACGTTTCTGAGCAGCACGGAAAACAATACGGCCGATACGGCCAAAACCGTTGATACCTACTTTGATAGTCATATATTCCACCAGCTATTTGTTAGTGAATAAAAGGTTGCCTGTAAAATTACAAAAACCTTACGCAGCGTCAAGCGGAATCGTGTCAATCATTGCGACAAATCAATCCTGTGACTAACGTTTGTGCGACTGACTCGCCTCACTTTCCCTTTGAGCTCGCACCCATATGGGGGCTGCGCCGGGATTTTAAAGGCCTCGCAGGATAAAAATGTGAGCATGATCACAATTGCCTGACCGCCTTTTCGCGACACATAAGTTTAGATCAAAAGTGCACGCAAGGGTGTTAATGTTTTGTTAGAATCCGGGTTAAAAGATGTCTGTTTCTACAGCGAGATGTAAGCATATGTCGAACCAACGTAACCCTGAAGATTTGAAAAAAAACCTCACAGAAATGCAGTTTTACGTGACGCAGAATCACGGGACGGAACCGCCGTTCACCGGGCGTTTACTGCACAACAAGCGGGACGGCGTCTACCACTGCCTGGTCTGTGATGCGCCGCTGTTTAATTCACAAACGAAATTTGATTCTGGCTGCGGCTGGCCGAGCTTTTACGAGCCGGTGAGCGATGAGGCCATCCGCTACCTGACCGACTCGTCGCACGGCATGGTGCGCACGGAAATTCGCTGCGGCAACTGCGATGCGCACCTTGGGCACGTCTTCCCGGATGGCCCTCAGCCCACGGGCGAGCGTTTCTGCGTGAATTCAGCCTCAATGAGCTTCACTGACGACGAAAACGGCGACCAGGTGAAGGGTTGAAAAAACGATTCAGCAAATTATTCCTTTGAAAGGGCGGGATTGTGAATATTGATGACATGATTAGCGGTATGACGCCGGAGATTTATCAGCGTCTGGTGACCGCCGTAGAGCTGGGAAAATGGCCCGATGGCGTCGCGCTGACCCCGGAGCAAAAAGAGAACAGCCTGCAGCTGGTGATGCTGTGGCAGGCGCGCAATAACACCGACGCACAGCACATGACGATCGACACCCGTGGCCAGATGGTGATGAAGAGCAAGCGTGAGCTGAAAGAAGACTTTGGCATCACGCCGAAGCCGATTGCGACGATGAAAATGCAATAACGGTGCGGGTTGATGCCCTCACCCAACCCTCTCCCACGGGGAGAGGGCTTGATTGTCTTACTACTCATGCGGGATCCCGAGCGACTCCGCCAGCTGTTTCGCTAACTGATTGTTGTCATCAGCCCCGTACTCCCAGAACATCGCCCCGGCAAGACCTTTCTCTTTGATGTAGTCCGCTTTGATCGCCACGGATCGTGGGTTCTCATACGAAATCGCAAACAGCGCGTTGCCATCGGCACCCTTCACCGAGAGCCACGGCACTTTTGCCTGGTCGTCCCAGTGCTCGGTAAAGCGCTGCTGCGGATCGTTCAACAGCTTTTTCACGATATCGTTGTACTTCACGTAGGTATCTTTGGTCAGGTCATAGCCGAGTGACTTGAACAACCCGATCTCCTGCGGCCCGAAGTAGGGCTGGGTAACCGGATTTTTTTGCGCATCCGGTTTGGTCCAGTCGATCCCCGGCTCTACGGCGCGTTTCGGCACGCGGCCATAGAAACCAATCCCGAGATTCATCTGCTGCGGCTTCAGTCCGGCGGCCAGATAGTTGTTCACCACAAAGTCCACGCTGTATTTGTCCGCGGCGGCCACCGTCGGCCAGGTGCTGGAGTCATACAGGTTGGCGTTAAAATACTGCGTACCATACGCCATGTCGTAGGTCATCAGGTTGATGTAGTCGAGCAGGGGCGCAATGGCTTTCACATCCACCCAGCTTTTCGGACTTTCCGCATTCGCGCCTACCGCAATGGTGACCAGCTTTTTATGCCCGAACGCGTCGCGCAACTCTTTCAGCAGGGCGGTAAAGTTATCCCGGTCGGCAGGCTGGCTTGCCACCAGCCCCCAGGCGCCGTTGACCGGATACTCCCAGTCGAGATCGATCCCGTCCAGGCCGTATTTGTCGACAATCTCCTGCGCGGAGCGGATGAACACCGCGCGACTCTCTTGGGTTGCCGCTGCGCCAGAGAAGCCGCGCGCGCCCCAGCCGCCGACGGAAAGCAGCACTTTGAGGTTCGGGTTTTGCTTACGCAGAGTGGGGATTAAGGCCAGATCGGACGCCACTTTTGGCGATAGCCAGATTTGATGCAGCTTCGCCGGATCTTTCAGCGCGGCATTGGTTTCGTCTTTTTCGTCGTTATAGACCAGACCAAACGAGTAGTTCAGATGGGTGATCTGGCGAACGTCCAGTTTATTGATATCGCCACCCGGTCCGGCGGTGACATCGCCACCTCCGTTAAAGTAGCCCACGGACATCATGGAACTGGCGGAGGCAACTGACGCGCAAAGCAGGGGTAATGCTGCCAGCAAGGGCAAACGTTTCATACAAGTTCCTCTTTGACTTAATAAAATTAACCACGCCACGGAAAAGGCGTGGCGAAAAAACAGCCTAAAGAGAATAGCATTGCCGCTTCGCTGAGGATGCGAGGGAGTTCACTTTATGGGGGATCGGAGAGGGGGGATTGCCGGGTAAGCGTCAGCGCCACCCGGCTTAAAAGGCTTACGCCTGCGTCTCCAGCCAGTCTTCGAGCGTATACAGCGTCGCGCCTTCCGCAGCCATATCCATAAACGCCTGAGCGCTGTCCTGCGGGTGAATGTTCACCCCGCGGCAGCCGTCGGTGATGACGCTGACGGTATAACCTAACTGGAGCGCATCCAGCACGGTGAACTTCACGCAGTAGTCCGTCGCCAGGCCCAGCAGAATCAGCTCCGTGATTTCGTGATGACGTAACCACGCGTCCAGCGCCGTTTTCTGACGATGCCCGTTATCAAAAAACGCGCTATAGCTGTCGATAGCCGGGTTTTCACCTTTATGGAACACCGCGTCGATTGCCTTCTGATTCAGGAGCGGATGCAGCGCCGCGCCTTCCGTCTGCTGTACGCAGTGATCCGGCCAGAAGGTTTGCGCCAGCCCGTCGAGCTCTCCCTGAGTGAAGGGCTCGACGTTATGCTGGCTGGCAAAGCTGCCGTGGTTCGCCGGGTGCCAGTCCTGGCTTGCGACAACCGCTTCGCCGCGGGCTTTGCACCAGTCTATCAGCGTGTTGGCCACGTCAACGGTGCTGTCACCTTCGGCGACGGCCAGCGCACCGCCCGCGCAGAAATCATTTTGCAAATCGACCAGTAGCAGGGCGCGTTGCTTCATGAGCACTCCTTATTCGTCCGGGGTCAGCTCGCCGCGCAGGTTTTGCATCATCGCGCTGCGAATGGACTGAATGTCCAGATCCTGACTCAGTAAATAGTGAAGTTTAGTCAGCGTTGCCTCAACGGTCATATCGAAGCCGCTGATGACCCCCGCATGCGCCAGCGCGTTGCCGGTGGCATAGCCGCCCATATTCACTTTACCGGACATACACTGGGTCAGGTTCACGACCACAATTCCGCGCTCGCTGGCTTCCTGAAGCTCTTTCAGAAATTCGCCGTTCTGCGGCGCATTGCCCACGCCGTAGGAGCGCAGGATCAGCGCCTTCACCGGCTGGCGCAGGAAGTTACGCACCACGTCCGCAGAGATACCCGGATAGATGGTGACCACGCCAATCGGTTGCGGAGTAATCGGATGCACGATCAGCTCGCCGGCGGTGTTCGGCGCAGGAGGGGTTCCCAGACGACGGATATGAATACCGGCCTCCAGCAGCGGCTGCAGGTTAGGGGAGGCGAAGGCGTCAAAGCCGTCTGCGTGGGCTTTGGTGGTGCGGTTGCCGCGATACAGACGGTTATTAAAGAACAGCGACACTTCGTTGATCGGGTAATTCGCCGCCACGTACAGGGAGTTCAGCAGGTTGATCTGCCCGTCGGAGCGCAGCTCCGCCAGCGGGATTTGCGACCCGGTGACGATAACCGGCTTGCTCAGGTTCTCCAGCATGAAGGAGAGCGCCGAGGCGGTAAACGCCATGGTGTCGGTGCCGTGCAGGATCACGAAGCCGTCGTACTGGTCGTAATGGGCTTTAATGTCATCCGCGATGTGCTGCCAGTCTTCCGGCGTCATGTCGGAGGAGTCCATCAGTGGCTCGTATTCGTGGATAGTAAAGTCAGGCATTTCCGGACGGTGGAATTCTGGCATCAGCGCAAGCTGACGCTGAAGGTGGCCAGAGACGGGGATATAGCCGTTTTCGGAGCGCTGCATACCGATGGTACCGCCAGTGTAGGCTACATAAATCGATTTCTTCTGCATGGTAGTGAGTTCTTGTTCTTCAAAAGAAAAAAATCCCCTCTTCGCGGGAAGAGGGGACGGTTTTTAACGGACGTTAGCGCAGGTCAGGCAAAACGCGTAACGACTCTGTGGATCGTTAAAGGCCGCAAGCTTATCGCTTTCTGCCTTCATCGCTTTTGCCGCCGTGGCGACTGGCGCAGGCAGGTAAGCCTGCAGCGCCTCCGGCAGCATGGCGCGTACCGAGCCGGACATGCTGTCCATGACCATATCGAAGAACGACGGTTCGTCCTGGTAATACTCGATATGCCACTGCTTCAGCTTCGCCAGTTCGGCGGCTTTCTTCACCGCGTCATCGAAGTCACCCAGGCTGTCCACCAGTCCGTTGCTCTTCGCATCCTGACCGGTCCAGACGTGGCCCTGCGCAATCTGGTCGATCTGCTCAGGCGTTTTTTTACGCGAGTCTGCGACCAGGGTGATAAAGCGTTTATAGCCGTTCTCAATGCTGAGCTGCATCATCTCAGAGACTTCCGGCGGCAGGGATTTGGTCACCGACACATCCGCCAGCGGAGAGGTCGCTACGCCATCGGTATGCACGCCCAGGGAATCCAGGCTGTTCTCTACGGTGTTGATCACCCCGAAGATACCAATCGAACCGGTCAGCGTGCTTGGGTTAGCCACGATGTAGTTGGCTGGCGTTGAGATCCAGTAACCCCCGGAGGCGGCCATTCCGCCCATTGAGACGACGACCGGCTTGCCGGCGGCGCGGGCCGCGGCCAGTTCAGCGCGGATCACCTCGGAGGCGCTCACGCTGCCGCCAGGGCTGTTGACCCGCAGGACAATCGCTTTCACTTTCGGATCCAGGCGCGCATCGCGGATTTGTGACGCGGTAGTATCGCCGCCCACGTTCCCCGGGGTCTCCTGACCGTCCATGATCGCACCGTTGGCAAAGACCACCGCGACGCTGTCACCGCTGTCATCCGGCTTTTTCGTCGAGTAATCATACATGCTGATGGCGCTGTAGTTTTTATCCTCTTTGCTCCAGCCAAACTGCTTGCTCAGGGATTTTTCAATCTCGGCGCTAGTGCCCAGGGCATCAACCAGTTTGTTATCCAGCGCATATTTCGCGGTATCGCCGTCAACCTTACGCAGGCCTTCCAGCACGCCCTGCGCGCCAGGGAACGCCTGCTCAGGCGTAATCTGACGGTTCGCGGCAACGGTGCCCAGATAGTTCTGCCACAGCTCGCCAATCCAGCGGCTGTCCGCTTCGCGGGCGGCAGGGGACATATCGTCGCGGATAAACGGCTCAACGGCGGATTTATAGGTACCGACGCGGAAGACGTGGGTGGTGACCTTCAGCTTGTCGAGCAGCGATTTGTAGTACAGGCCGTTGGTGGCAAAGCCGTGCAGATCCACCGTACCCTGCGGGGAGAGCCAGATCTTATTGGCGAAGCTCGCCAGATAATATTGCCCCTGGCTGTAGCTGTCGCCCACGGCAATCACCGGCTTGCCGCTGTCGCGGAATTCGCGCAGCGCTTTACCGATGTACTGCATTGAAGGCTGATCGCCTCCGGCAAAATCTTTCAGATCCAGCACGATCCCGGTGATGTTACGGTCGTTTTTGGCCTGGCGGATGGTATCGACGATATCAAACAGGGAGTTTTCCTGCAGACGATCTGAGGTTGCGCCAAACAGCTGGCGACCAATCACGCTCAGGCGACTGCTGGTGGACGGCTTATCAACGATAACGCCGGTGATATCAAGTAATAGCGCGCCGCGCGTTGAATGCTGCGCCTGATTCGCGTTACTGATATGCATCCAGATGCCCGCGCAAACCAGAACCAGGAAGATGAAGAAGATGTTCATCACCAGGTTGCGGACGAAGTTGAGCAGTCTCCACGTCCATTTAAAGAAACCGGCAATGATTCGCCAAAGGGTTCGCATGTATTCTCCCTAACCAGAAAATGACTGTTTCCGTCGCCACTGGACGGTAATGTTGGGTTATCGTAATGACCCAACCGCCACTTGTCAGCAGGAATCGCCTGCCAGGCTGTAACAAAATCTGCCGCCGT
Organism: Enterobacter pseudoroggenkampii; assembly: GCF_026420145.1. Taxonomy (NCBI): domain Bacteria; kingdom Pseudomonadati; phylum Pseudomonadota; class Gammaproteobacteria; order Enterobacterales; family Enterobacteriaceae; genus Enterobacter; species Enterobacter pseudoroggenkampii. The sequence goes on from NZ_JAPMLV010000001.1 coordinate 980,675, forward strand.
GTTAATTTTGTGAGTAAATTTCAAGAAAGGAGTTAACCAATGGACGCACTCGAACTGCTTGTTAACCGCCGTAGCGCTTCCCGTCTGGCCGAACCTGCCCCGGCAGGCGAGCAGCTGGAGAACATTCTGCGTGCCGGCATGCGTGCCCCCGATCATGGCACGCTGCAGCCATGGCACTTCTTTGTGATTGAAGGCGAAGGCCGCGATCGTTTCAGTCTGCTGCTGGAGCAGGGGGCGGTGGCAGCCGGGCAGGATGAGAAAGGGATCGACAAGGCGCGCAATGCTCCGTTCCGCGCGCCGATGATCGTCACCGTCGTGGCAAAATGCCAGGCCGACCATAAGGTGCCGGTTTGGGAGCAGGAAATGTCCGCAGGCTGTGCGGTGATGGCGATGCAAATGGCCGCTGTCGCACAAGGCTTCAACGGTATCTGGCGCACCGGCCCGCTGACCGAAAGCCCGGCGGTCCGGGACGGTTTTGGCTGCGGTGAGCATGACAAAATTGTCGGCTTCCTCTACCTCGGTACCCCGCAGCTTAAAGCCTCCAGCACCATCAGCGTGCCGGACACCACGCCTTTCGTCAGCCGTTTCTGATAACGCACGCTAAACTGTCTGGATTCTGAGCATCTGCCGCAGAATTCAGACAGTCATACTTACCTCTTTATGGAATGAGCGCTACCATAGCGCGATTGAGATGACAGGAGACGTCCATGAGCGAGCAAACCATTCGTTTAACGCAGTACAGCCACGGAGCCGGTTGCGGTTGTAAAATTTCCCCGAAAGTGCTGGAGACCATCCTGCACAGTGAACAGGCGAAGTTTGTCGACCCGAACCTGCTTGTCGGCAACGAAACGCGTGACGATGCTGCAGTTTATGACTTAGGTAACGGCACCAGTATTATCAGCACCACCGACTTCTTTATGCCGATTGTCGACAACCCGTTCGACTTCGGTCGCATTGCGGCCACCAACGCCATCAGCGATATCTTTGCCATGGGGGGGAAGCCGATCATGGCGATTGCCATTCTGGGCTGGCCGATCAACACCATCCCGCCGGAAGTGGCTCGTGAAGTGATTGATGGCGGCCGTTTTGCCTGCCAGCAGGCGGGAATTGCGCTGGCCGGCGGTCACTCTATTGATGCACCTGAACCGATCTTCGGCCTGGCCGTCACCGGCGTGGTGCCGACCGAACGCGTGAAGCGCAACAGCACCGCGCAGGCGGGCTGTAAGCTGTTCCTCACCAAGCCGCTGGGCATTGGCGTGCTGACCACCGCCGAGAAAAAGTCCCTGCTGAAACCGGAGCACAAAGGTCTGGCAACGGAAGTGATGTGCCAGATGAACCTCGCCGGTGCGGCATTCGCCAATATCGACGGCGTGAAGGCGATGACCGACGTCACCGGTTTTGGTCTGCTGGGACACCTCTCTGAGGTCTGTCAGGGCGCGGGCGTGCAGGCGCAGATCTGGTATCAGGACGTGCCGAAGCTGCCGGGCGTGGAAGAGTATATTGCTCAGGGCGCGGTCCCGGGCGGTACCCAGCGCAACTTCGCCAGCTACGGTCACCTGATGGGCGAAATGCCTGAGGAGTGGCGCAACCTGCTGTGCGATCCGCAAACCTCCGGCGGCCTGCTGCTGGCGGTGACGCCGGAGTCAGAAGCTGACGTTCAGGCGACCGCCGCCGAGTTCGGCATCACCCTGACGGCGATCGGCGAGCTGGTGACCGCGCGCGGTGGCCGACCGATGATAGAGATCCGTTAATTCGATGCGGTTGTTTATTGCCGAAAAGCCGAGCCTGGCCCGTGCCATCGCCGACGTGCTGCCTAAGCCGCATCGCAAAGGCGACGGCTTTATCGAATGCGGTAACGGGCAGGTGGTCACCTGGTGTATCGGTCACCTGCTTGAGCAGGCGCAGCCTGATGTCTATGACAGCCGCTACGCCCGCTGGAATTTAAACGATCTGCCCATCGTGCCGGAAAAATGGCGCCTGCAGCCCCGGCCTTCGGTCACCAAACAGCTCAACGTGATCAAGCGCTTCCTGCATGAAGCCGAAGAAATCGTGCACGCGGGTGACCCGGACAGGGAAGGGCAGCTGCTGGTCGATGAGGTGCTGGACTATCTGGAGCTGGCGCCGGAAAAGCGCCAGCAGGTGCAGCGCTGTCTGATCAACGACCTCAACCCGCAGGCGGTGGAGCGAGCCATTTCGCGCCTGCGCGCCAACAGCGAGTTTATTCCGCTGTGCGTCTCGGCGCTCGCGCGTGCCCGCGCCGACTGGCTGTACGGTATCAACATGACCCGCGCCTACACCATCCTCGGGCGCAACGCGGGCTATCAGGGCGTGCTCTCCGTGGGGCGCGTGCAGACGCCGGTGCTGGGGCTGGTCGTGCGTCGTGACGAAGAGATTGAGAACTTCGTCGCTAAAGATTTTTTTGAAGTGAAAGCGCATATCGTCACGCCTAAAGACGAACGCTTTACCGCCGTCTGGCAGCCAAGCGATGCCTGCGAATCCTATCAGGATGAAGAGGGGCGCCTGCTCCATCGTCCGCTGGCCGATCATGTGGTTAACCGCATTACCGGGCAGCCGGCTATCGTTACCAGCTATAACGATAAACGGGAATCAGAACCCGCGCCGCTGCCGTTCTCGCTGTCGGCCCTGCAGATTGAGGCGGCCAAAAAGTTTGGCTTGAGCGCGCAGAACGTGCTGGATATCTGCCAGAAGCTCTACGAAACCCATAAGCTCATCACCTATCCGCGTTCGGACAGCCGCTATCTGCCGGAAGAGCACTTTGCCGGACGTCATTCGGTGATGAACGCCATTAGCGTGCACGCGCCGGATCTGCTGCCGCAGCCGGTGGTGAACCCGGACACCCATAACCGCTGCTGGGACGATAAAAAGGTGGACGCCCACCACGCGATTATCCCGACGGCGCGTGCCAGCAGCGTCAACCTGACCGACAACGAAGCGAAGGTCTATAACCTGATCGCCCGTCAGTACCTGATGCAGTTCTGCCCGGACGCGGTGTTCCGCAAATGCGTAATCGAACTGGAAATCGCGAAAGGGAAATTTATTGCTAAAGCCCGTTTCCTTGCAGAAGCAGGCTGGCGCACGCTGTTGGGGAACAAAGAGCGTGACGAGGAGAACGACGGCACGCCGCTGCCGGTAGTTGCTAAAGATGACGAACTGCTGTGCGAGAAGGGCGAAGTGGTTGAACGTCAGACTCAGCCGCCGCGCCATTTCACCGATGCGACGCTGCTGTCGGCGATGACCGGGATCGCCCGCTTTGTGCAGGATAAAGATCTGAAGAAGATCCTGCGCGCCACCGACGGTCTGGGTACGGAAGCAACCCGCGCGGGGATCATCGAGCTGCTCTTTAAGCGCGGTTTTCTTGAGAAAAAGGGGCGCTATATCCATTCGACCGAGCCGGGCCGCGCGCTGATTCACTCCCTGCCGGAGCTGGCCGCCAGGCCGGACATGACCGCGCACTGGGAATCGGTGCTGACGCAGATCAGCGAGAAGCAGTGCCGCTATCAGGACTTTATGCAGCCGCTGGTGGGGACGCTTTACCAGCTGATCGATCAGGCGCGCAGCACGCCGGTGAAGCGCTTCAGAGGGATGGTTGCACCAGGCGCGGGGGTTAAGAAACCGTTTAAAAAGAAGAAAAGCGCGGCCTGATACGCCCGGTTTTCTCCCTCTCCCTGTGGGAGAGGGCCGGGGTGAGGGCACCCGGCCGCACGATATAAACCTTAAATCACACCCTGCCCGATCATCGCATCCGCCACCTTCACGAATCCGGCGATATTCGCCCCGCGCACGTAGTTGGTTTGCGACGCTTCACCGCCGTACTCCACGCAGGCGTGGTGAATATCCAGCATGATATGGTGCAGGCGCGCATCCACTTTTTCTGCCTTCCAGCCGAGACGCGCGGCGTTTTGCGCCATCTCGAGGCCGGAGGTTGCCACGCCACCGGCGTTAGCGGCCTTGCCCGGTGCAAACAGCACGCCCGCATCCAGGAACAGATTGGTCGCGTCGATGGTGGTCGGCATGTTCGCCCCTTCGGCCACCGCTTTTACGCCGTTGCTAATCAACGTGCGCGCGGCTTCAACGTCCAGCTCGTTCTGCGTGGCGCACGGCAGGGCGATATCCACCGGCACGCCCCACGGCTGTTTTCCTTCCAGGTAGGTCAGGCCAAACTCCCGGGCGTAATCCGCCACGCGTCCATCGCGGCTGGCTTTGATTTCACACAGGCGCGCCAGCTTCTCTGCCGTGAAGCCCGCTTCATCCACCACCGTGCCGCTGGAGTCAGAGGCGGTTACCACGCGAGCGCCAAACTGCATCGCTTTCTCAATCGCGTACTGCGCCACGTTACCGGAGCCGGACACCGCGACGCGCATGCCTTCAAAGCCTAAACCGTGGCGCTTGAGCATGGCCTCGGTGAAGTAAACCAGGCCGTACCCGGTCGCTTCCGGGCGAATCAGGCTCCCGCCAAACGACAGCCCCTTGCCGGTAAAGACGCAGGCGCTGTTGTTGGAGAGCTTTTTCATCATCCCGGCCATAAAGCCCACTTCACGTCCGCCGACGCCGATATCACCGGCAGGAACGTCGGTATCCGGGCCGAGGTGACGGTAGAGTTCGGTCATCAGCGCCTGGCAGAAGCGCATCACTTCGCCTTCGCTTTTGCCTTTCGGATCGAAATCGCTTCCGCCTTTCCCGCCGCCCATCGGCAGCGTGGTGAGGGCGTTTTTAAAGGTCTGCTCGAAGCCGAGGAATTTCAGGATCGACAGGTTCACGGAAGGATGGAAGCGCATGCCGCCCTTAAACGGGCCAATGGCCGAGTTAAACTGCACGCGCCACGCGCGGTTGACCTGCACCTGATTGCGATCGTCCACCCACGTCACGCGGAACTGGATCACGCGCTCTGGCTCGACAAGGCGTTCAAGCAGAGACATCTGGCGATAGCGCGGGTTTTGTTCAAGGAAGGGCCACAGGGTGGTCATCACTTCACGCACGGCCTGCGCGAACTCGCTTTGGTGCGGGTCGCGCTGCTGAACATGGGCAAGGAAACTTTCCAGAGAGCGTGTCTGATCCATAGATATAAGAACCTCTTATAATAATGTTTGTATATGACTTATACGTTTTGTGTTGTTTTTTTGACTATACCACCCGTACCGCTTTGTGTGGCAAGCAGAAATGTAGGGCGAAAGGGAAATTAATGACATGTGCTGTGTCATAACCAAAAGCGATGAAGAGATAAATTAAAGGTTCCGCTCTGGTTTACCGTTATAGTCATTATCAAGGAACAACAGGAAGATGTGTCTATGAACCGTTATCTACTCACCGCGTTATGTCTGATCTTCACTGCTGGCGCGCAGGCTGACCGCATTCGTCCGGATGTGGAAGTGAATGTGCCGCCGGAAGTGTTTAGCTCCAGCGGTCAGAATCAAACGGTGCAGCCCTGCAATCAGTGCTGTATCTATCAGAATCAGAACTACTCGGAAGGGGCCGTGGTGAAAGCAGACGGCGTGCTGCTGCAGTGCCAGCGCGACGAGCGCGTTATCGGCACGAACCCGCTGGTCTGGCGTCGCGTAAAACAATAAACGCTTCCAGCAGCGGAATATCCGCGGGGGCCAGGGCGTAGCCAAACGCCTCTTCCGGCGTACACCACGCCAGCGCGCTGTGGTAGTGCGCCGTGAGCTCGCCGCTAAACGCAGGAACGTGCCAGGCGTGCAGGTAGATTAACCGCTGCGAGACTTCGCGCTGGTGGCTTGCTACATATTGCGCAGGCAGCGCTTCAATACCCAACTCTTCACGCAGCTCGCGGATAAGCGCCTCGGGCTGGGTTTCTCCGGCCTCGACTTTGCCGCCTGCAAATTCCCACATGCCCGGCTGGTCGGCGTGGGCAGGGCGCTGCGCAAGTAAAATTTTGTCGTCTTTTTCGATGATAGCGGCAACGACATCGAGTGTTTTCAGCATGGTCGTCAATAATTGATAGCGAAAAAAGACATATTATCGTGCCCTTTCTCAGAGTCCAGTAATCAGGAGAATCAGGTGAAAGAGACCACCGCCTGGGTTGCCCCTATCGAATCCCTTCCCGCCAGCCTTAAACCGATTGCCGCCATGCAGAAAAAGCATTTTGGCGCGATGCTGAATCCCACCCGCTGGTGGGGGCGCATGCCTCGTCTGTTCTGGCTGGTGGCGCTGTTCGTCGGTTTTCTGGAGCGTCGTCGCGCGCGCCTGACGCCCGTGCTTCGTTCGCTGCTCATGACGCGGGTATCCCAGCTCTGCCACTGCGCTTTCTGTATTGATGCCAACAGCCTGCGGCTGGCCGAGCGCTGCGGCGCGCTGGATAAGGTGCAGGCCGTGGGGGACTGGCAGGATTCCACTTTGTTCTCCGAGCAGGAGCGCGCGGCGCTGGCCTACGCCGAGGCGGTGACCGCCACGCCGCCCCGGGCGGATGAGGCCATCAGAACGGCGCTGAAGCGCCACTTTACGGATGACGCCATCACCGAGATGACGGCGCTCATTGCCTTTCAGAATCTCTCCGCCCGCTTTAATGCCGCACTGGATATTCCGGCTCAGGGGCTGTGCGCCACGTTTAATGAGACGCCTCATGCTTGACCGTCACCTGCACCCGCGGGTAAAGCCCGTTCTGAATCGTCTGGTTTCCGTGCTGGACAGGCCGGGCATTACGCCCGACGGATTAACCCTTACCGGGTTTGCGATTGGCGTGCTGGCGCTGCCGTTTCTGGCCCTCGGCTGGTATCCTGCTGCGCTGGTCGCCATCGTGCTTAACCGCCTGCTGGACGGTCTGGACGGGGCGCTGGCGCGCCGCAGAGGGCTGACCGATGCGGGAGGATTTCTCGATATCGCGCTCGACTTTCTGTTCTACGCCCTGGTGCCGTTTGGCTTTGCGCTCGCTGCTCCCGCAGAGAATGCGCTGGCGGCCGCCTGGCTGCTGTTTGCGTTTATTGGTACCGGCAGCAGTTTTCTGGCGTTTGCGGCGCTGGCCGCGAAGCACGACATCGACAACCCCGGCTATGCGCACAAGTCGTTTTATTACATCGGCGGGTTAACGGAAGGGACGGAGACCATCGCGCTGTTTGTGCTGTGCTGCCTTTTCCCGGCGCACTTCACGCTTTTCGCGTGGGTATTTGGCGCGCTGTGCTGGCTGACCACCACAACGCGCGTCTGGAGCGGCTACGTGACGCTGAAGTCACTCAACCCTTAGAGAGCGCTTTCTGGCCCGCGCTCACCGGTTGTCACCGGGTTCTGCGGGTGACTGCTCCATTCGTACCAGCCGCCGTCATAGACGGCGATATTCTTCCAGCCCATCGCCCGGGCGTACATAAAGGTTTCGGACGCCCGCCAGCCGGTGCCGCAGTAAAACGCGACGTGCTGTTCCGGCAGAATATTCCAGCGCTTCCACTGGGCGGCGATGTCGTCCGCACTGCGCATGGTGCCATCCGGGTTATGGAAATCCTCCATGTGGGTAGCATCGCTGCCCGCATGACCCCAGCGGGCACCGGCTATTTCACCTTTTGGCTTGATGTAGCTGTAGCCGCTGGTTTCGCCGATGAACTCCGGCCACGAACGAATGCTGACCAGGGAGGCATCCTGACGGTGCAGCATCCCGCGCGCCTGTTCCATATCGACCATCAGCTGCGGCTGGCCGGGGATTGGCGCGCCGAAATCGGGGGCTGGCGTCACTTTGCCGGGCGTGCCGCGCTCAACCGGGAGGTCTGCATCTGACCACGCCTTCCAGCCGCCGTCGAGAATACGCACATCCTTCACGCCCGCATACAGCATAATCTGCGCCACGCGCGCGGCGGCGTAAACGTCACGACCATACAAGATGACGGTGGTGTCGTGGCGGATCCCGTGCTTCGCCAGCATCGCTTTCAGCTTGTCGTCGGAGACTTTATTCCACAGCGGCTCGCTTTCCACTTCGTTAGTATCAATGTAGCCCGCGCCGGGAATGTGGTTCAGCAGGTAAAACTTCGGTGCGCCCCAGGCGGCTTCGATCACTTTCCAGTCACCCGACGGCGCGGCGGTCACGGGTTTACCCTGCTGGAGGCGGTGGATCCACTGCGGGTAAACCAGCTGTTCAAAGTGAGGCAGGCGCTGAAGGCGGTCTGGGGTCTGCAGTGCGTCGCTGAGCAGCGAAACGTGGCGGTATCCGGCTTTCTCCAGGCGGGCTTTCACCGCCTGGTTATCGTTCTCGTCGCCATACAGGGCGATGGTCGTTGAAGGGGTAAGCTGATGCCGTTTTGCCCAAAGCGCAATCTGCTCGTCGCTCATGGCGCTGAGCCAGGCGGCAGCAAGGTTGAGCGCGGCGGGTTCATGCCCGGAGGGGCCGCTGAGCGTCTGCGGCCAGCCGTTATAGAAGGTGCTGGCGCGGGTGTCGACAGGCGTGCCGTGCTGCGCCTGAAGCTGAGACAGCGTGATGGCGTTGGGCATATCAGCCGCCAGCGAGGAAAAAGAAGCGAGGCCGCAGAGCAGGGCCAGCGCGGTCAGTTGAGAAACACGTTTCATCGAATAACCTGACGTCAGTAAAAGAGGGGGGCATTGTCGTCTCTCCCGAATCGGAAAACATTGCGTTAGCACATTATTGCCAGCGAGAAATCTCAATCAGCTCGCCGCCGGGCGGAATATCGTCTTCATCGTGCGTGACCAGCACCACCGGAATATTGCGCGCGCGGACGGTATCAAACACCCATGCCCGAAATGAGGCCCGCAACGCTTTATCGAGGCGGCTGAACGGTTCGTCCAGCAGCAGCGCCTGCGGCTCCGCGAGCAGGGCCCGCAGCAGGCTGACCCGGGCGCGCTCCCCGCCGGAAAGAGTGGCCGGATCGCTGGCGTAATGACCGCTCAGCCCGGCGGAATCCAGCGCCTGTTCGACCACTTCCCGACGCGCGCGCCCGGCGATCCGTTCAGGCAGCGCCAGCAGCAAATTTTGCCCGACGCTGAACGGGTCGAACAGCAGCGCGTCCTGAAAGAGAATACCCAGCCCGCGGGACTCCACGGGAAGTCCGTCGCAGCGACGCGCGTCCAGCCACAGTTCGCCCCGTGCCTGGAAATCGTCTGACAGCGCGCCGACCATCCACGCAAATAGGGTCGATTTTCCGCTGCCGGACGGCCCCATCAGGGTGACGATCTCCCCGCGGGGCACGCAAAAACTGACCTCGCGGAAAAGCGGTTCGATGGTGAGATCTTTTACCTTCAGCATTATCGTAATCCTTGACGGTAGCGGCCCGCGAGCCGGGATAACAGGGCGGCAAGACCAAACACCGTGCCCGTGACCAGCAGTAATCCCAGCGCCCGGTTAGCGAGAATCGGGATGCTGCCTCCGCTGCTGAGCGCGACGGTTTCGGTGGTCAGCGTGGCGAAACGCCCCGCGCCCAGCCACAGCGTCGGCATGTATTGTGCCATGCTGACGGAAAAGCCGGTGGCAAAGGCCAGCAGCGCAGGGCGCACCAGCAGGGGGCATTTCAGCAGCAAGAATATTTTTTCCCGTCGCCAGCCGAGCGTTCTGGCGGTAAGAACAAGTCGGGGATCGATCCGCCGCCAGGCGGGTTGCAGCACCAGCAGCGTCCATGGTAATACCCACAGGAGGTGGCTCCAGAGTACGGCGGCGTAGCGCCCGTCGAGTCCCAGATGCAGCGCAATGGCATACTGGCCGGTGACGAGCGGCAGCGCCGGAAGGGCGAGCGGTAACCATACCCACAGTGTGCCGCGCTGCGGGCCCCATTCCAGCCAGAGAACGCTGATGAGCAGGGCGATCAGGCTCGAAAGCAGCCCGAAGGAAAGGCTGGTCCCCACGGGACCTACGTCGTCCCGCTGCGCCAGCATCAGCAGCACCGCGGCGCACAGGATGCCACACGCGGGCAGAAAGCCGCTGAGTGTACGTACAGGCAGAACGCGCTCAGACCTGCGACGTGTCCCGCTGAGGTCAGGAACCCTGCGGCGCCATGCCTTCCATAAACCGTACCCAAGTGCGGCAAGCGCGGCTAGCAGCACGAGGAGTAGCAGGCACAGCAGCGTCCCTTTTGCCTGCTGCTGCGCGTCGCCCTGGCTCAGCCACTGCCAGGCCAGCACGGCCAGGGTAGGCGGGTTTCCGGGCCCGAGCACGATCGCCACGTCCACGACCGACAGCGACCACGCCAGCACCGCCAGCATCACCGCGCCGAGAACGGGCGCAATCGCCGGAAGGATCAGCCAGCTGAGCGTCTGAAAACGCCCATAGCCAAAGGTTTGCAGGACGGTCTTCTGCAGTGCGAGCCGTTTTTCCGGCAGGACGGCGTAAATGGCCCACAGGACAAACGTACTCTCTTTGACCGCGAGCGTCAGGCCCAGACCGACGCCGTAGCGGTCAAACGGCGGAGAACAGACGGTGCAGATCTGATAATACAGACCGCCCTCGGCAAACAGCAGTAACGCGCCGGTGGCGAACGCCACATGGGGGATCGCGAGTAGCCACGGCAGGCGGGTCGTGAGACGTCGCCAGCTCTTACCAGGCCACAGAAGGCTGACGAGGAAAAGGGCAATCAGCAACGCCCCCAGCGTGGCGATGAGCGTTGAGACCAGCGTGGCGACGGTCGCCTGAGGTAGCTGCGGATCGTTCAGCAGCCACAGCCAGTTTGTCACCGAAAACGCCGGGGCAAGCAGCATGGCGCCGGCGGGCAGGATCGGCAGATAAATCACCGCCATCGCCAGCCAGACAAGCCCGCTCAGCGGGTGCCGTAACGACGCAGCCATTCCTGCTCCAGCGCGTTCACCCAGGCGGACTGCGGCTCTGCAAGCACCTTCGGCAGCCCCTGCGGCGTGTGGGCGAGCAGTTGTTTCGCTTCACCTTCGGGCATCGTTTTCGCATCCAGTACGCTTGGGTCTCCCCATATGGCCGGGTCGGCCTTGCGGATTTGCGCCCGCGGTGACAGCAGGAAATTAGCGACCACTTTCGCCCCCGCGCTCGCGCTGGCATTGGCCGGAATCGCCACAAAATGGACGTTGCCGAGCATCCCGCCCTGGAAACCAAAGCTGTAGCTGTCGGCGGGCAGTTCGCTGCTCGCCACTTTCTGCTGCACATGGGCCGGGTTAAAGGTCAGCGACAGGTTCAGGCTGCCACTGGCAAGCAGGGCATCCATCCGTGCAGGTGAAGGGGGGAAGTCTTTGCCTTCGCGCCACAGCAGCGGGTGCAGCTTATCGAGGTAGGCCCAGAGCGGCGCGGTAACGAGGTCAAACGTTTCATCGGGTGCTTTTTGTAAAGCCTCAGGGCGATCGGTGAGCGTCAGAAGCAGCTGCTCAAGAAATGCCGTGCCGGTAAAATCGGGCGGGCGAGGATAGCTTATCTTGCCGGGGTGCTGCTGCGCGTAAGCCAGCAGCGCCTGAGGATCCTCCGGCGGCGTCGGCATGCTGGCTTTGCGGGCGATAAAGGTCAGCTGCGCACCGCCCCAAGGGGATTCCGCGCCGTCTGTAGGAATCGCAAAATCCTCCGTAACGGGCTTGCGGGTATCGATATAGCGCCAGTTTGGCAGCGTCTGCGCCCATCCGGTTTGCAGCAGGTTCGCTTCTTTTAACGTGCGGAAGTTTTCGCCGTTAACCCACAGCAGGTCAACCGAGCCGTTGGCCTTACGCCCCGCGGCGGCTTCGGTCTGAATACGTTTTACCGCGTCGGCGGCATCCGCCAGCGGGACGATTTTGAGGGTAATGGCATAGTGCGTTTGCATCTCACCGCTTACCCACTCAAGGTAGCGGTTGACCGCCGGATCGCCGCCCCAGGCGTTAAACCAGACGGTCTGGCCTTTGGCCTGTTGTTGGATAGCGTGCCAGCTTTCGGCGGCAGAGAGGGGGGCTGCCAGCAGCAGACCGGTCAGAAACGCGCAAAAACGCACACGGCGCATAATGCCTCACTTTTTAGCAGACGGGAGATAACGGGAAAACAGCCGGCGGGTGACCAGCGGTAATAACCCCAGTAGTGTAAAGGCGAATATCATGCCCGGCGACAAAATATCGCGCAGCGAGGTCACTTTTCCCAGCTCGCGCCCGGCGTTCAGAAAGATAATCGTGGCGGGCAGCATGGCGACCTGGCTGACCCACCAGTAGCGAAATACGCCAATCCGGGTCAGCCCCATCAGCAAATTCACCAGAAAAAACGGGAACAGCGGCATCAGGCGCAGGGCAAAAAGATAGCCCGCGCCGTCATGCGACATACCGGCGTTCACCGTTTTCATCTGCTGAGCAAACCGCCGCTGGACCCCGTCGCGCAGCAGATAACGACTGGCGAGCATGGCCAGCGTGGCCCCGAGCGTGGAGGCGAACGAGACCAGCGCGGTGCCTTCCCACAGGGGAAATAACGCCCCGCCCAGCAGGGTGAGGATCGCCGCGCCGGGTATCGACAGGGCGGAGACCGCGACATAGAGCGCAAAAAAGATCAGCGCGCTGCGCAGCGGCGCGTGGTCGACATGGGAAAGTAACGCCTGCTGGTGAGTTTTAATCCCTTCCAGGGAGAGGGTTCCCGGGGGAAGCATGACAAACGTCAGAATAAATGCGCCCAGAAGGGCGCACAGGAAAGCGATTTTTCGAATGTTCACGCGTCATTACAGCTTGAATTTAGCCCACACCGGCGCGTGGTCGGACGGTTTTTCCATGCTGCGGATATCGTAGTCGATCCCGGTTTCGATGCAGCGCTCGGCCAGCGGCGAACTGGCCAGCAGCAGGTCTATACGCAGGCCACGGTTGTCGTCAAAGCCTTTTGAGCGGTAGTCAAACCAGGAGAAGCGATCCTGCGTTTCCGGGTTGGCATTGCGGAAGGTATCCACCAGGCCCCAGCCCAGCAGGCGCTCCATCCACTCACGCTCTTCCGGCAGGAAGGAGCATTTGCCGGTACGCAGCCAGCGTTTGCGGTTCTCTTCGCCAATACCGATATCGAGATCCGTCGGGCTAATGTTCATGTCGCCCATGATCAGCACCGGATTCTCTTTTTTGAGTTCAGTTGTCAGGAAGTCCTGCAGATCCTGATAAAACTTCGCTTTGGCCGGGAATTTGGTTTCATGGTCACGGCTTTCACCCTGCGGGAAATACCCGTTAATGACCGTGATATTCCCGAGCGCAGAAGGCACTTCCGCCATGATGATGCGACGCTGCGCTTCTTCACCGTCGCCAGGGAAGCCGCGACGCACGGAAACCGGCGGCGCTTTGGTGAGCAGCGCGACCCCATAGTGTCCTTTCTGACCGTGATAGAAGACGTTGTAGCCGAGTTTCGCCACCTCTTCGAGGGGGAACATGTCGTCGTGAACCTTTGTCTCCTGCAGGCCGATCACATCTGGCTGATGTTGCTCAACGATAGCTTCAAGCTGATGAGGGCGGGCACGCAGGCCGTTGATATTAAAAGAGACAAATTTCATAGTCGCTGCCAGTGCAAGGTGAATAGTGCATGGATGGTAGCAGAATTTGCGTCAACTGTTACCGGGTTCGACCAATAACTGCGACAGATAATGCCGGTGGTGCAATATTTGCACCATTCTGACGCGCTTCGCCCCCAAACAGGGCGTAAATGACCGATAAATTTCGCGAGCGATCACAATTCCAGAATTATATTTGGCCTGTGCATACTCTTTCTGATTTTCATGCGGCAAAGCGCCGCTTGTCGTAAAAATATTCACTTATTATGCACTAACAGTGAATAACTCCATGTCGTAACTTGTTGATATTCTGTTACCTCAACCCGTTTATGCATTTTTATCGCTGGCTGGCACGAAGGCTGCAATCTACATTCACAGTGCAAACACTCAATTATTTAACATTCAAATAACCTTTTATTTACCGGATGAGGTCGCTATGTCTCTGTCAATTACGCGTGAAAATTTCGATGAATGGATGATGCCGGTTTACGCTCCGGCGGCTTTTATTCCGGTTCGTGGGGAAGGCTCGCGCCTGTGGGATCAGCAGGGTAAAGAGTACATCGACTTTGCAGGTGGGATTGCGGTCAACGCGCTGGGTCATGCGCACCCGGCGCTGCGTCAGGCGCTGAACGACCAGGCGGCGAAGTTCTGGCATACCGGCAACGGCTTTACCAACGAGCCTGCGCTGCGCCTGGCCAAAAAACTGATCGACGCGACGTTCGCCGAAAAAGTCTTTTTCTGTAACTCGGGGGCGGAAGCCAACGAGGCGGCGCTGAAGCTGGCGCGCAAATATGCGCACGATAAATTTGGTACCCACAAGAGCGGCATCGTGGCGTTTAAAAATGCCTTCCACGGGCGCACGCTCTTTACCGTCAGCGCGGGCGGTCAGCCTTCCTACTCGCAGGATTTCGCACCGCTGCCGCCGGATATTCGTCACGGCATCTATAACGATCTGCAGTCCGCCAGCGAGTTGATTAACGACACCACCTGCGCGGTGATCGTCGAGCCGATGCAGGGCGAAGGCGGCGTGCTTCCGGCGCAAAAAGCCTTCCTGCAGGGGCTGCGCGAGCTGTGCGATCGTCACGATGCGGTCCTGATTTTCGACGAAGTGCAGACCGGCGTGGGCCGCACCGGCGAGCTGTATGCCTATATGCACTACGGCGTGACGCCGGACGTGCTTTCGACCGCCAAAGCGCTGGGCGGCGGCTTCCCGATTGGGGCGATGCTGACCACAGATAAATTCGCCAGCGTAATGACCGTGGGCACCCACGGCACCACCTACGGCGGCAACCCGCTGGCTACCGCCGTTGCCGGACAGGTTCTCGATATCATTAACACCCCTGAGGTGCTGAAAGGCGTTAAGCAGCGTCACGACTGGTTTGTCGAGCGTCTGAATGCCATCAACAGCAAAACGGGACTGTTTAAAGAAATTCGCGGTCTGGGGCTGTTAATCGGCTGCGAACTCACCGCTGAGTTTGCCGGGAAAGCTAAACTTATTTCACAGGAAGCGGCAAAAGTGGGCGTGATGGTGCTGATTGCCGGTGCCAACGTGGTGCGTTTTGCGCCTGCGCTGATCGTCAGTGAAGAAGAGGTGCAAACCGGTCTGGACCGTTTTGCGCTGGCGTGTGAAAAAGTGAAATCCGGGGTGTCATCATGATGGTCATCCGTCCCGTTGAGCTCGGCGATCTCGCCGGGCTCATGCAGCTTGCCGGTAAGACGGGAGGCGGGCTGACCTCGCTTCCTGCCGATGAAAAAACGCTGTCGGCGCGCATCGAGCGCGCCCTGCAAACCTGGCAGGGGACGTTGCCAAAAAGCGAGCAGGGGTATGTGTTCGTGCTGGAAGACACCGACACGGGAACCGTGGCCGGGATCTGCGCCATTGAAGTGGCCGTCGGGCTTAACGACCCGTGGTACAACTACCGCGTCGGCACTATGGTTCACGCCTCGAAAGAGCTGAACGTCTATAACGCGCTGCCCACGCTGTTTCTCTGTAATGACCACACCGGCGCCAGCGAGCTGTGCACGCTGTTTCTCGATCCGGCGTGGCGCAAAGAGGGCAACGGCTATCTGCTCTCCAAATCTCGCTTTATGTTTATGGCCGCCTTCCGCGATCGCTTTAACGAAAAAGTGGTCGCAGAGATGCGCGGCGTGATCGACGACACCGGCTACTCGCCGTTCTGGGAGAGCCTGGGCGAGCGCTTCTTCTCGATGGAGTTCAGCCGGGCGGACTACCTGTGCGGTACCGGCCAGAAAGCTTTTATTGCCGAGCTGATGCCGAAGCATCCTATCTATACCCATTTCCTCAGCCCGGAAGCGCAGGCGGTGATCGGCGAAGTGCATCCGCAAACCGCCCCCGCCCGCGCGGTGCTGGAGAAAGAAGGCTTCCGCTACCGCAACTATGTCGACATCTTTGACGGCGGGCCTACGCTTGAGTGCGATATCGACCGCGTGCGCGCAATCCGTAAAAGCCGGCTGGTTGAGGTCTCTGAAGGCCAGCCCGCGCCGGGCGACTGGCCCGCATGCCTGGTGGCGAACGAAAATTACGCCAACTTCCGCGCCATGCTGGTGCGAACCAACCCGAAATGTGAACGTCTGGTGCTGACGGCTGCTGAGCTCGATGCCCTGAAATGTAACGCCGGCGATAAGGTTCGCCTGGTGCGTCTCTGCCCTGAGGAGAAAACAGCATGACATTATGGATTAACGGTGACTGGGTCACGGGCGAAGGCGAACAGCGCGTAAAGACCAATCCGGTTGGAAAAGAGGTGCTCTGGAAGGGGCATGACGCCAGCGCCGCGCAGGTAGAACAGGCCTGCCATGCCGCTCGCCGTGCGTTTCCGGCGTGGGCAAAACAGCCTTTCGCCGTGCGCCAGGCAATTGTTGAAAAGTTTGCCGGGCTGCTGGAGGCAAACAAGGCTGAACTGACGCGCATCATCGCGTCTGAAACCAGTAAACCATGCTGGGAAGCGGCAACCGAAGTGACGGCGATGATCAATAAAATCGCCATTTCGGTCAAGGCGTACCATACCCGTACCGGCGAACAGCATACCGACATGCCGGACGGCGCGGCCACGCTGCGCCACCGTCCGCACGGCGTGCTGGCGGTGTTTGGTCCGTACAACTTCCCAGGGCATCTGCCGAATGGCCACATTGTTCCCGCGCTGCTGGCGGGCAATACCGTTATTTTCAAACCGAGCGAGCTCACGCCATTAACCGGCGAGGCGGTGGTTAAGCTGTGGGAACAGGCCGGACTGCCGCCGGGCGTGCTGAACCTCGTGCAGGGCGGACGTGAAACCGGCCAGGCGCTGAGCGCGCTGAACGATATCGACGGCCTGCTGTTTACCGGCAGCGCCGGGACGGGCTATCAGCTGCACCGCCAGTTGGCGGGGCAGCCGGAAAAAATTCTGGCGCTGGAGATGGGCGGCAACAACCCGCTGATTGTGGAAGACCCGGATGATATCGACGCCGCGGTGCACCTGACGATTCAGTCCGCCTTTATTACCGCCGGACAGCGCTGCACCTGCGCCCGCCGCCTGCTGGTGAAGCGGGGCGCGCAGGGGGATGCCTTCCTGAAGCGTCTGGTAGAAGTGAGCGCGCGTCTGGTGCCTGCCGCGTGGAATGCCGATCCGCAGCCGTTTATCGGCGGGCTGATTTCCGAACAGGCCGCGCTGAACGTGCTGAAGGCCTGGCAGGACCACGTTGCGCGCGGCGCGAAAACCCTGCTCGAGCCGAAGCAGGTTCAGCCGGGTACCTCGCTGCTGACGCCGGGCATCGTTGAGATGAGCGGCGCGAGCAACGTGCCGGATGAAGAGGTCTTTGGCCCGCTGCTGTGCGTCTGGCGCTATGACGACTTCGATGCGGCCATTGCGATGGCGAATAACACCCGCTACGGCCTGTCGAGCGGGCTGATTTCACCGCATCGCGAGAAGTTTGAACAACTGCTGCTGGAAGCGCGCGCCGGGATTGTGAACTGGAATAAACCGCTGACCGGGGCCGCGAGCACCGCGCCGTTCGGCGGCGTGGGCGCGTCGGGCAACCATCGCGCCAGCGCGTGGTATGCCGCTGATTACTGTGCGTGGCCGATGGCGAGCCTGGAAACCCCGGCGCTGACGCTGCCGGAGACGCTGAATCCGGGGCTGGACTTTACCGGAGGGGACCGTCATGAAAGCGCGTGAAGTTAACTTTGACGGGCTGGTGGGGCTGACGCACCACTATGCCGGGCTCTCTTTTGGTAATGAAGCCTCGACGAAGCACCGCTTTCAGGTCTCGAACCCGAAGCTGGCGGCGAAGCAGGGGCTGCTAAAAATGAAGGCGCTGGCGGATGCCGGTTTCCCGCAGGCGGTGATCCCGCCGCAGGAGCGTCCGAACGTGGCGGTGCTGCGTCAGCTCGGCTTTAGCGGCACCGATGAGCAGGTGGTTGAAAAAGCGGGTACGCAGACGCCGCACCTGCTCTCGGCGGCAAGTTCGGCCTCCTCTATGTGGGTGGCCAACGCCGCGACCGTCGCGCCGTCAGCCGATACGCTGGATGGCAAAGTTCATCTGACGGTGGCGAACCTGAACAATAAATTCCACCGCGCCACCGAAGCGGAAACCACCGAGCGCGTGCTGCGCGCCATTTTCAACCATGACGCCCATTTCGCGGTGCATCAGGCCCTGCCGCAGGTGGCGATGTTTGGCGACGAAGGCGCGGCCAACCATAACCGCCTGGGGGGCGATTATGGCGACCCGGGCCTGCAGCTGTTTATCTACGGGCGAGAAGAGGGGGGCCACGCCGCGCCAACCCGTTATCCTGCGCGTCAGACGCTGGCGGCCAGCCAGGCGGTTGCCCGCCTGAACCAGGTCAATCCTTCCCAGGTGATTTTTGCCCAGCAAAACCCGCATGTGATCGATCAGGGCGTGTTCCACAACGACGTGATTGCCGTTTCCAACCGCCAGGTGCTGTTCTGCCACGAGCAGGCGTTTGCCCATCAGGAGAAGCTGCTCGCCACGCTGCATGAGCGCGTGCGCGGCTTCACGCCAATTCAGGTGCCAACGGAGGCGGTGAGTGTGCAGGATGCGGTCGAAACGTATCTGTTCAATAGCCAGCTGCTGTGCCGCGATGACGGCAGCATGATGCTGGTCCTGCCGCAGGAGTCCCGGGATCATCAGGGCGTGTGGCGTTACCTGACCGAGCTGGTGAAGGCCGATAACCCGATTGACGAACTGCGCGTGTTTGATCTGCGCGAAAGCATGGCTAACGGCGGTGGCCCAGCCTGTTTACGTCTGCGCGTGGTCTTGACCCAGGACGAAATGCAGGCGGTTAACCCGGCGGTCATGATGAACGATACGCTCTTTACCCGTCTGAATGACTGGGTCGATCGCTACTATCGCGATCGGCTAACGCAGGCGGATCTGGTTGACCCGCAGCTTCTGCGTGAAGGACGCGAGGCGCTGGACGCGTTATCGACAATCCTGCAGCTGGGATCGGTTTACCCGTTCCAGCGCTAAAGGAGTGGATATGGAAAATTTACTGGCGCTGACCCTGGCCGATGAGACGCCGGAACAGAAAGAGGGGGACGGCCCCTCATTTCGCTGGCGGTGGCTGGGGCGCGGGGTGCTTGAGCTGACGCCGACCGCAAAAAGCGATCTCTCGCTGCTGCTTTCAACGGGCATTCACGGGAATGAAACGGCACCCGTTGAGATTGTCGATCTGCTGCTGCGCGCGCTGTATCGCAATGAAATTGCCCTGACGTGCCGCGTGCTGGTGGTGCTGGGCAATCCCCCTGCGCTGGCGCAAAACAAACGGTACCTGGTCAGCGACATTAACCGCATGTTCGGCGGGCGCTGGTCGCAGTTTCCGCAGAGTGACGAAACGGCGCGGGCAGCGTGGCTGGAGAGCGTCGTGACCGCGTTTTTTGCCGCTGCGGGGCCCGTGCGCTGGCATCTGGATCTGCATACGGCCATCCGCGCGTCTTACCATGTTCGCTTTGGCGTTCTGCCGCAGCGCAATCAGCCGTGGGAGGAAGATTTCCTGAGCTGGCTGGGAGACGCCGGGCTGGAGGCGCTGGTCTTTCACCAGTCGCCTGGCGGAACCTTTACGCACTTCACCTGTGAGAACTTTGGTGCGTTGTCCTGTACGCTGGAGCTGGGGAAAGCGCTGCCGTTTGGCCAGAACGATCTCACCCGCTTTGCGCCTACGCATCTCGCCCTTCGGGCGCTGCTGGGAGGAAAGGCTCCCGAGCACGCGCATCAGCCCGTTGAGCGGTACCGGGTTGTACAGCAGATCACACGCCGCAGCGATGCCTTCCTGCTGCATATGGCCGCGCATACTCTGAACTTCACCCCGTTCCGCAAAGGGGCGCTGCTGGCTGAGGATGGCGAGGAGCGTTACGAGGTGCAGAAAACCACCGAGTATGTTTTATTCCCTAACCCCACCGTCGCGTTTGGCCTGCGGGCCGGGCTGATGCTGGAAAAAATATCCTGAACCTTTCCCCTCTCATCATTCGGGAGGGGGAGGTAAAAAAACTTTTCTTAACGATTAACGCGCTTGCGCTTGTTTTGCAGAATATTCCTGGTGAATTGCTTTATTATTCACCTTCACTCCGTTATAATTCTGCTAAATCGCTTTAAAATCATCGTATTGAATATTTTTTGTTGCAACTCTCCACGCTTTATCCTTATTTCCTCCACATTTGGCGAAAATTTGTTTTTTATACTTTCATTGTTTTACCGTTGCTCTGACTAATTGACGATAAACCCCGTAAAGTTAATCTCGTCAACACGGCATAGCGCCGAAGAATAACTGAAAGAAAGGAAATAAATTATGCGTAAGTTTACTGCACTGTTTGTTGCTTCTACCCTGGCTCTGGGCGCTACCAGCATGGCGTTCGCCGCAGATACTGCGACCACCACCACTGCCGCGCCTGCTGAAGGCAAAATGATGATGCATCATAAAGGTCCGGGTATGCACAACGAGATGATGATGTTTAAGGATCTCAACCTGACGGATGCGCAGAAGCAGCAGATCCGCGACATCAGAAAAGGTGAACGCGACCAGATGAAACGTCCTCCGCTTGAAGAGCGTCGTGCGATGCATGACATCATCGCCAGCGACAGCTTCGACAAGGCGAAAGCCGAAGCGCAGATCGACAAAATGGCCGCGCAGCACAAAGCCCGCATGCTGGCTCACATGGAAACTCAGAACAAGATCTACAACATTCTGACCCCGGAACAGAAAAAACAATTTAATGCGAATTTTGAGAAGCGTCTGACAGAACGTCCGGCGATGGAAGGTAAAATGCCAGCACCAACCGAATAATCGGTTCACACTCTTAAGACCGCCGGGATCCTGTCCACAAAAGCGCAATCGCTGTGGACAGGACCGGCGGTTTTTCTTTCCTGCCCTCTTGCCTGCCGCCGCCAGCGCGGTATCCTCCTGTAGTCGCTTCAGAGAATGTTCGTAGAGTCATGGCGTTAGCATTTTTATTAACGTTGCGCTAAGGCCTGCCCGCTCTGCTGCCGATACTGTTTCTGTGAATACCCAACGATAACAATCAAGACAGCAACGATAGCGATATCCTTGCCCTGGCACGGGTTGTGCCATTCAGGAGTGGTGATGGAGTTCTTTGATATCCGTAAGATGCCGGTCAGCCTCTGGCGCAATGGTGCTGGCGAAACGCGTGAGATTTGCTGCTTCCCTCCCGCGACGAGGGATTTTCACTGGCGTGCCAGTATCGCGACTATCGCCAGCAACGGCGAATTCTCCTCGTTTCCCGGCGTCGATCGGGTGATTACCTTGCTGGAAGGCGGGGAGGTGACCCTGGATGCCGGTCAGGCGTTCTTCCATACCCTGAAGCACCATCAGCCCTATAGCTTTGCCGGCGACCTGCCGGTGAAAGCGCTGCTGTCCGATGGGCGGATGGCGATGGACTTCAACATCATGACCCGTCGCGACTGCTGCCGAGCGAAGGTGCGCGTGGCTGACCGTACCTTTACCACCTTTGGCACACGCGGGGGCGTGGTGTTTGTGTTAAGCGGGGCGTGGCAACTGGGTGATAAATTGCTGACGGCCGATCAGGGCGCCAGCTGGGAGGAGGGTACCCATACGCTGCGTCTGCTGGAGGCTCAGGGTACCTTATTGTTCAGCGAAATCACATGGCTGCCAGGCCATTGAGTTCAATGATCTCAAACTTACCGGCCAGGACCGGTTTACAGAGAATTTTGTAGCCATCGTGGTCAAATCCGGCGGGCGTGCGCAGCAGGGTTGCCGCGTCGTTGATGTTGTCGACAGCGCCCAGCCAGAGCCAGTTGTTGACGATGTGATACTGGGTCATTGCCTCGCCCACCTCTTTGAGCGCAACGGCGCTTTCCCAGGGCCAGCACTTCACGCTAATGGCCCCCAGACCGGAGAGGAGCCGTGCGTGGTGCGCCTCAACGCTCTCTTTCCCGCAGCAGGCACCGGCGCAGCGTTTCAGCGCGGATCGAAAACAGGCGCGTCCGCGGGTGGTCGCCTCCAGGCCTAAAAGGCTGTAGCAAAGCTGGAGCTCGTCCGCGAGCGTCTGCAGCGCCTGAAGTGCGGCTCGTTTATTGGCGAACAGCCCGTAGAGATTCGGGGCATGAGAAAAATCAACGTCGCGCGCGTAGACGACCTGCGGCTTGCCCTCGTTGATCTGCAGGGAGCAGAGCTGACGGTTGCGGCGCAGGCGCTTGTTGAACAGCGGTTGTTGTTCTTTTATCAACCGCGCCTCCAGCAACAGCGCGCCCATTTCTCCAGCCGTCTGGAACCAGGTAATGCGTCGCGACTGGCGCAGCATGGCGGCTTCGTCCGGCGTACGCAGATGGGATAATACCCGACTGCGAATGTTAACGCTCTTGCCGATGTAGAGCGGCAGGGTGTCGCTTTCGCCGTGAAAGATGTACACGCCCGGCTGTTTAGGCAATGCTTCAAGCCAGGGGCGAAGGTGCTCGGGATATTCGTAGATAGCCGCCGCTTCAAACTCAAGACGCGGGGCGGATTGACGCCTGCTCACATACTGCTCCATATACTGTTCAGGTATACAGTGTAGCAGGAGTGTGGTGGTTAAAAAAGAGCCGGGTGGCGGCGACGCCTTACCCGGCCAGGACGTGCGGCCTGATGCCCTCACCCCAACCCTCTCCCACGGGAGAGGGCGCAAACACTAAAAACGGTAACCTGGGGTTACCGTTTTGCTTTTATTTCTTCCAGAAGTCGTCAAACACCGTAATTGGCGTGTGGCGCTTGTGCTCGGTTTTCAGATACCAGCCTTCGATGATTTTCGCGGTACCTTCATCCAGCTTTTTGCCTTCCAGATAATCATCAATGTTGTCATAGGTGACGCCAAGGGCCGCTTCATCCGGCAGGGAAGGGCGATCGTCTTCAAGGTCCGCTGTCGGCGCTTTCTTATACAGATGCTCAGGACAGCCCAGCGCGGCCAGCAGCTGCTTACCCTGACGCTTGTTCAGACGGAAGATAGGGTTAATGTCGGTGCCGCCGTCGCCGTATTTGGTGAAGAAACCGGTGATCGCTTCTGCCGCATGGTCGGTGCCGACGACGACGCCTTTGGTCATCCCGGCGATGCTGTACTGCGCTTTCATGCGCTCGCGGGCTTTTTCGTTGCCGCGAACAAAATCGCTCAGCTCAATGCCCGCTTCGCGTAACGCCTGCTCGCTAGCCAGCACCGAACCCTTAATATTCACTGTCAGCACGCGGTCAGGCTGAATGAAGGTAATGGCATCCTGGCAATCCTGCTCGTCCGCCTGCACGCCATAAGGAAGACGCACCGCGATAAACTGCAGCGTCTCATCGCCCGTCTCTTCGCGAAGCTCTGAAATCGCCATCTGGCAGAGTTTACCGGTCAGGGTAGAGTCCTGGCCGCCACTGATGCCCAGCACCAGGGATTTCAGGAAAGCGTTCTTTTTTAAGTACGATTTTAAAAAATCCACGCTGCGGCGGATCTCTTCATGTGCATCTACCGTGGGCTTCGCGCCCAGTGCCTGAATAATCTCTTGTTGCAGAGCCATCACGCCCTCCATATGCAGTACATAAACAGAATGTGTTAGCTGTTAAAACTAACCCTTTGGGCGAGAAACGACAAGGATCACAGTTTCGAGTGCGCTAATTTGCGCCGATTTAGCAGGTTATCGTTGTTTTATTAGAATTTTCCGAAATTCGTCTGGCGTAACTCACAAAGTTGAACAATAGTACTTTTTATCCCATGCTTATATAACACGCTGATAAACAAGAGGACGGAATATGAACAAGAACGTAGCAGGAATTCTTAGCGCAGCGGCGGTACTGACTATGCTGGCAGGGTGTACGGCTTACGATCGAACCAAGGATCAGTTTACGCAGCCCGTAGTAAAAGACGTTAAAAAAGGGATGACCCGTTCGCAGGTGGCCGCGATTGCCGGTAAACCTTCTTCTGAAGTGACCATGATTCATGCGAAAGGGACCTGCCAGACCTATATCCTGGGTCAACGTGATGGTAAGGCAGAAACCTACTTTGTCGCGCTGGATGATACCGGTCATGTGATCAACTCCGGCTATCAGACCTGTGCTGAATACGACACCGATCCGCAGGCACCTAAGGCGCAATAACCCTCCTTGCCTGAGGATGTTAACAAACCGGCCCAGGGGCCGGTTTTTTTATGCATACGTAAATCTTATTTCTTTGCGCGAATTATTTGCCCGAAATGTGAAGGGAGTCAACAAACCAGGTCAATGAGAGACAATTTTAGTCTATCCAGAATTATCCCCTGTCTGTACCATTGCGTATACTCACTCCAACGATAAACAACAGTACGCAAGCTACCTGTCTGCCGGGACAGCGAGTCGAGTGATAGCGCGATGGCAGGTAGTCATAAAAGAGGGAAAACACGATGGAAAAGAAACATATCTACCTGTTCTGCTCAGCGGGCATGTCAACCTCGCTTCTGGTGTCAAAGATGCGTGCGCAGGCTGAAAAGTATGAAGTCCCTGTGGTGATTGAAGCGTTTCCAGAGACGCTGGCGGGCGAAAAAGGCCAGACAGCCGATGTCGTTTTACTGGGGCCGCAAATTGCCTATATGTTGCCCGAAATTCAACGACTGTTACCGAATAAACCGGTCGAAGTGATCGACTCGGGGCTGTACGGCAAGATTGATGGTTTAGGTGTTCTTAAAGCTGCTGTGGCAGCCATTAAAAAAGCTGCTAATTAATTTTTATTTTTCCCGTCAAAGAGTTATTTCACACACAATACGCCGTAACATGCGTTACGGCATTTAAGGGTATTTTCCTATGAGTAAAGTCATCGCTTCACTTGAAAAGGTACTCCTTCCTTTTGCTGTTAAAATAGGAAAGCAGCCTCACGTTAATGCCATCAAAAACGGCTTTATTAAATTAATGCCGCTGACGCTGGCCGGGGCCATGTTCGTTTTAATTAACAACGTTTTTCTGAGCTTTGGTGAAGGTTCCTTCTTTTATTCATTAGGAATTCGGTTAGACGCTTCCACTATTGAAACCCTTAATGGTTTTAAAGCCATCGGCGGCAACGTCTATAACGGTACGTTGGGGATTATGTCGCTGATGGCGCCTTTCTTTATTGGGATGGCACTGGCAGAAGAGCGTAAAGTCGATCCGCTGGCCGCCGGGTTATTATCCGTCGCCGCTTTCATGACCGTGACGCCATACAGCGTGGGTGAAGCCTATGCCGTCGGCGCCAACTGGCTGGGTGGGGCCAACATTATCTCCGGTATTGTTATCGGCCTGGTGGTGGCAGAAATGTTCACCTTTATTATCCGTCGCAACTGGGTTATCCGCCTGCCGGATAGCGTACCGGCTTCCGTTTCCCGTTCATTTTCCGCGTTGATTCCGGGCTTCATTATTCTCTCTATCATGGGGATTATCGCCTGGGCGCTCTCCCACTGGGGCACAAACTTCCACCAGATCATCATGGACTCTATCTCTACGCCGCTGGCGTCGATGGGTGGCGTGGTCGGTTGGGCGTATGTGATTTTCACCTCTCTGCTGTGGTTCTTTGGCGTGCATGGTTCACTGGCACTGGCCGCGCTGGACAGCGGGATTATGACCCCCTGGGCACTGGAAAACGTTGCGCTTTACCAGCAGTACGGCTCCGTTGACGCGGCGCTGGCAGCCGGTAAAACCTTCCATGTGTGGGCGAAGCCGATGCTTGACTCCTATATCTTCCTGGGCGGTACCGGGGCGACCTTGGGTCTGATCATCGCGGTCTTTATTGTCTCTCGTCGTGCTGATTACCGTCAGGTCGCGAAGCTGGCGCTGCCATCAGGCATCTTCCAGATTAACGAACCGATTCTGTTCGGTCTGCCAATCATCATGAACCCGGTAATGTTCATTCCGTTCATCCTGATTCAGCCGCTGCTGGCCGCTATCACTCTGACGGCGTATTACATGGGCATCATTCCACCGATTACCAACATTGCACCGTGGACCATGCCAGCAGGTCTGGGCGCCTTCTTCAACACCAACGGCAGCGTCGCAGCCTTCCTGCTGGCGATATTCAACCTCGGGATTGCCACCCTGCTGTACATGCCATTCGTGGCGATTGCCAACAAAGCCGCCACCATCATTGATGAAGAAGAGAGCGAAGAGGATATTGCCCTCTCACTGAAATTCTAAGATTGACCGGCGCGGGGAAGCCCGCGCCAGCCACAAGGAGCTTAAACATGTTAGATTTGGATAGTATTGTCGCAGACGAAGCCGCCGAGAACGATCTTGAAGAAGTGGTGATGGGGCTTATCATCAACTCCGGACAGGCCCGCAGCCTGGCCTATGCCGCACTGAAGCAGGCCAAGCAGGGGGATTTCGCCGCCGCGAAAACCATGATGGAGCAGTCCCGCACGGCGCTGAATGAAGCGCACCTGGTGCAGACAAAGCTGATTGAAAGCGATCAGGGCGAAGGGAAGATGAAGGTCAGCCTGGTGCTGGTCCACGCGCAGGATCACCTGATGACCTCGATGCTGGCGCGTGAGCTGGTGGCGGAGCTCATTGAGCTTCACGAGAAGATGCAGTAAGTCAGACTGAGTAGCAGGAGGTCAGCACGATGGAAATTAAAACCGCACTTGAACAGCAATTGTTTAATGGCAAAAATTTTCATGTGGTTATCTACAACAAAACGGAGAGCGCCAGTGGTCTGCACCAGCATGACTACTACGAGTTCACGATTGTTCTGACCGGTCGCTACTACCAGGAGATCAACGGTAAGCGCGTCCTGCTTGAGCGAGGGGATTTTGTCTTCCTGCCGATGGGGTCTTATCACCAGAGCTTTTACGAATTTGGTGCCACCCGCATTCTGAACGTGGGCGTCAGCAGACGTTTCTTCGAGAAGCACTATCTGCCGCTGGTGCCGTTCTGCTTCGTTGCCTCCCAGGTCTATCGGGTCAAAAACGAGTTCATGACCTGGATTGAGACGGTTATCGCTTCGCTTAACTTCCGCGACAATGAATTTGATGAGTTTATTGAAACGGTGACCTTCTATGTGATGAACCGGCTGCGCCATCATCGTGAAGAGCAGCAGGTGACGGATGATATTCCGCAATGGCTGCGTGGCACCGTTGAGCTGATGCACGATAAAGGCCAGTTCAGCGAAAATGCGCTGGAAAATATGGTGTCGCTGTCGGGCAAATCCCAGGAATATCTGACCCGTGCAACGCAGCGCTATTATCGTAAAACGCCCGTGCAAATTATTAATGAAATCCGCATTAACTTTGCCAAAAAACAGCTGGAAATTACCAACTATTCTGTCACCGATATTGCGTACGAGTCAGGATACAGCAGTCCCAGTCTGTTTATTAAGACCTTTAAAAAATTGACGTCATTCACACCGAACAGTTACCGGAAGAATTTAACGGTAATGAATTAACTTTCGGCGGATTATCCGCCACAAATATTGCTTTAATGGCTTGCCCAAATAGCGGGAAGAGTACGCTATACCTTGCAGGCGATTAACCTGATACGCTAAGGGAGATATTATGCAGAAGAAATTAAAAGTCGTAACCATTGGTGGCGGCAGCAGCTATACCCCGGAATTACTTGAAGGTTTCCTGAAACGTTATCATGAATTACCGGTCAGCGAATTATGGCTGGTGGACGTTGAGGAAGGTCAGGAGAAGCTGAATATTATTTTCGACCTGTGCAAGCGCATGGTGGAAAAAGCGGGCGTGCCTTTGACCGTGCATAAAACCCTGGACCGTCGTCTGGCGCTGAAAGATGCGGATTTCGTCACCACCCAGCTGCGCGTTGGCCAGCTGAAGGCGCGCGAGCTGGACGAGCGTATTCCGCTGAGCCACGGCTATCTGGGGCAGGAGACCAACGGCGCAGGTGGCCTGTTTAAAGGTCTTCGTACCATCCCGGTCATTTTCGACATCGTCAAAGACGTGCAGGAGATCTGCCCGAACGCGTGGGTGATTAACTTCACCAACCCGGCCGGGATGGTCACTGAAGCGGTCTATCGTCATACCGGCTTCAAACGTTTTATCGGCGTCTGCAACATTCCGATCGGCATGAAGATGTTTATCCGCGACGTGCTGGCGCTGACCGACAGCGACGATCTCTCCATCGATCTGTTCGGCCTGAATCACATGGTGTTTATTAAAGATGTCATCGTGAACGGAAAATCGCGCTTTGCCGAGCTCCTCGACGGCGTGGCTTCCGGTCGCCTGACGGCGGCATCCGTGAAAAACATCTTTGACCTGCCGTTCAGCGAAGGGCTGATCCGCTCGCTGAATCTGCTGCCGTGCTCGTACCTGCTTTACTACTTCAAGCAGAAAGAGATGCTGGCCATCGAAATGGGCGAGTACTATAAGGGCGGCGCGCGCGCGCAGATCGTTCAGAAGGTCGAGAAGCAGCTGTTCGATTTGTATAAAGACCCGAACCTGAACGTCAAACCGAAAGAACTGGAGCAGCGCGGCGGGGCCTACTACTCCGATGCGGCGTGTGAAGTGATCAACGCCATCTACAACGACAAGCAGGCGGAACACTATGTCAACGTGCCACACCACGGCCATATCGACAATATCCCGGCGGACTGGGCCGTCGAGATGACCTGCATCCTGGGGCGCGAGGGCGCTAAACCGCATCCTCGCATCACCCACTTCGATGACAAGGTCATGGGCCTGATCCACACCATTAAGGGCTTTGAAGTGGCGGCAAGCAACGCGGCGCTGAGCGGCGAGCTCAATGACGTGCTGCTGGCGCTGAACCTCAGCCCGCTGGTGCATTCAGACCGCGATGCGGAACAGCTGGCCAGCGAGATGATCCTGGCGCATGAAAAATGGTTGCCGAATTTTGCCGCCACGATCGAGAAGCTGAAGTTCAAACACCACTAAGAGGACGCACAATGGAAAACCTGCTGATCGTTAATGCTGATGATTTTGGTCTCTCGAAAGGCCAGAACTACGGCATTATTGAAGCCTGTCGCCGGGGGGTTGTGACCTCTACCACGGCACTGGTGAATGGTGAGGCGGTTGAACACGCGGCGCAGCTGAGCCGCGAGGTGCCGGCGCTGGGCGTCGGCATGCATTTTGTGCTGACGCTCGGGATGCCGCTTTCGCCAATGCCGGGCCTGACGCGCGAGGGCCAGCTTGGAAAGTGGATTTGGGAACTGGCGGAGCAGGATGCTCTGCCGCTCGAAGAGATTGCCCGCGAGCTGGACTGTCAGTTCAACCGCTTCGTTGATGTGTTTGGTCAGGCGCCGACGCATATCGACAGCCATCACCACGTGCATATGATCCCGGCGATTTTCCCGATTGTCGCCGGGTTTGCCCAGCGCAAAGGCGTGGCGATGCGCGTGGATAGGGAGGCGCGCGGCGTGCCCGACTGCGACGTGACAACCACTGAGGGGTTCAGCAGCGCATTTTACGGCGACGAGATCGACGAAGCGCTGTTCCTGAAGGTGCTGGACGATTCCGCCGCGCGGGGGGAAAAGTCGGTAGAAGTGATGGCGCATCCGGCTTTTGTCGATAACACCGTGCGGAAAAGCGCCTACTGCTGGCCGCGCCTGGCGGAGCTGGACGTGCTGACGTCGGCGTCGCTGAAGTATGCGATTGCCGAGCGCGGGTATCGTCTGGGGACGTTTGGGGATCTGTGAGAAATTCCCCCTCACCCTAACCCTCTCCCCAAAGGGGCGAGGGGACTGTGCGGTGCGATCTGTAATGCCAGCACAGGTCTGCATTTCTCCCTCTCCCTTTCAGGGAGAGGGCCGGGGTGAGGGTATTTTTTACGCCGGGATCTGATCAATCTTGCTGCTGCGCGACCAGACGCGGTGTGCGGCGAGCAAATCAAACAGCTTCGTCATAAAGGCATCGTCAACGTTATCTCCCTCGACAATCCCGTCCTCACCCTGATCGGCCACCTTCAGCTGCGCTTTGAACTGTCGCGCGTCGCCGGACAGCGCGATCGGTTTCAGGTGCTTATAGGCTTCCAGCAGATAATACACGGCGTCCCCGTTGGTCAGCAGGCTGGCAATATCCCCGCACGGCACGATCACCGCATCGACGGTCAGCGATGGCGCACCGGCAAAGGTTGCGGCCACCGGCAGCACAGAGCCATCGTCAGCCGTCACTTCACCCATGCGGGAATAGAGCAGTTTGGCATGCACGCCCTGGGTTTTCAGCGCCTGCATAATCCCCAGCACGTCGCTGGCGCGGGTTTTGTCATTCAGCAGAATGGCGACCACGCGGCCTTTAATCGAGCCGCCCGGCACGGCATACAGGCTCAGCGACGGATCTTTCTTCACGCCGTTAACCTCTTTCGGCGGAGCAAGGTTACGCTGCTCATCGGTCAGCGTAATGCCCAGGTTATCCGCGACGCTCTGGGCAAGCTGAATATCAATATGTGCCAGCTGATCGACCACCCGCTCGCGGATGTAGGTACGCACCACTTTACTCAGCTCAAAGCTGAAGCCACCGATGATGTGCTGTTGCTCAATCGGCGTCTGGCTGTTCCAGAACAGGCGAGGGTGGGCGTAATACTCACCGAACGAGGGGCTGCGCTCGCGAATTTTATTGCCATCGATACGCTCCTGATACGATTCGAATCCACCGCGTTTCGGTCCGGGAGGCGTTTCACGCGGCCAGTTATCGTTAATGGAGTTCGGCTCATAGTTCGCCGGGTTGGTATCAATATCCTGACGGTGCATCCCGTCGCGCTGGAAATTGTGATACGGGCAGGTTGGGCGGTTAATCGGGATTTCGTGGAAGTTCGGCCCGCCCAGACGGCTGATCTGCGTATCGGTATAGGAGAACAGGCGTCCCTGCAGGAGCGGATCGTTGGTGAAGTCCAGCCCCGGCACGATATGCCCCGGGTGGAACGCGGCCTGCTCGTTTTCGGCAAAGAAATTATCCGGGTTGCGGTTGAGCACCATTTTACCCACCAGCTGCACCGGCACCAGCTCTTCCGGGATCAGCTTCGTCGGGTCCAGAAGGTCGAAATCGAACTTAAATTCGTCCTCTTCCGGTATGAGTTGCAGGCCCAGTTCGTATTCCGGGAAGTCGCCCGCTTCAATGGATTCCCACAGCTCGCGGCGATGGAAGTCCGGATCGCGTCCCGTCAGCTTTTGCGCCTCGTCCCATACCAGCGAGGCTTTACCCGCGACAGGCTTCCAGTGGAAGCGGACAAACGTGGCTTTCCCCTCGGCATTGATCAGACGGAAGGTATGGATACCAAACCCTTCCATGGTACGGTAGCTGCGCGGAATCCCGCGGTCTGACATCGCCCACATCACGTTGTGTAAGGTTTCAGGCTGCAGGGAAACATAGTCCCAGAAGGTGTCGTGCGCACTTTGTCCCTGCGGTATGGCCCAGTGGGGCTCCGGTTTTACCGCATGGACAAAGTCAGGAAATTTATGCGCGTCCTGAATGAAAAACACCGGCGTGTTATTGCCGACCAGATCGAAAATACCCTCTTCGGTATAAAACTTGGTGGCAAAGCCGCGGATATCCCGGACGGTATCTGCCGACCCCGCGCCGCCCTGCACGGTGGAGAAACGCACAAACACCGGGGTAATTTTATCCGGGTCGGAGAGGAAATCCGCTTTGGTGATCGCTTTCAGACTCTTATAGGGCTGGAAGTAGCCGTGCGCAGCGGAACCGCGTGCGTGGACGATGCGTTCCGGTATCCGCTCGTGGTCAAAATGGGTGATTTTTTCCCGCAGGATAAAGTCTTCCAGCAGGGTTGGCCCGCGCGCGCCTGCGCGAAGGGAGTTCTGATCGTCAGCAATACGCACGCCCTGATTGGTGGTGAGCGCAAAACCCTCGCCGCCTTTACGGTGTGGCTCAAGAGATTTCAGCTTCTCGTTTCCCGCGTCCGGCGATTTCATGCTTCCCGGTGCGGTAGGCTGTTCGCCTGGTGCGGAGGGGCCAGGGGAGGGGCGGTGAGAGCCGTCTGCAGGGGCGAGAGAGTCCATACCCGGTTGAGATTCTTCAGTGCCATGAATCGGTGATTGATGTGTTTTATCTTTGTTCGACATTGCACGCTTCTCCTTTATCCATTGCTAAAAACCCTATTAAGGATAGAACAATGTCGCGACATGGTTCGCGAACTAAGAGTTTTCACATGCCGTGATTAGCGAAAGGAGCCATCTCACCCACTCGGAGCGCGACGGAAGGCAGCAGGATCGGCTATCATAGAATTTTCCTGCTTCAAGAATTTTGCTTTAGTGAATCCGTCGCTTATGAAACCTCTTCGTCAACAAAACCGCCAGGTTATTAGCTATGTGCCCCGCGTTGAGCCCGCGCCGCCTGACCATGCCCTGAAAGTGGAGGGCTTTCGTGATGTCTGGCTGCTGCGGGGGAAATACGTGGCCTTTGTGCTGATCGGCGAACATTTCCGTCGCTCTCCCACGTTTACGGTGCCGGAGTCCGCACAGCGGTGGGCGATGCAGATCCGCCAGGATGAAGAGGTTGAAGAATAACAGCCATAAAAAAACCGCCTGATGGCGGTTTTTTTATTTCTACCGTGATTAACGGTGCGCCAGCTCGGCGTCGTCTTCACTTTCCAGAATCGTTTTGTCGGTCTGCTTCAGCCACTGGCTGGTCAGCGTACCGGCGGTCATGGAGCCGCTCACGTTCAGCGCGGTACGACCCATGTCGATCAGCGGCTCAACGGAGATCAGCAGGGCGACCAGCGTTACGGGCAGACCCAGCGCAGGCAGCACAATCAGCGCGGCGAAGGTTGCGCCACCGCCAACACCCGCAACGCCTGCGGAGCTTACGGTAACAATCCCGACCAGCGTGGCGATCCATACCGGATCCAGCGGGTTGATACCCACCGTCGGCGCGACCATCACGGCCAGCATCGCCGGGTACAGACCCGCACAGCCGTTCTGACCAATGGTGGCACCAAAGGAGGCAGAGAAGCTGGCGATGGATTCAGGCACGCCCAGACGACGGGTTTGCGCTTCAACGTTCAGCGGAATAGACGCGGCGCTGGAACGGCTGGTGAAGGCAAAGGTCAGTACCGGCCAGACTTTACGGAAGTATTTCAGCGGGCTGACGCCGTTCACGCCCAGCAGGATGCCGTGCACCACGAACATAATGCCCAGGCCCAGATAAGAGGCGACAACGAAGCTGCCCAGCTTAATGATGTCCTGCAGGTTAGAGCCGGCAACCACTTTGGTCATCAGCGCCAGCACGCCGTAAGGGGTGAGCTGCATAACCAGACGAACCAGCTTCATCACCCAGCTTTGCAGGGTGTCAATCGCGGTCAGAACGCGTTCGCCTTTTGGCGCGTCGTCTTTCAGCAGCTTCAGCGCCGCGACGCCCAGGAACGCGGCGAAAATAACCACGCTGATGATCGAGGTTGGGCTCGCACCGGTCAGGTCAGCAAACGGGTTCTTCGGAATGAAGGAGAGCACCATCTGCGGCACGGTCAGGTCAGCTACTTTACCCACATAGTTGGTCTGAATTGCGGTAAGACGTGCCGTTTCAGCGGTACCCTGAACCAGACCTTCTGCGGTCAGGCCAAACAGGTTGGTGACCAGCACACCCACCAGCGCGGCAATCAGCGTGGTGAACAGCAGCGTACCAATGGTCAGGAAACTGATTTTTCCTAGCTGAGTGGCGTTATGCAGGCGGGCCACGGCGCTCAGAATAGAGGCGAACACCAGCGGCATAACGATCATCTGCAGCAGCTGGACATAGCCGTTACCGACAATGTTGAACCACTGAATGGAATCTTTCAGAACTGGATTATCGGAGCCATAAATTGCCTGTAATGCCAGACCAAATACGACACCCATGGCCAGACCAACCAGCACCTTTTTCGCCAGGCTCCACTGTTTGTGGCGCGCCTGCGCGAGAAGCAATAGCAATATAACGAACACAACGACGTTCGCGATGAGTGGAAAATTCATCCCCGTTCTCCTGATTTATTATTGGGTCGGTTTTTACCGATCCTGTTGGCGGAAGGTTAGCAGAAGTGTGATGTAGCGCTTATATCCAAATGGAATGGGTTATGACAAATGGGATAATTTTGTCGGTTTACTGTTCAATCTGGTGATGAATAAAGCGATTAAACTGAAATTGCAGCGAATTAATCATCTGGGATGACCAGCGAACTGCACTGTTTTCGGGCAAGGTTTGCGGCATCCAGACGGCGTAAGCAAACAGCGCCATGCACAATACCCGCTCAAGCTGGTTACCTTTCTGCGGTGCGAGGATGGGAAAACGGAAACGCCAGCGGCAGGGCCATAGCAGCGGCACGCCCGCAGGCGTCAGCATATCGGCCAGAATATGGCTTAAATAGCCCAGCACCATCCCCTGGATGGCATCGGCGGGGACTATCCAGCTTTCAGGCACTTTTAAATAGAACAGCGTCAGCAGGCCAAACACGGCCAGCAGGCTGTGCGTAAATCCCCGGTGGCCGAACGCGCGTGCGATGGGTTTCGACACCCATTTCAGACGCTGTCCGAGGAAGGATTTAGGGTGGTCGATGTCGGGCAGCAGACAGGTCAATACGGCGGAAGGGACAATATGCCACCAGTCCCCCTGTGCCAGCACGGGGGTAAGTTCAGCGTTTTTGGCAAATACTGCGCACGCAATAGAAAAAAGCAGGTGGCCTTCCGCCGTCATGATAAAACCCACGAAACTGTCAATTCATACAGTATAGGGTTTTTATACAGTAGGCGGAAGAGGTGACGGTGTAACTGTTTGTCACAAACCGAAGGAGGGCGTTAACCGCCCTGCAGATGATGCGCCGTCAGTTCTTCCAGTGAATTAAGCTTCACGTCGGCAAGCGCAAACCGGGGGTCGTGACGGCCTTCTTCAGCGGGCACCACAATGGAGCGCATCCGCGCAGCCTTCGACGCCACCATACCGTTAACGGAATCTTCCAGCGCAACGCAGTTGAGGGGATCCAGGCCGAGCTTAGCGGCACAGTCCAGATAGACCTGCGGGTGCGGCTTGCTGTAAGGCAATTTTTCAGCGGACGCCAGCGCGTCAAAACTGTCGCGCAGTTCAAACATCGTGAGCACTTTTTCCAGCATATGCAGCGGTGAAGCGGAAGCCAGGCCAACCTTCAGCCCCTGGGCTTTACACAGCGCGACAGCCTCACGTACGCCGGGCAGCAGCGGCCGGCTCTCTTCCACCAGAGAAATGGCGCGGCTGATAATGCGTGCGGTCACCTCATTGCGATCGGGACCCACCCACGGCTGTTGGGCAAACCACAGGTCAACCACCATATCGATGCGCAGGCCCAGCGTATCGGGTAGTTCATTACGGCGGCTGATATCGACGCCCAGACTGGCCATCACATCCAGTTCGGCGCGATCCCACAGCGGTTCGGAATCGATCAGTAATCCATCCATGTCAAAAATTGCGGCAAGAATTTGGCGCGGTGTCGACATCACAACGTCTCCTTATCCAGGGTGTTCGACAGACGATACGTGCTAAGCACAATCTGCAATTTAGCATATTGCTTTTAAAGAGCGGGCGAAATTGATGACCAGCAGGTAGACTTAGGCACAAATAACGCGTCTTTATGAAGAGGAACTGATGACGTATCAACAAGCTGGACGCATTGCGGTCTTAAAACGTATTGCTGGCTGGGTGATTTTTATTCCTGCCGTCATTTCTACGCTGATTTCTGTACTCAAATTTATGTACGATCACAGCGAAAAACAGCCGGGTATCAATGCGGTAATGCTTGATTTCGCTCATGTCATGATTGAGATGATGCGTTTTAATACGCCATTTTTGAATATCTTCTGGTTTAACTCACCCACCCCGGATTTTCATCAACAGCTGAATATCGGCTTCTGGGTGATATACGCCCTGATCTTTGTTGCGCTGGCACTGCAGGCCTCTGGCGCGAGAATGAGCCGCCAGACGCGCTTTTTACGCGAAGGCGTTGAGGATCAGTTGATTCTTGAGCAGGCCAAAGGCCCGGAAGGCATGAGTCGGGAGCAGATCGAATCCCGTATTGTTGTGCCGCGTCACACCATTTTCCTGCAAATTTTCCCGCTCTATATCCTTCCCGTAATCATCATTGTGGCGGGATACTTCTTCTTCTCACTGCTCGGTTTTCTGTAAGCGATAAGGGTGGCGGCAAGGCCACCCGTTCGCGTCTCAGGCGGCAAGCATGCGCTCAAGCGCCCGCTGGGCGTTAACCAGGTGTTCTCCGCCAAAAAGAATGGCGCGGTTCATCAGCGTATAAAGCTGATACACCGGCTGGCGGTCGAGGAAGCCGGGCGGCAGGGGAGAAACAGACTGGTATCCGTCGTATATTTGCGGCGGCTGCTCCGGATGAAGCGGCAGCATGGCAAGATCGCACTCTCTGTCACCCCAGTAGCAGGCCGGGTCGAAGATGTAGGGGCCGTTGGGACCCAGCGCGCAGTTATCGGACCACAAATCGCCGTGAAGCAGAGACGCCTGGGGTTGGTGGGAGGCCAGACGCTGTTGAACGTGCTCGACGATGGCATCAATATTGCCAAATTCCAGCCCTTTCTCGGCGGCCAGCTCAAGCTGCCAGCCAATGCGCTGCTCGGCAAAAAATGTCGACCAGCGACGCTGCCAGGCGTTGGGCTGTGGCGTGGTAGAGAGATCGTTGTCAAAATCGAGACCAAACTGCGGCTGGTCGCTCCATTGATGGAGGCGCGCTAACTGTTGGCCGAGGATAAACGCATTATGGGCATCCAGCGGTCGGGCGGGGAGATATTCCATGACCAGAAAACTGTAATCGCGGTCGCTACCGACGGCCAGCACCTGCGGGACCGTCACCGTTTTACTGCGCGACAACAGCTCCAGTTGGTCGGCTTCGGCGGTAAAGATCGGAAGCAGTTCTCGCTCATCGCACTTAACGAAAAGATCGCGTCCTGCGTAGCGTAAATGCCACGCGGCGTGGATCTCACCGCCTGGCAGTTCGTTACGCAGTTCAATTTCACCTTCACCCAGCTGCTCACGTAAAAGATGACTGATAGCCTGCCACATGTTGTCTCTCCCATGTTGTCTGCCAGATCATAAAGTTAGCGCATAATGGCGGTAAAAAAATACGAACTAACGCACACCTGAGCGGTTTAAATTCATACAGCGCACTTATTGTTCTTTTTTCCGCCAGCTTTCCCAGGTATCCACGTCAATTTCGGCAGGCTTGTCGGTCACGCTCTCTACCAGACTGGCGGCCAGCGCATGAACCTCTTCCTGGCTCAGGGCGCCGATGAGACCAAATGCCAGGGTGCCTAAATCATGAATATTGCCCTCGTCATCCGTGAGCGTGAGGAGAAAATTAGCCCGGGTGAAGGCGTTGTTGAGCTCATTCAGCTCGGTCAGCGATGCTTCATGAAGGTTGATGGTCACGACGTAACGTGTGATGTCACCACTGCTCATAATTCACCTCATTGTTATCATGGAAGTTTTCTTAGCATAGTCGATAGTTTGCGTTTGGCGACTCAGAGCGGACATTCCCCTCCGTAAAGACGAAGGGGAAAGGCGTTAATTTCGGGACAGGTAATCGACGATTTTTTGCGTATCGGCAAGTGAGCAGAGACGCGTGCCCTGATTGATAGTTGCGGCGCTACCCGCCGCCACGCCGTAGCGCGTCATTTCCAGCAGAGACGCGCCCTGCGCCAGTTTTAGCGTCATCGCGCCCACCATGCTATCGCCCGCACCAACCGTGCTCTGGCTCTTCATCGGCGGTGGGACAACCTGAAAGGACGACGTTTCATCGACGGCCAGCGCCCCCTGAGGACCAAGGGAAACGACTACGCGTCGCGCTTTGCCGCTGCGTACCAGCTCCTGCGCGGCGGTGCGAACATCATCAGGCTGCGTCAGTTCGCGGTTGACCAGCGCGCTTAACTCTTTCTGGTTGGGTTTGACCAGCTCAAGATTGCCCGGCACCAGGGCCGCCTGCAGGGCCTCGCCGCTGCTGTCGACAATGCAGCGGATGCCGCGTTTCTGTACCGCCTGAATCAGCGCCGTTAATTTTTCCGTGCTGACGCCGGGCGGCAGGCTGCCGCTTACCACCAGCAGCGCGCCGCTTTCTATCGTCAGCACTTTCTCTTCAAGCTGACGAAACTCGTTATCGCTGAGTTTCGCGCCCGGCATGACAAAACGGTACTGCTCGCCGCTGGACTCCACGTGGACATGCAGGTTTTGCCGCGTCCAGTCTTTGGCCTCGACGGTCTCTACGGCTACCTGTTCATCTGCCAGCAGAGAGACCAGGTGTTCACCGGTGGCACCGCCTGCGGGGAAAATTGCGGTGGCTTTGCCCCCGAGGTGGGTAATAGCGCGCGCCACGTTGATCCCGCCGCCGCCGGGCTCGAAGACCGGAGCGCTACAGCGCAATTTACCTTCCGGGTAAATCTGCGGCGTCAGGGTGGCGGAATCCAGGGAAGGGGAGAGCGTCAGGGTATAGATAGAAACCATCATTACCTCCTTTTAGTATGGGTTCTTATTAGCCTGGCACCATTTGACAGGAAGGCAATGTAAATAACAGTATGATTTTAAATATGAATACTGACAAAAAGTGAGGCGGGGTATATATAAAATAAAACGCTTTTTGAGATCGTTCTTATTCAAAAAATGAAATAAGAAAACATTGCTATGTTATTTGCGGCTTTTTATAATTTGTTACCTTTCTCTGGACGCCTTGTCATTGATCCTCAAGAAAGATTCCGGGACCGTGTGGTCTCTTTTTTTGTTGTACGGACTCCTTAATAAAATGAAGCTTTTAAAGACAGTGCCCGCTGCACTGATGCTGGCGGGTGGCGTGTTTGCGGCTATGAACGCGACCGCTGATGATACCGTTTTTACTGTCATGGACGATCCTTCCACCGCGAAAAAACCGTTTGAAGGTAACCTCAACGCCGGGTACCTGGCACAATCCGGTAACACGAAAAGCTCTTCTCTGACGGCGGACAGTACGCTCACCTGGTACGGCAACACCACCGCCTGGTCTCTGTGGGGTAATGCCAGCAACACTTCCGCAAATGACGAACGTTCTTCCGAGAAATATGCGGTAGGCGGACGTAGCCGTTACAACATGACCGACTATGACTACCTGTTTGGACAGGCAAGCTGGTTAACCGACCGTTACAACGGTTATCGCCAGCGTGATGTGTTCACCGCCGGTTATGGTCGCCAGTTCCTGAACGGTCCGGTACACAGCCTCCGTTTTGAATTCGGTCCGGGTGTGCGTTATGACGAGTACACCAATGGCGATACCAAAACTCAACCGCTCGGTTACGCTTCCGGTACCTATGCCTGGCAGATGACTGATAACACCAAATTTACCCAGGGTGTTTCCGTATTTGGTGCCGACGACACGACGCTGAACTCTGAGACGGCGCTGAACGTGGCTATCAACGAACACTTTGGTCTGAAAGTGGCCTACAACGTGACCTGGAACTCTTCACCACCAGAAACCGCGCCGGATCATACCGACCGCAGAACCACGGTTTCACTGGGTTACAGAATGTAATAAAAGCGGGCCGATGTTGCTGTCGGCCCGTTTATTGTCTGTGGCTATTTGACGTCCCTTCTGATGACCTGTCTTCGCCCCTAGCCCCAAATCATTGCCGCCCAACGGAGTAGCAGCATTGCGCCGCAGATGGCAATCAGCACCAGCACCATTTTCCAGTGTTTTACGGCAAATCGTTTTGTTGGCATAACCTAATCCTTGTTCGTTGATACCCACAGTCTACCAAACAGGGCCGAAATATGCCCCTTCTCGGGATCGATTGGGTTATGCCAGCATAGGGTTCGGCTCAGAACCAGTGGAATCGTTCGGCGAGAATCAACAATAAACCTGTGGCGGAAAGGACATTCAATATCACAACCGTTCTGCTGGATACGTTCATGGTATGCACCTTTGGGTTTAAGGACCTGTTCAAGAGTAGCTCAGCATCTTCGAAATGCGAGCGCAGGGGAGAAGCAACCCGCAAATTCGTACGAAAGTGCCAGCCCATCAATCTGGCCGCAGAGGGTGCAATCTCCTTTGCGTTAGTGTTAACATTACGTCGCTTGCCGTAAATCCACATTAATCTGAATTCGGCAGGTGAATGATGACGAACCAATTTGACGATTGTTGGTCAGATGGTGTCGTAATCTATTGTCAAATCACGATTATTTTCTTTGTATATGCTCTTATGTGTGGGGCATCACTGCAAATAAGGATATAAAATGCCTGTAATTACTCTTCCTGATGGCAGTCAACGCCATTTCGACCGTGCTGTTAGCCCAATGGATGTTGCCCTGGACATTGGTCCTGGTCTCGCGAAAGCGACTATCGCTGGCCGTGTGAACGGTGAGCTGGTGGATGCCTCCGATCTGATCGAAAACGATGCGACGCTTGCCATCATCACCGCGAAAGACGAAGAAGGTCTGGAGATCATTCGTCACTCCTGCGCGCACCTGTTAGGCCATGCCATCAAACAGCTGTGGCCAAACACCAAAATGGCGATCGGTCCGGTTATCGACAACGGTTTCTACTACGACGTTGACCTCGACCACACCCTGACTCAGGAAGATATCGACGCGCTC
Organism: Enterobacter pseudoroggenkampii; assembly: GCF_026420145.1. Lineage (NCBI taxonomy): Bacteria > Pseudomonadati > Pseudomonadota > Gammaproteobacteria > Enterobacterales > Enterobacteriaceae > Enterobacter > Enterobacter pseudoroggenkampii. The sequence continues at coordinate 1,021,042 of NZ_JAPMLV010000001.1, forward strand.
GAAAAACGCATGCACGAGCTCGCCGAAACCAACTATGACGTCATCAAGAAGAAAGTCAGCTGGCACGAAGCGCGTGAAACCTTCGTGAAGCGCGGCGAGAGCTACAAGGTCTCTATTCTTGACGAAAACATTTCGCATGATGACAAGCCTGGCTTGTACCATCACGAAGAATACGTCGACATGTGCCGTGGACCGCACGTGCCGAACATGCGCTTCTGTCATCACTTTAAGCTGATGAAGATCGCAGGCGCCTACTGGCGTGGCGACAGCAACAACAAGATGTTGCAGCGTATTTATGGTACCGCGTGGGCCGATAAAAAAGCCCTGAACGCGTACCTGCTTCGTCTGGAAGAGGCGGCGAAGCGTGACCACCGTAAAATCGGCAAGCAGCTTGACCTGTACCACATGCAGGAAGAAGCGCCGGGTATGGTGTTCTGGCATAACGACGGGTGGACTATCTTCCGTGAACTGGAAACTTTTGTACGCTCCAAGCTGAAAGAGTACCAGTATCAGGAAGTGAAAGGCCCGTTCATGATGGACCGTGTGCTGTGGGAAAAAACCGGCCACTGGGACAACTACAAAGATGCGATGTTCACCACCTCGTCTGAGAACCGTGAATACTGCATCAAGCCAATGAACTGCCCGGGCCACGTTCAGATCTTCAACCAGGGTCTGAAATCCTACCGCGACCTGCCGCTGCGTATGGCGGAGTTCGGTAGCTGCCACCGTAACGAGCCATCAGGTGCGCTGCACGGTCTGATGCGTGTTCGTGGCTTTACGCAGGATGATGCGCATATCTTCTGTACTGAAGATCAGGTCCGTGACGAAGTTAACGCCTGTATTCGTATGGTCTACGATATGTACAGCACCTTTGGCTTCGAGAAGATCGTGGTCAAACTCTCAACGCGTCCGGAAAAACGTATCGGTAGCGATGAGACCTGGGATCGCGCAGAAGCGGATCTCGCCGTGGCGCTGGAAGAGAACGGCATTCCGTTCGAATACCAGCTGGGCGAGGGCGCATTCTACGGTCCGAAAATTGAATTTACCCTGTATGACTGCCTCGATCGCGCATGGCAGTGCGGTACTGTACAGCTGGACTTCTCCCTGCCGCAGCGTTTAAGCGCCTCTTATGTTGGCGAAGACAACGAACGTCAGGTACCGGTAATGATTCACCGTGCCATTCTCGGTTCTCTGGAGCGCTTCATCGGCATCCTGACCGAAGAGTTCGCCGGCTTCTTCCCAACCTGGCTTGCGCCAGTGCAGGTCGTGGTGATGAACATTACCGATTCTCAGGCGGATTACGTTAAAGAATTGACGCAGAAACTACAAAATGCGGGCATTCGCGTAAAAGCAGACTTGAGAAATGAGAAGATTGGCTTTAAAATCCGCGAGCACACTTTACGTCGTGTCCCGTATATGTTGGTCTGTGGTGATAAAGAGGTGGAAGCAGGCAAAGTTGCCGTTCGCACCCGCCGTGGTAAAGACCTGGGCAGCTTGGACGTAAGTGAAGTGATTGAGAAGCTGCAACAAGAGATTCGCAGCCGCAGTCTTCAACAACTGGAGGAATAAGGTATTAAAGGCGGAAAACGAGTTCAAACGGCACGTCCGAATCGTATCAATGGCGAGATTCGCGCCCAGGAAGTTCGCTTAACAGGTCTGGAAGGCGAGCAGCTGGGGATTGTGAGTCTGAGAGAAGCAATCGAAAAGGCTGAAGAAGCTGGAGTAGATTTAGTTGAAATCAGCCCTAACGCCGAACCGCCAGTTTGTCGTATCATGGACTACGGCAAGTTCCTTTATGAAAAGAGTAAGTCTTCTAAGGAACAGAAGAAGAAGCAAAAAGTTATCCAGGTTAAGGAAATCAAATTCCGTCCTGGTACCGACGATGGCGATTATCAGGTAAAACTCCGCAGCCTGATTCGCTTTCTGGAAGATGGCGATAAGGCCAAGATCACACTGCGTTTCCGCGGTCGTGAGATGGCCCACCAACAGATTGGTATGGAAGTGCTTAACCGCGTCCGTGACGATCTGAGTGAACTGGCAGTAGTCGAATCCTTCCCTACGAAGATCGAAGGCCGCCAGATGATCATGGTGCTCGCTCCTAAGAAGAAACAGTAAGGCCTTCAAGCAGCAAAATCTGTGGAGCCTTCGGGTTTCATAGGTTTTGTTCGCCTATGTTTCGTTTATTTAACAATGCGAAGTGGAAGTTATTAAGATGCCAAAAATTAAGACCGTACGCGGTGCTGCTAAGCGCTTCAAAAAAACCGGTGGTGGTGGATTTAAGCGTAAGCACGCAAACCTGCGTCATATTCTGACCAAAAAATCTACTAAGCGTAAACGTCACCTGCGTCCAAAAGGCCTCGTTTCTAAAGGCGATCTGGGTCTGGTTATCGCGTGCCTGCCGTACGCATAAGCCGTTAACGTTTAATTTTTTTACTAAGAATATAGATACAGGAGAGCACATATGGCTCGCGTAAAACGTGGTGTAATTGCACGTGCACGTCACAAGAAAATTTTGAAACAAGCTAAAGGCTACTACGGTGCGCGTTCACGCGTTTACCGCGTTGCCTTCCAGGCTGTTATCAAAGCAGGTCAGTACGCTTACCGTGACCGTCGTCAGCGTAAGCGTCAGTTCCGTCAACTGTGGATTGCGCGTATCAACGCAGCAGCACGTCAGAACGGTATTTCTTACAGCAAATTCATCAACGGCCTGAAAAAAGCCTCTGTTGAAATCGACCGTAAGATCCTGGCTGACATCGCAGTATTCGACAAAGTAGCGTTCACCGCTCTGGTCGAAAAAGCGAAAGCAGCACTGGCATAAGCCAGTTGAAAGAGGGGGCTTTGCTCCCTCTTTTCATTTAACACCATCAGAAGATTGACATTTATCCGTCCAGGCTTTTCAATAAGGTCTTAACGGTTTTTACCCAACAAGGTAACGCAAGCATGAATGCTGCTATTTTCCGCTTCTTCTTTTACTTTAGCACCTGACTTCAGGAGGCTAGCGCGTGAAAGATGAAACGAAAAACAGCGCCAGATAAGCCTCCCGATGGAGGCTTTTTTTGTGCCTGAATTTGAGAGAATAACTCCACCAAATCGGTGTCTGCACCGACATAATGAGGAAAATCATGTCACATCTCGCAGAGCTGGTTGCCAGTGCAACAGCCGCCATTAATCAGGCCTCAGATGTTGCCGCGTTAGACAATGTCCGCGTCGAATATCTTGGGAAGAAAGGGCATCTGACCCTTCAAATGACAACCCTGCGTGAGCTGCCGCCAGAAGAACGCCCGGCTGCGGGTGCGGTGATTAACGAAGCCAAAGAGCAGGTACAGCAGGCGCTGAACGCGCGCAAAGCCGAGCTGGAAAGCGCGGTGCTGAATGCGCGTCTGGCCGCGGAGACGATCGACGTTTCTCTGCCGGGTCGCCGCATCGAAAACGGCGGTCTGCACCCGGTTACCCGCACCATCGATCGCATTGAAAGTTTCTTCGGTGAGCTCGGCTTTACCGTGGCGACTGGCCCGGAAATCGAAGATGATTACCACAACTTCGACGCCCTGAACATTCCAGGCCATCATCCGGCACGCGCTGACCACGACACTTTCTGGTTCGACGCTACGCGTCTGCTGCGTACCCAGACCTCCGGCGTTCAGATCCGTACCATGAAGGATCAGGAGCCGCCAATCCGCATTATCGCGCCGGGCCGCGTCTATCGTAACGACTACGATCAGACTCACACCCCAATGTTCCACCAGATGGAAGGTCTGATCGTTGATAAAAACATCAGCTTTACCAACCTGAAGGGCACGCTGCACGATTTCCTGAACAACTTCTTTGAGGAAGATCTGCAGGTTCGTTTCCGTCCGTCCTACTTCCCGTTCACCGAACCGTCTGCAGAAGTTGACGTGATGGGTAAAAACGGCAAATGGCTGGAAGTGCTGGGCTGCGGCATGGTGCATCCAAACGTGCTGCGCAACGTGGGTATCGATCCGGAAGTTTACTCCGGCTTTGCCTTCGGCATGGGTATGGAGCGTCTGACTATGCTGCGTTACGGCGTGACCGACTTACGTGCATTCTTCGAAAACGATCTGCGTTTCCTCAAACAGTTTAAATAAGGGCAGGACAGAACAATGAAATTCAGTGAACTGTGGTTACGCGAGTGGGTGAACACCACGCTGGACAGCGACGCGCTTTCTAACCAGATCACCATGGCGGGTCTGGAAGTGGACGGCGTTGAGCCGGTTTCCGGTGCCTTCAACGGCGTGGTCGTCGGCGAAGTGGTAGAGTGCGGCCAGCACCCTAACGCTGACAAACTGCGCGTAACAAAAGTGAACGTGGGCGGTGACCGTCTGCTGGATATCGTCTGCGGTGCGCCAAACTGCCGTCAGGGCCTGAAGGTGGCCGTGGCGACCGTCGGTGCGGTGCTGCCGGGCGATTTCAAAATTAAAGCGGCTAAGCTGCGCGGCGAGCCGTCTGAAGGCATGCTGTGCTCCTTCTCCGAGCTGGGTATTTCCGACGACCACAACGGCATCATTGAGCTGCCGCTGGATGCGCCAGTCGGCACCGATATCCGTGAGTACCTGAAGCTTGATGACAACACCATCGAAATCAGCGTCACGCCAAACCGTGCCGACTGCTTAGGGATCATCGGCGTGGCGCGCGATGTTGCCGTGCTGAACCAGACCGAACTGAACGCGCCGGACATTGTGCCGGTTGAAGCGACCATCAGTGACGTGCTGCCTATTCAGGTTGACGCTGCGGATGCCTGCCCGCGCTACCTCGGTCGCGTGGTGAAAGGCATTAACGTAAAAGCGGCAACCCCGCTGTGGATGAAAGAGAAGCTGCGTCGCTGCGGTATCCGCTCTATCGACGCCGTGGTTGACGTGACTAACTACGTTCTGCTGGAGCTGGGCCAGCCAATGCACGCGTTCGATAAAGATCGTATCGACGGCGGCATCGTTGTGCGCATGGCGAAAGAGGGTGAAACCCTGGTTCTGCTGGACGGCAGCGAAGCGAAACTGAACGCCGACACCCTGGTGATTGCTGACCACAGCAAAGCGCTGGCAATGGGCGGTATCTTCGGGGGCGAGCATTCAGGCGTGAACGACGAGACGCAAAACGTCCTGCTGGAATGCGCGTTCTTCAGCCCGCTCTCTATCACCGGTCGCGCACGCCGTCACGGCCTGCACACCGATGCCTCTCACCGCTACGAGCGCGGCGTTGACCCGGCGCTGCAGTACAAAGCGATGGAACGTGCGACTCGCCTGCTGATCGACATCTGCGGCGGTGAAGCGGGCCCGGTTATCGACGTCACCCACGAAGCGACACTGCCGAAGCGTGCCACCATTACCCTGCGCCGCAGCAAGCTGGATCGCCTGATTGGCCATCACGTTGCCGATGCGCAGGTGACCGACATCCTGACGCGTCTGGGCTGCGAAGTGACCGAAGGCCAGGACGAGTGGAAAGCCGTTGCGCCATCATGGCGTTTCGACATGGAAATTGAAGAAGATCTGGTGGAAGAAGTGGCCCGCGTTTACGGCTATAACAACATCCCTGACGAGCCTGTCCAGGCAGGTCTGGTGATGGGCACCCACCGTGAAGCCGACCTGTCCCTGAAGCGTGTGAAAACCATGCTGAATGACAAAGGCTACCAGGAAGTGATCACCTACAGCTTTGTGGATCCAAAGCTGCAGCAGCTGATCCACCCGGGCCAGGAGGCGCTGATCCTGCCAAGCCCAATCTCCAGCGAAATGTCCGCGATGCGTCTGTCTCTGTGGACGGGCCTGCTGGGCACTGTCGTTTATAACCAGAATCGTCAGCAAAACCGCGTGCGAATTTTCGAAAGCGGTTTGCGCTTTGTACCGGATAATCAGGCAAATTTAGGCATCCGTCAGGATCTCATGCTGGCTGGCGTCATCAGCGGCAACCGCTATGAAGAGCACTGGGACCTGGCAAAAGGCACGGTTGATTTCTACGATATGAAGGGCGATCTGGAAGCAATTCTGGATCTGACCGGTAAATTATCTGAAATTGAATTCCGCGCAGAAGCCATCCCGGCACTGCATCCGGGCCAGAGCGCAGCTATCTATTTAGACGGCAAACGCGTTGGTTTTATTGGAGTTGTTCACCCTGAGCTGGAGCGCAAGCTGGACCTGAACGGCCGTACCATCGTGTTCGAGCTGGAATGGAACCCGGTGGCTGACCGCGTTATTCCTCAGGCTCAGGACGTCTCCCGCTTCCCGGCAAACCGCCGTGATATCGCGGTTGTGGTCGCGGAAAATGTGCCCGCAGCAGATATTTTGGCCGAATGTAAGAAAGTTGGCGTAAATCAGGTAGTTGGCGTAAACTTATTTGACGTGTACCGCGGCAAGGGCGTAGCAGAAGGTTTCAAGAGCCTCGCTATTAGCCTTATCCTTCAGGATACCAGCCGTACACTCGAAGAAGAGGAGATTGCCGCTACCGTCGCCAAATGTGTAGAGGCATTAAAAGAGCGATTCCAGGCATCATTGAGGGATTGAACCTATGGCGCTTACAAAAGCTGAAATGTCAGAATATCTGTTTGATAAGCTTGGGCTTAGCAAACGGGATGCCAAAGAGCTGGTAGAGCTGTTTTTCGAAGAGATCCGTCGTGCTCTGGAAAATGGTGAGCAGGTAAAACTCTCCGGTTTTGGCAATTTTGATTTGCGAGACAAAAACCAACGTCCGGGCCGCAACCCGAAGACGGGGGAAGATATTCCCATTACAGCCCGCCGCGTGGTGACCTTCAGACCCGGCCAGAAGTTAAAAAGCCGTGTCGAAAACGCAACGCCCAAAGCAGAGTAATATGAACTAACTAAAAAGGCCGCCCACGCGGCCTTTTTTCTTTGCGCTCTCCGGCAAACCCGCCGTAAAATCAATTACATCTCACGCTACTAAAACCGTACACATGCTTGATTATGCCCATCGCCAGCACCGTTCCGATAAGCGTCGCCTGCTTTTGCTGGTGCTATTGCTCATTATCGCCGCGGCCGTGAGCCTCTGTGCCGGAGACCGATGGATAGGGCCTGAAAGCTGGTGGGGGCCGGACGGGCAGCTCTTCGTCTGGCAAATTCGCCTGCCGCGCACCGTCGCGGTGGTTCTGGTGGGTGCCGCGCTGGCGCTGTGCGGCACCATTATGCAGGCGTTGTTCGATAATCCGCTGGCGGAGCCCGGGCTGCTTGGCGTGTCGAACGGGGCAGGCGTGGGGCTGATTGCGGCGGTGATGCTGGGCGGGGGAGACCTCTCCGGATGGAGTATTAGCCTGAGCGCTATTCTCGGCGCATTGCTGATCACAGCGATCCTTCTTCGCTTCGCCAGACGGCACTTATCGACCAGCCGTCTGCTGCTTGCCGGCGTGGCGCTGGGGATCATCTGTAGCGCGTTGATGACCTGGGCGGTCTACTTCTCAACATCTTTTGACTTGCGTCAGCTGATGTACTGGATGATGGGCGGCTTTGGGGGCGTTGACTGGCACCAGGGCTGGCTGATGGCGCTGCTGGTACCGGTCATCGTGTGGGCTGCCCTTCAGGCGCAGCCGCTGAATATGCTCGCGCTGGGTGAAACCTCTGCCCGCCAGCTCGGCATGCCGATTGGGTTCTGGCGTAATGTGCTGGTGATCGTCATTGGCTGGCTGGTTGGCGTCAGCGTGGCCCTGGCGGGCGCGATCGGTTTTATCGGGCTGGTTATTCCGCACATGCTGCGTCTGTGTGGCCTCACGGACCATCGGACTCTGCTTCCGGCCTCGGCGGTCGCCGGGGCCGTCACGCTGCTGGTGGCCGATATCATCGCCCGGCTAGCCCTGACGGCCGCAGAGCTGCCGATTGGCGTGGTGACCGCCACGCTGGGCGCGCCGGTCTTTATCTGGCTACTATTAAAAGCTGGACGTTAAATCAACTAGCCGTAAGACAACCTGAGGGAATGCTATGCAGTCAACTATCCTGAATACTGAAGTGACCACCATTGACGGCGAGAAAACCACGCTGGAAGGCTACAAAGGCAACGTGTTGCTTGTCGTCAACGTGGCATCCAAATGTGGCCTGACGCCGCAGTACGAGCAGCTGGAAAACATTCAGAAGGCCTGGGAGAAAGACGGTTTCACCGTTCTGGGCTTCCCGTGCAACCAGTTCCTCGGCCAGGAGCCGGGCAGCGAAGAGGAGATCAAAACCTTCTGCAGCACCACCTATGGCGTGACGTTCCCGATGTTCAGCAAAATCGATGTCAACGGTGAAGACCGCCATCCGCTGTATGCGAAGCTGATCTCTGCCGCGCCGAAGGCCGTTGCGCCGGAAGGAAGCGGTTTTTATGAACGCATGGCCAGCAAAGGCCGCGCGCCGCTTTACCCGGACGATATCCTGTGGAATTTTGAAAAATTCCTGATTGGTCGCGACGGCCAGGTCGTTCAGCGTTTTTCACCGGATATGACCCCTGAAGATCCGATCGTCATGGAATCTATCAAGCTGGCGCTGGCGAAATAATGTCGTTGCTGATGCAGCTCACGGACGTTGCCGAGAAGGGGCGTCTGGAGGCGATATCCGGTGCCGTCAATGCGGGAGAAATTCTGCATCTTGTCGGGCCAAACGGTGCGGGGAAGAGTACGCTGCTGGCACGGATGGCAGGCATGACCGACGGAGAAGGGCAGATAACGCTGCTGGAGCATACGCTCGCCGACTGGTCGCCGGTCTCGCTGGCGCATCGGCGCAGTTACCTCGTGCAGCAGCAGATGCCGCCCTTTGCGATGCCGGTCTGGCACTATCTGATGCTGCATTTGCACGACAAACAACAAACGTCACTGCTGACGGACGTGGCCGCGGCTCTTGGGCTGGAAGATAAACTGTCCCGGCACGCCAGCCAGCTTTCCGGCGGAGAGTGGCAGCGGGTTCGCCTGGCGGCTGTCATCCTTCAGATCCACCCGGCCGGCAATCCTCACGGGCGGATGCTGCTTCTCGATGAGCCCATGAGCGGTCTGGACGTGGCGCAGCAGGCGGCACTGGATACGCTGTTAAGCACCCTGAGCCGAAAAGGCATTGCCGTGGTGATGAGCAGCCATGACCTCAACCACACCCTGCGTCATGCCCACCGGGTATGGCTGCTCTCGAAGGGAAAGATGATCGCCAGCGGTGCACGGGATCAGGTTCTTACGCCACCCCATCTTGCCCGCGCATACAACATGTCGTTCCGCAGGCTGGATATAGAAGGACATAAGATGCTGATTTCTACCGGGCAGGCGTAACCGTTTCTTGCCTGTGAGCACAATTGCACGCTAAATTACGAAAAGAACAATAAAAGCAGAGGATTCGTCTGAAAATGCGATTCTGGTTTCTCCTGATGGCCACACTCTTTCTTGCGGGATGCAGTAGCCATCGTGCGCCGCCGCCTAACCCACGGCTTTCAGATTCGATCACCGTTATTGCCAGCCTTAACGATCAGCTGAGCAACTGGCGCGGCACGCCTTATCGCTACGGCGGCATGAGCCGCGGCGGTGTGGATTGCTCCGGCTTCGTTCTGATGACGTTTCGCGATAAGTTTGATTTACAGCTTCCGCGCGAAACGCGCAAGCAGGCAGAAATCGGCACTGAAATTGATAAAGACGATCTTCTGCCCGGAGACCTGGTTTTCTTCAAAACTGGTTCGGGTGAAAGCGGTCTTCACGTGGGCATATATGATACAGACAATCAGTTCATTCACGCCTCGACCAGTCGCGGGGTGATGCGCTCCTCTCTTGATAATGTTTACTGGCGTAAAAATTTCTGGCAGGCACGACGTATATAGTCTTTGTCGGATACTTCTCTTATGACGGCATGGTAAGAATAAATCATGCCGTTTTTTCTCAAATAAGATGCTTAAAGTTAAATTTACCTAAAATTAGCGAATCCTGCATGTGTCTGTTTTATCTAAAACTGGCTATTATTCTGCAACCAGGATAAAATTATTTTAGATTCAGGGATAAATCTGAAAATTAATACGGAACTAATGAAATTAATCTTATTAAAATCAAGACAGTGGAATTGTGTCGGCAATTGCTCCAGGATGTCCTCTCTCATCTTTAATGCGGGGCGAGTGCAATGATTATTACGCTAGATAATGCTTACCAGTCTGAACTGCTGCTTCTGCCTGCCCGTAATAGCGCAGGTGAGCTGAAAGGTTTAGAAATTCTGGTTAACTTTACTGGCGTCGGCAGCAATGTGCGGATCCCCACTGAGCTTGTTATCCCTCGGCTTTCAGCGGCTGAAGAGTTAGCGCTGTTTGACGAAAAACTGCAATTGCTTGATACCTGTAAACTGTTTTTTATTCAGCATCAGTTAATTGCATGGATCAATATTACACCTGCAATAGTTGAATTTTTATTAAGTAATGGAAACGCTGTTTCAATCCTTGAGCGTTATCCGTTTCTTGAGTTTACTGTTAATGAGAATTATCCAGGTTTAAATAACGGAAAGGACGACCTGCAGCTGGCGAGAATGGCAATCCATTTCCCGTTGGTCCTGGCAAACTTTGGTGCAGGCGCCGCCTCGCTCAAAGCGGTCTATGATGGATTATTTAAACGGGTCATCCTTGATAAAGGATTCATTCAGCAGCGTGCCCTGGAGCTCTCCTTTGAGCCTTTTATGCGCGCAATCCTCTGGCAAATCACGCCGCACTGCCAGTCAGTGATTGTCTCGGGTATTGACGACCACGGCCTGTTGCAGCGCGTTTTGTCCTTCAATTTTGGTGCAATGCAGGGGGCTCTCTGGCCAGCCGTCTCTGCAGAACACGTCACTACGCTGGTTCAGCAGCGATAACCCTTGCTTTCGCCCGTGTTTAAGTCCGGGTAAACCCTCTACACTAAAAGCAGGAGGACCTATGACCCTGTCTTTTACTGCTCACTGGCATGATGAGTTGCCTGGCTTTTATACCGCACTCAAACCTACACCGTTACACAATTCACGCCTTATCTGGCATAACGATTTGCTGGCTGAAGAACTGGCTATTCCGCCTGAGCTGTTTCAGCGTTCAGAGAGCGCTGGCGTCTGGGGCGGTGAAATGCTTCTTGCCGGTATGCAGCCTCTGGCTCAGGTCTATAGCGGACATCAGTTTGGCGTCTGGGCGGGACAGCTGGGCGACGGCAGGGGGATCCTGCTCGGGGAACAACAGCTTCCCAACGGGGAGACGGTTGACTGGCACCTGAAAGGCGCGGGCCTGACTCCCTATTCGCGGATGGGCGACGGGCGCGCGGTACTGCGTTCAACGATTCGCGAGTGCCTGGGCTCCGAGGCGATGCATGCCCTGGGTATTCCCACCACCCGCGCGCTGTCGATCGTTACCAGCGATACCCCGGTTATGCGTGAAACCGTGGAAAAGGGCGCAATGCTGATGCGTATCGCGCAAAGCCATTTGCGCTTCGGTCATTTTGAGCATTTTTACTATCGTCGCGAGCCGGAAAAGGTGCGCCAGCTGGCTGACTTTGCCATTCGTCACCACTGGGCACATTTGCAGGACGAGGCGGATAAATACGTTCTCTGGTTCAGGGACGTGGTGGCTCGTACCGCAACCCTGATTGCCCGCTGGCAAACGGTAGGCTTTGCCCATGGCGTGATGAATACGGACAACATGTCGCTTCTCGGGTTGACCTTTGACTACGGTCCTTTTGGCTTCCTGGATGATTATCAGCCTGGGTACATCTGCAACCACTCCGACTATCAGGGGCGCTACAGTTTTGACAATCAGCCCGCGGTGGGCCTGTGGAACCTGCAGCGGCTTGCACAAACCCTGTCGCCGTTTATCGACGTTGATGCCCTGAATGATGCCCTCGACAGCTATCAGGAGATCTTACTGCGGGAATATGGCACGCTGATGCGCAACAAGCTGGGGCTGGTGACGCAGGAGAAGGGCGATAACGACATCCTCAATGGCCTGTTTGCCCTGATGGCGCGCGAGGGCAGCGATTACACGCGTACCTTCCGGATGCTGGGGCAGACGGAGCAGTACAGCGCCGCCTCGCCGCTGCGCGATGAGTTTATTGACAGACAGGCGTTTGACGACTGGTTTGCATCCTACCGCACGCGGCTGCAGCAGGAGCAGGTGGATGACGCCGCCCGCCAGACGCAGATGAACGCCACGAACCCCGCGATGGTGTTGCGCAACTGGCTGGCGCAGCGGGCGATTGAGCAGGCAGAGCAGGGCGAGTACGACGAGCTACACCGTTTGCACGTGGCGTTGCGCACGCCGTTTGCCGATCGGGACGACGACTACGTCAGCCGCCCGCCCGACTGGGGCAAGCGGCTGGAGGTCAGCTGCTCAAGCTAGCGATTTTTGCCGGGCGGCGGTGTCGCCTAACCCGGCCTGAACATCACTGCGCGACCCAGCCGCCATCCATATTCCACGCGGCGCCGCGAACGTTCACGGCGCTGTCGCTACACAAAAACAGCGCCAGTTCGCCCAGCTGCTCCGGGGTGACAAACTCGCCCGAAGGCTGTTTTTCTGCAAGGAGCAGATCGCGAGCCTGCTCCGGCGGTACGCCCTCAGCGATACGTTTATCGATCTGCTGCTGCACCAGCGGCGTCAGCACCCAGCCGGGACAGATCGTATTGGCGGTAATGCCGGTGCGCGCGGTTTCCAGCGCCAGCGATTTCGTAAAGCCCACTACGCCATGCTTGGCGGCCACGTAGGCGGACTTCTCTTTTGACGCGACCAGCCCGTGAACGGAGGCGATATTAATGATGCGCCCCCAGTTTTTCTCGCGCATGGCGGGCAGCGCCAGCCGGCTGGTATGAAACACCGAGGAGAGATTAATGGCGATAATGTCGTTCCATTTCTCCACCGGAAACGCGTCAACCGGGGCGACATACTGTATCCCGGCATTGTTGACAAGAATGTCCACGCCGCCAAACTGCGATTCGGCGTAGCGCATCATGGCTTCAATTTGCAACACGTCACGCAGGTCTGCATCGTGATAGCCCGGCTTTTTGCCCAGTTGCGCAATCTCTTCTCGTGCTGATTCGCTGTCGCCGAAACCGTTGAGGATCAGCTGCGCCCCGGCCTTCGCCAGCACGCGGGCGATCCCCAGACCAATGCCGCTGGTCGAGCCGGTCACCAGTGCGGTCTTACCGTTCAGATTCATCTTTCTCTCCTTACACAATGCCGGTCAGATAGAACACGGCAATGACAAAAAGCACTGCCAGACTTTTAATGATGGTGATAGCGAAAATGCCGCCGTAGGCCTGGCGATGGCTCAGGCCGGTAATCGCCAGCAAAGTAATCACCGCGCCGTTATGGGGCAGCGTATCCATACCGCCGCTCGCCATTGAGGCCACGCGGTGCAGCACCTCAAGCGGGATATTGGCGGCGTGGGCGGCGGCGACAAACGAGTCGGCCATGGCGGCGAGGGCAATACTCATCCCGCCGGACGCCGAGCCGGTGATCCCCGCAAGCACCGTCACGCTGATGGCTTCATTCAGCAGCGGATTCGGAATGGCCGCCAGCGCGTGGGATAACACCAGAAAACCGGGCAGGGCGGCGATAACCGCGCCGAAACCGTATTCCGAGGCGGTATTCATCGCCGCCAGAATGGCACCGCTCACCGCGGTCCGGCTGCCTTCAGCCAGACGCCCCCGGATATTGCGAAAGCCAAAAATCAGCACCAGCACGATACCTGAGATCAGTGCCGCTTCCACGGCCCAGATGGCGGTGATCTTGCTCACCTCGGTCACAATCGGTTTCGCCAGACCTGGCAGCGTAAGCTCGTGGGTCGTGCCGTACCAGCCGGGGATCCAGCGGGTAAACAGCAGATTCAGTATGCCCACTACCAGCAGCGGGGAGATAGCAATCAGCGGGTGAGGGAGATTGATGTTGTCCGGCGTCTCCGGTTCATTTTTCAGTTCCGTGCCGTAACCCTCGTTGTTGCTGAGCGCCTTACGACGCTGGCGCTCCAGCCAGAGCAGGCCAAAACAGATAATAAACAGCGAGCCAATCAGCCCCAGCCACGGCGCGGCCCAGGCGTTGGTACCAAAGAAGCTGGTGGGGATAATGTTCTGGATCTGCGGCGTGCCGGGCAGGGCATCCATGGTAAACGAAAATGCCCCCAGCGCCACGGTGGCCGGTATCAGCCGTTTAGGAATGCCGCTCTGGCGGAACAGTTCCGCGGCGAACGGATAAACCGCAAACGCCACCACGAACAGCGACACGCCGCCGTAGGTTAACAGCGCGCACACGAGAACAATTACCGGGATCGCGTGGCGACGGCCGAGGATCTGAATCGCCGCAGCGACGATGGACCGTGAGAAACCGGAAAGCTCAATCAGTTTGCCAAACACCGCTCCCAGCAGGAACACCGGGAAGTAGAGCTTGACGAAGCCGACCATTTTTTCCATAAACAGGCCGGTAAACGTCGGGCCGACGGCGCCCGGGTCGGTCAGCAGCACGGCGCCGAGCGCCGCAATCGGCGCAAACAAAATCACGCTGTATCCGCGATAGGCCGCCAGCATCAGCAGCGCCAGCGCCGCCAGGGCAATTAATACACTCATCACGACTCCTCACTGTCATTATTATTCGGGTACCAACGAGATGTTTAACGCTCAACGGTCAGGGCAATGCCTTGCCCGCCGCCTACGCACAGGGTGACGAGCCCTTTTTTAACGTCACGGCGCTGCATTTCGTGCAGCAGCGTCACGAGGATGCGGCAGCCGGAAGCGCCAATCGGATGACCGAGGGCGATCGCGCCGCCGTTAACGTTCACCCTGCGTTCATCCCAGCCGAGCTGCTGGCCCACCGCCAGCGCCTGGGCGGCAAAGGCTTCATTGGCTTCAATGAGGTCCACGTCATCGAGCGTCCAGCCCGCCCGCGCCAGCGCCGTCTGGCAGGCGCTGACCGGCCCGATGCCCATCACCGACGGGTCAACGCCCGTCACGGCATAGCTCACGATGCGCCCCAGAATCGGCAAACCGCTCTCCCGCGCCTTTTCGCCGCTCATCAGCAGCACCGCCGCGGCGCCATCGTTGAGCGTAGAGGCATTTCCCGCCGTGACCGTGCCTTGCTCCTGCAAAAAGGCGGGGCGCAGCTGCGCAAGCTGCTCGGCGCTGGTGCCTGGCCGGGGCTGCTCGTCACGGCTGACAATAAGCGGCGGCTTTTTACCCTGCCTCACCGTCACCGGCGCTATCTCGGCATCAAACCGGCCCGCTTCGGCGGCGGAGGCCGCTTTTTGCTGCGACCGGGCGGCAAAGGCGTCCTGCTGCTCGCGGGAAATATCATTCTCACGGGCGACGTTTTCAGCGGTGATCCCCATGTGGTAACCGTTGAACGCGTCCCACAGACCGTCCGTAATCATGCTGTCCTGCAGGCCAGTATGGCCAAAACGCAGCCCTGAACGTGCGCCGTCCAGCAGATAAGGGGCATTGCTCATGCTCTCCTGACCGCCAGCGATAACCACATCCGCGTCGCCGCAGCGGATCGCCTGCGCGGCGAGCTGCACCGCTTTCAAGCCCGCACCGCAGACCAGGTTGACCGTTGTCGCTGGAGTGCAGACGGGCAATCCGGCGTTGATGGCCGTCTGGCGCGCAGGGTTTTGTCCGCATCCCGCCGTCAGCACCTGACCGAAAATCACCTCATCTATCGTCTCAGCTGGAAGACCGCTGTTCTCCAGCAGACGACTCACCGCTATGGCCCCCAGCTCAACCGCTGAAAGGGAAGATAGCGATCCGCGAAAACTGCCAATGGGGGTTCGCGTTGCCCCGACAATCATGACCTCTTTCATCGTGAGTCCTCAGCTGAAGCGCATCTCGCGAACGTCGTCCGCCACAATTAATTTCCCGGCGGTCTTAGCCGCAATGTCGTCGATACTGACGCCGGGGGCGTATTCCCGCAGGATGAACGCGCCGTCCGCGATCTCGAGCAGCGCGAGGTCGGTTAAGACCCGGCGGATGCAGCCCGCGCCCGTGAGCGGCAGCGTGCAGCGCGACAGCAGCTTTGATTCACCGTTTTTTGACGCATGGGTCATTACCACAATGATGTTCTGCGCCCCGGCGACAAGATCCATCGCGCCGCCCATGCCCTTCACCATCTTTCCGGGGATCATCCACGAGGCGATATTGCCCTCGACGTCCACCTCAAACGCGCCCAGCACGGTCAGGTCAACATGGCCTCCGCGGATCATGGCAAACGACTGGGCCGAGTCGAAAATGGCCGCGCCTGTCCGTGCGGTCACGGTCTGTTTACCGGCGTTGATCATGTCGGCGTCGAGGCTCTGCTCGTCAGGAAAAGCCCCCATCCCCAGCAGTCCGTTTTCCGACTGGAGCATCACGTCCATTCCTTCCGGAATGTAGTTCGCCACCAGGGTAGGGATACCAATCCCCAGGTTGACGTAATACCCGTCGCGCAGCTCGCGGGCGACGCGCATGGCCATCTGTTCACGGGTTAACATCGTCACACTCCTTCCGTGCGCAGCGTGCGCTGTTCAATGCGTTTTTCAAACTGGCCGACAATCAGCCTGTCGACGTAAATGCCCGGTGTATGAATGGCCGACGGGGGCAGCTCGCCCGGGGGAACAATCTCTTCCACCTCGACGACCGTTATCCAGCCCGCCGTTGCCATCAGCGGATTAAAGTTTTGCGCGGTATGCCGGTAGACGACGTTGCCGTACCAGTCCGCTTTCCAGCCCTTGATCAGCGCGAAATCACCGGTAATGGCCTCTTCAAGGATGTAATGCTTACCGGCAAACTGGCGCACGTCTTTGCCGGCAGCCACGGGGGTGCCGTAGCCGGTGGCCGTGTAAAATGCCGGAATACCCGCACCGCCCGCGCGCACCTTTTCCGCCAGCGTGCCCTGAGGCGTGAGTTCAATCTCCAGTTCACCGCTCAGCACCTGCCGCTCGA
Organism: Enterobacter pseudoroggenkampii; assembly: GCF_026420145.1. Taxonomy (NCBI): domain Bacteria; kingdom Pseudomonadati; phylum Pseudomonadota; class Gammaproteobacteria; order Enterobacterales; family Enterobacteriaceae; genus Enterobacter; species Enterobacter pseudoroggenkampii. The sequence continues at coordinate 1,037,892 of NZ_JAPMLV010000001.1, forward strand.
ACAGCGCGTTCTCGCCGACGTAAGAGGCCACTACTTTGCGAACCTGCCGCGTTTCGAGCAGGAGCCCGAGACCGAAACCGTCCACGCCGCAGTTGTTTGATACCACCGTCAGATCTTTCACCTGACGGCGTTTGACCTCTGCAATCAGGTTCTCCGGAATCCCGCACAGGCCGAAGCCGCCCGCCAGCAAAGTCATCCCGTCCGTCAGCCCATCCAGCGCCTGCGCATAGCTGTCGACGCGCTTATCCAGTCCCGCCATCGTCATTCCTCCTCTTAACCGTGGCGGTATCATTAGGGGCGGCGACTCATTTGTTAATTTTGAATTTGTGACCCACTCATTTGGTTTTTTTATTAATTTCCTGTTAACTAAATTTTTTCAATTAGTTAACAGGATGAAAAATGAGAATGAGTGTCAAACAGTTACGCGCGTTTTTAGCGGTAGCTCACACTCTGAATTTCGCCCACGCCAGCGAACGGCTGAATCTCTCCCAGCCGGCCCTGAGCCTGACGATTAAAGCGCTGGAGGATGCGCTGGGCGGACCGCTGCTGCAGCGGAGCACGCGCAAGGTCGCGCTGACGCAGGAGGGCGAGACGTTTTTGCCGATGGCGCGGCAGCTGCTTGCCGACTGGGATAACGTCGAAGAGGCGATGCACCAGTGCTTTACCCTGCAGCGCGGTAAAATCTCGGTCGCGGCGATGCCGTCGTTTGCCGCGAATGTTCTGCCCGAGGTGCTAAAAGCGTTTCGCGATCGCCATGCCGGGATCAACGTCACCGTGCATGACGTGATTAACGAGCAGGTGATTGAGATGGTGCGGGAAGGGCGGGTCGAGATGGGCATCGCCTTTGAGCCCGCGCCCACGCACAACCTGCTGTTTACCCCGCTGGGCCTCGACCGGTTTGTGGCCATTGTGCCGAAAGATTCCCCGCTGGCGGGCAAAAAACGCCTGACATGGGAAGCGCTGCTGACGCTGGATTTCATCACCCTGCAGCGCCCCTCTGCGGTGCGTCTGATGATGGAAGAGGAGCTGGCGCGAAGCGGCAGAAAGCTGGACGTCGCGCTGGAGAGCCATCAGCTGGTGACGGTCGGGCGGATGGTCGCAAGCGGGCTGGGCGGCAGCGCCGTACCGGCACTATGCAAGACGCAGATGGCGTCGCTGGGCGCGGTCTGTATTCCGCTGGACAGTCCGCCCATTGAAAAGTGTATCGGAGTGATCCATCCCGGGCACACGCAGCTTTCAAAAGCGGCGCATGCCCTGCTGGAAACGCTGAAGGATTTTTACCAGCCCGATTAAGGGGCGAGAAACACCTGCGGCGCGGCGTGAGCCGGATGCCTACCGACGTGAACCTGTGCGCCGTACCAGCGTGCCAGCGTGTCGGCCTGCAAAACGGTTTCCGGTGCTCCCTGGGACACGATTGTGCCGCCATGCAGCAGCAGGATGCGGTCCGCCCACAGCGCCGCCAGGTTGAGGTCGTGCAGCACCGTGCACACGTGCAGATGTCCCCGGCTGGTCAGGGATTTCAGCAGGCGCAGGAGATGCTGCTGGTGATAGAGATCCAGCGCAGAGGTGGGTTCATCAAGGAACAGCCAGCCGCGCGGGGCACCGTCGCACCAGAGCTGAGCCAGCGCGCGGGCGAGCTGAATGCGCTGCTGCTCGCCGCCGGAGAGTGCGGCAAACTGCCTGCCCGCCAGCGGTAAACAGCCGGTGATGGCCATAACCTCCTCAACAACCGACGCTTCTGGCGTGCGGGTCCAGGGCGCTCGCCCCATACCGACCACCGCCTCAGCCGGCCAGTCAAATCCGAGCTGCGTGTTCTGGCGCATCACCGCCCGGTAGCGGGAGAGCCTGTCCGGCTGCCAGGCCGCAAGCGGTGTGCCCGCCAGGCTGCACCGTCCGCCCGCAGGTTTAAGGTAGCCGGTCAGCAGCCGCAATAGCGTCGATTTTCCGGCGCCGTTGGGGCCAATCAGCGCCACCAGCTCGCCCTGAGATAAGGTCAGCGACACGTCGTTAATCAGCGTGCGTTGTCCGGCGCGAAAAACAAGGTTTTCTGCACAGTAGCGCTCAGCCATGCGCACCTCCGCGACGAAAGATAAGCCACAGGAACCACGGCGCGCCGAGAAGGCTGGTCAATAAGCCAACCGGCATTTCCGCCGGGGCGACGAGGCTGCGCGCCAGCGTATCGGCCACCAGCAGGAGTAGCGCACCGGCCAGCACCGAGCCGGGGAGCACGGCCCGATGGTCGGCCCCCAGCCACATGCGCACCAGGTGCGGCACCACCAGGCCGACAAAGCCGATCACGCCGCTGACCGCCACGGCGGCGGCCACCAGCAGGGCGCTGCACAGCAGCAGGATCCGCTGCACGGCGGCAACCTCCACGCCGAGGTAGTGCGCCTCTTCATCGCCCAGCTGCAGCAGGTTGAGGGGCCCTGCCAGACGCCAGATCGCCAGCAGGGTGGGGATCATCAGAGACGCGACGGCCAGCAGCGTCGACCACTGCGCCTGGCCGAGGCTGCCCATTCCCCAGAGGGAAAGCTGGCGAAGCTGGGCATCATTGCTGAGCCATGACAGCACGCCGACGGCGGCGCCGCACAGGGCGTTGATGGCAATCCCTACCAGCAGCAGGCGCGACAGGGAAGCGTCACGCTGCCGGCTGAGCAGGAAAATCACGAAGGTGGCGGCCAGCGCACCGAGAAACGCCGCCAGCATCGGGGCATACAGCATCACCAGGGCAGGCAGCGAGAGCGGAAGCACCACCCATAGCGCAACGGCGAGCGCCGCGCCGCTGCTGATGCCGAGCAGGCCCGGGTCCGCCAGCGGGTTGCGGAACAGCCCCTGCATCACGCAGCCTGCCAGCGCCAGTGAACCGCCGATCGCCAGCGCCAGCAGCACGCGAGGCAGGCGGATCGTCAGCCAGATCTGGCGCAGCGCCTCGTCGCTGCCGTCCCACAGCAGGCTGGCCGGCAGGTGTAATGCCCCAACCCCGGTCGCTGCGAGCGTCATGACGGTCAGGATCGCGGTCAGCATCCATAACGATAAGGCTATCCGCCGGGACATCAGGGCAGTTGCTCCGCTTTGGCACGTAGCTGCCGGATGGCTTCCGGCGTTCGCACGCTGAAGCCCAGCAGCGCCATATCGTCAATTGCCAGCACCTGCCTGTTCCGTCCTGCCGGGGTTTGCGCCAGACCGGGCAGTTTCCACAGATTCGCTTCACCGCCAAGGGCGTTGATCCCGTCCTGCGAAATTACCACAAGGTCAGGCTGGCTGGCGATTGTGCCCTCCTGAGACAGCGGCTGATAGCGGGTGAACCCCTGCATGGCGTTCTGCAGGCCCGCCGCACGAATGGCCGCGTCCGCGCCGGTCTGTTGTCCGGCAGCCATGGCGGTCATCCCGCCGTGGTTAAGAATAAACAGCACCCGCTTATTGAGCGATGACGCGGGAAGCGCCGACAGCGCCTGGCGCAGCGTGCTGCGCAGGACCTCTCCCTCGGCCTCTCGGTGCGTCGCTTCAGCGACGATCCGCACCTTTTCATCAATGACGTTCAGGTCGTTACCGGCAGGAATAGCGATGACCCGGACGTGGCTTTGCTCAACCTGCTTTAGCGCCAGAGACGGCTGCGCCTGGGCGCTGGCCAGCACCAGCGTGGGGCGCATGGACAAAATCCCCTCCGCATTGAGCTGGCGCAGATAGCCCACGTCAGGCAGGTCGTTCGCCGCCTGCGGCCACTGGCTGGTGCTGTCGCGGGCCACCAGCGAAGACGCCGCGCCGAGGGCGTAGACGATCTCGGTGACGTCGCCGCCGAGGGTAACGATTTTCTCCTGCGGCGCAGCAAACGCCAGCAGGGGCAGGGCGCTGAGCAGGGCAAGCCACCGTTTCATGCCGCCAGCCCTTTCGCCGTTAAGGCGTCAATCTGGCTGCGCCACTGGTTCTGCTCCGGTTCGCCTTCCGTACGCTGGCCGTACAGCTGGGCGATCTGCGTTCCATCGGCGGCAAACAGCTCCAGGCTGGTGACATGCCCGTCAGCCGTCGGCTTGCGCGTGACCCACGTCTCCGCAATGGCGTCTTCCAGCAGGTGCAGGGTAAAGGTTGGGTTAAAGATGTTCAGCCAGCCTTTCATCGGCGTCAGCTTTTCCACCGCGCCGGTGAAAATCTGCACGCAGCCGCGGTTGCCAACGAAGACCATGATTTCGTTACCGTCCCGGCGCGCCGCTTCCAGCAGCTGCGCCAGCGCGGTGTTTTCTACCCGGCAGGCCAGATCGTCACCCACCAGGCGAAACGCCTGCTGGCGGCTGAGGTTATGGCGCTTGAGCAGGCTGAAGAACTGATGAACGTCGGTCATGGCGCGCCACTCGTTATCCACGAGAGCAGCCTCCGCATTTTCCGCGTGAGCAGGCGCATCGGGGACCTTCAATGCCAGCGGCGGGTTGTCGGCAAAGATAAAGCGCGTCAGCACGTCGCCCCAGGCGGAAACGTCGGTGTTATCCGTGGCGTAGACCTTCAGCAGGGCATCGCCCTGGTGGTCGAAGAACTGAATGCTCTGCCGCTCGCCGCGGGCGGTGGCTTCACTGATGTGAAACGCGCTCGCCCACTGGTTGAGGAACAGGCGCAGATCCAGCGCGCGCGGGTTCAGCACCAGCCCGGCGTGGCCGTTCAGGTGCTGGTTGGTAAATCTCCCGACCTGTTCGTGAACGGCGTAGTCGTTGCGGCAGATACATTTGGTTTCGCCCACCGCCTCCAGCGCGCCCAGGATCTCGCGGATATCACCGCGCAGTCGCCAGGCGTCGTGACCCACGCGGGCAAAGGTCAGCTCTGCTTCACTGATGTTCATTAACCCCGCGACGTCGCGCGCGTACTTACCCGGATTGGCTTCTTTTAGCTCAAGCCAGCGCGTGTAGTGATTCATTGTCTCTTCCTTCTGAAAAGTTGCCCCGAAGGGAATTACCACTGATAGCTTACGAAAATCTTGCCGTTACGACCGTCCTGTGGAATGCCCTGAGGTGACCAGTATGCTTTGTCGAAGGCGTTGCCGAGTACCAGCGTCGTGGTCACGCCTTTGAGCCGTTCCTGGCCCTTATAGCTGACATAGAAGTCGTTGACCGCATAGCCCGGCTGCTCGCTGTAGCTGCTGCTGATATGCGTTGAGCGATCGACAAAGGTCCCAATCCAGCCGACGGAGAACCCGCTTTGCGCCACCGGAACGTCCAGCTTGCTGGTGACGGTATCCGGGTTGATGCTGGAGATGTACTCGCCCGTATCGGCGTCTTTCCCGCGCGTGCGGTTATAGGCCAGGTCGAGGCTGAAGAGGTCGGCCGAGTATTTTGCCATCATGTCCCAGCCCCAGATTTTGGCGTTCGGGACGTTATAAGACATGGTGGTTGCCGCCGCGAAATCGACGGTGGTGGAGATATAGTCTTTGGCTTTGGTATCGAAATAGCTGGCTTTAAACTCCAGCGCATCGTTGGCAAGCATCAGATCGTCAAAGCGCAGGCCAAAACCAAACTCCTGCGTTTCGTTGGTTTCCGGGCGCAGGTTCGGGTTGGGCACCCAGTAGTTGGTATAGAAGCGGCCAATGGAGAAATGTTTGGCGTCGTTATACATCTCGCCCATGGTCGGCGCACGGAAGGCCTGCGCGTAAGAGCCAAACAGCATCAGCCAGTCGGTCGGGCTGACGGTTAACCCGGCGCGGGATGACCACTTATCGGCATCCACATCGTTGTAGCCGTCGCTGCTGCCGCGGTAGTTGTCATAGCGCGTGCCGCCCAGCAGGGTAACAGGCAGATCGCGCAGGGTGATCTCATCCTGCAGCCAGCCGGAGCTGAAGTCGATTTTCGCGTCCGGGAAGCCGGTGGTTGCCCCGCCCGGATGCTGCTCCTGACGATAGTATTCTCCGCCGTAGGTCAGAAGGTGTGCTGCAACGGTGTCGCTGAACAGGCGGGTGCGGTTTTCCACCTTACCGCCTTTGGTGGTCTGCTTGCGGAACTCGCCGCTGTTGTCGATATTCTGGGCATTAATGCGCGCTTCGGACCAGTAGACCTTCGCGTCGGCGTTCAGCCAGTCGTTACCTTCCGGGGCGATGCGGTAGCCCACCTGCGCGTCACGCTGAATGGTGGAGCGATCGGTCATCGGGTTGCTGCTGTCCGCCCCGGTGGTTTGCGGGTTTTTCGGCTCCTGAGCGGCGTTATTGTAGTAGCGCAGGGAGCCGCTCAGGGTCTGGGCCGGGTCGAGTTTCCAGCTGCCTTTCGCCAGCATGTTGTTGATGGATTCGTCGTTAGGGGCGGTTGCTCCGTCGCTCTGGCGGATGTCACCGCGATCCCGGCTGGACCAGGCCACCAGACCGTCCAGGGTGTCGGTGCGGCCGTAGGCGCTGGCCCCCATCCCGAGGCTGTGATCGCCCGTCGCGCCCGTTCCAAACACGCGGTAGCCGCTGTTTTTACCCGGTTCGAGCAGATCGTTGGCGTCGGCGGTGTCATAGGAAATCACGCCGCCCAGCGCGCCGCTGCCGTACAGCAGTGCCGACGGGCCGCGAACCACTTCGATACGTTTAATCAGCGCCGGATCGAGGAAGGTGCTGTTCAGGTGGCCGGTATCGGTCCCCTGGCGCACGCCGTCAACCAGCACCAGCACGCCGCGACGGTCATAGCCGCGCAGGTTGACGTCCTGCCCGTTGGTGCGCCCGGTGCCGTCCAGCGTCAGACCGGGGACGTTACGCAGCAGGTCGGCCGCCGAGCTGGCGGTTTGTTTCTCCGGCGCGCTGGCGTCAATCACGCTCACCATCATGGGGGCTTCAAAGGCGCTGCGGGCGTTGCCCGTGGCGGTGACGGTAATGTCGTCTGCGGCGGCGAACGCGACGCCCGGCAGGGTGCTGACAATCGCCAGCGCCAGAAGTGACGGACGTAAAGATGTGGAAGGCAGGTGTGGCATAGCAACTCTCCATAAGAAGTGAAAAGTGCTGGCTGCCTGGGGGTTACCTGGGTGGCTGGAGAAGTTTTTTGTGTTGTTTATTTTGTGAGGATCAGTTTTCCGGCATGGGTCTGGCGCAGCAGATAGCGCTGACCGTCATGCTCGATAATGACCCGGCCCTCATCGCCGAGCAGGGTTTTGCTGTCAATCCGACGCTCGGTAGGGGCTGGTGCTGTGTCTGTTTTTGCTGGCGTTGCCGCGCTGTTATCCGTACGTGACATAATGTTTATAAATAACAATCAATGTAACAATGATAATCATTATCAATAAACTGCAAATTCACGGCAAGCATTTTTGTGAAAAAAGGGTGAGGGGATCAAATTTGGGGTGAGATGCGGTCTGATGCCCTCACCCCAACCCTCTCCCACAGGGAGAGGGAGAAGGACTGGATTTTAAAAGCGTGTGTCCACGGCTGCTGCGAGTTTCTCCAGCAGCAGTTCGCTGTCTTCCCAGCTCAGGCACGGGTCGGTGATCGACTGGCCGTACACCATCTGCTGTCCGGCAACGATTTTCTGCGTGCCTTCTTTGATAAAACTCTCGGCCATAATCCCTGCAACGGCGGTTGAACCGCTGCGGATCTGCTGGCAGATCTCGTCGCAGACGTCCAGCTGGCGGCGATGCTGCTTCTGGCAGTTGCCGTGGCTGAAGTCCACCACCAGATGCTCCGGCAGGTCGAACTCGGCCAGCGTTTCACAGGCCGCCGCAATATCTTCTGCATGGTAATTGGGTTTCTTGCCGCCGCGCATAATGATGTGCCCGTACGGGTTACCGCTGGTCTGGTAGATGGTCATATGACCGCTCTTGTCCGGCGACAGGAACATGTGGCTGGCACGGGCTGCGCGGATGGCATCAACCGCGATACGGGTGTTGCCATCGGTCCCGTTTTTAAAGCCGACCGGACAGGAGAGGGCGGAGGCCATCTCACGGTGGATCTGGCTTTCGGTGGTGCGTGCGCCAATCGCGCCCCAGCTGATCAGATCGGCGATAAACTGCCCGGTCACCATATCGAGAAACTCGGTCGCCGTCGGCACGCCCAGCTCGTTGACCTGTAAAAGCAGCTTCCGCGCCAGCTCGATACCGTGGTTAACGCGATAGCTGCCATTGAGGTCAGGATCGGAAATCAGCCCTTTCCAGCCCACCACGGTGCGCGGTTTTTCAAAGTAGGTGCGCATGACGATCTCAAGGCGATGCTGGTACTTATCCCGCAGTCCCTGAAGTCGTTTTGCATAATCCATCGCGGCATCCAGATCGTGGATGGAGCAGGGACCAATCACCACCAGAAGACGTTTGTCTTCACCATTCAGGATTTTTTCAATGCGGCGGCGGGAAGCCGTCACGTGTTCCGCGACGGCGGCGGAAACAGGATGCCGCTGGGCCAGTTCAGCCGGCGTGACAAGGCTGTCAATGCGCGCAGTGCGGAGTTCATCGGTTTTATTCATGGAATGTCTCAGAAAATTTTTGCTTCATCGGCAGACTACCGGGAAGTGATGGGCATCACCTTAAACCAATCCCTGCTGATTTCAAGTTCGGGGCGACACCGCCCCGTGGTTGCAGATGATGATACCTGAATCTGAGTTAATGTACTAGCATATTAGTACATGCGGCGATTAAGCCCCATGATGTCGAGAATTTTGGTGGCAATTTCTTCAACCGAATAGTTGGTGCTGTTCAGCCACGGGATCTGGTTTTTGCGGTACAGCGCTTCCACTTCGGAGACCTCCATACGGCACTGGCGCATAGAGGCGTAGCGGCTGTTCTCGCGGCGCTCTTCGCGGATGGCCGCAAGGCGTTCCGGGTTGATCGTCAGGCCGAACAGCTTGTGCTGCAGCGGCTTAAGGGCGGCAGGCAGCACCAGGTTATCCATGTCATCAGCGATAAACGGGTAGTTTGCGGCGCGAATGCCAAACTGCATCGCCAGATAGAGGCTGGTCGGGGTTTTGCCGCAGCGCGACACGCCAAGCAGGATCACCTGCGCCTGGTCGAGATTACGCAGAGAGATACCGTCATCATGTGCAAGGGTGTAGTCAATGGCGGCGATACGCGCGTCGTACTTGGTCAGGTTGCCGGGGTTCAGCCCGTGGGTGCGGTGGGCGATAGGCGTCGGATCGAGCTTAAGTTCGCTTTGCAGCGGAGCCACCAGCGCCTGCACGATATCCTGGCAGAAGCCTTCACTTTGCAGAATGATGGAGCGAATCTCGGGGATCACGATCGAGTAGAACACCAGCGGGCGGACGCCGGTCTGCTGGTAGATGGCGTCAATCTGGTCCTTCACCGCTTTGGCGCGGCTCTCGTTTTCGACAAACGGCAGCGTGATGCTGTTTATCGAAACGGGAAACTGCGACATCACCGCGTGGCCCAGGACCTCGGCGGTGATCGCCGTACCATCAGAAATATAAAAAACGTGGCGATCGACAGCACTATCCATTTTACTCACCCTGAATATCAGACCTAATTGTCTGAAAGCATAAATTAAAAAAGTAAATTACACAGCAAAGAACTTATCTTAATTATAAATGAAACGGCGTTTTTGATTTTCCTGAAAAGTGGATTTCATTTTTCAAATAGCGACTTTATTTTTGGGGTTTCTGGCTGAAAATATAGGAATCATCGGGTTAATGCCTGGTGGGAAAGTATCCGAAAAGTTGAAATTTTAAATTGCTTACACGATTCACCGTTTTTTTAGCGCTAATAAATATGCCAGTATAAATACGTAGTCAGGTGTTACTTACTCCGATCAAATATCACAAAAGGATTGTTTCGATGTCCAACAATGGCTCGTCACCGCTGGTGCTTTGGTATAACCAACTCGGCATGAATGATGTAGACAGAGTTGGGGGCAAAAATGCCTCCCTGGGTGAAATGATTACAAATCTGTCGGGTATGGGTGTCTCCGTACCGAACGGGTTTGCCACCACCGCCGATGCCTTTAACCTGTTTTTAGACCAGAGCGGTGTTAACCAGCGCATTTACGACCTGCTGGATAAAACGGATATTGATGACGTTACCGAGCTTGCCAAGGCCGGGGCGCAGATCCGCCAGTGGATCATCGACACACCTTTCCAGCCGGAACTGGAAAAAGCCATTCACGACGCGTACAACCAGCTCTCTGCTGACGATGCGCAGGCCTCCTTTGCCGTGCGTTCCTCTGCAACCGCAGAAGATATGCCGGACGCCTCGTTTGCCGGGCAGCAGGAAACCTTCCTGAACGTCCAGGGTTACGATGCGGTGCTGGTGGCGGTGAAGCACGTTTTTGCTTCCCTGTTCAACGACCGCGCCATCTCCTATCGCGTGCACCAGGGCTACGACCATCGCGGCGTCGCGCTCTCCGCTGGCGTGCAGCGCATGGTGCGCTCGGACGTGGGCTCATCCGGCGTGATGTTCTCCATTGATACCGAATCCGGCTTCGACCAGGTGGTGTTTATCACCTCCGCGTGGGGTCTGGGTGAGATGGTCGTGCAGGGCGCGGTAAACCCTGACGAATTCTATGTCCACAAGCCTACGCTGGCCGCTGGCCGTCCGTCGGTGGTGCGCCGCACCATGGGCTCGAAAAAAATCCGCATGATCTATGCCCCGACCCAGGAGCATGGCAAGCAGGTTAAAATTGAAGATGTACCGCAGGAGCAGCGCGACCGCTTCTCCCTGACCGACGCCGAAGTGCAGGAGCTGGCGAAGCAGGCGGTGCAGATTGAAAAACACTACGGCCGTCCGATGGATATCGAATGGGCGAAAGACGGGAACACCGGCAAGCTGTTTATCGTGCAGGCGCGTCCGGAAACCGTCCGCTCACGCGGTCAGGTAATGGAGCGTTATACGCTGCACGCCCAGGGCAAAATCGTGGCGGAAGGCCGTGCCATCGGTCACCGCATCGGTGCCGGTCCGGTCAAAGTGATCCACGACATCAGCGAGATGAACCGTATTGAGCCAGGCGACGTGCTGGTGACCGACATGACCGACCCGGACTGGGAACCGATCATGAAGAAAGCGGCGGCTATCGTCACCAACCGCGGCGGCCGTACCTGTCACGCGGCGATCATTGCCCGCGAGCTGGGTATCCCTGCGGTTGTCGGCTGCGGTGACGCCACCGAGCGCATGAAGGACGGACAGAACGTGACCGTCTCCTGTGCAGAAGGCGATACCGGCTACGTGTACGCCGATATCCTCGACTTCAGCGTGAAGAGCTCAAGCGTGGATACCATGCCGGACCTGCCGCTGAAGATCATGATGAACGTCGGCAACCCTGACCGCGCGTTTGACTTCGCCTGCCTGCCGAACGAAGGCGTTGGCCTGGCGCGCCTGGAGTTTATCATCAACCGTATGATCGGCGTTCACCCGCGTGCGCTGCTGGAGTTTGACGATCAGGATCCGAAGCTGCAGAACGAAATCCGCGAGATGATGAAAGGCTACGACTCGCCGAAAGAGTTCTACGTCGGCCGTCTGACCGAAGGGATCGCGACGCTGGGCGCCGCCTTCTATCCGAAACGCGTGATCGTGCGTCTGTCTGACTTTAAGTCTAACGAATACGCCAACCTGGTCGGCGGCGAGCGCTACGAGCCGGAAGAAGAGAACCCGATGCTGGGCTTCCGCGGGGCCGGACGCTACGTGTCCGACAGCTTCCGCGACTGCTTCGCGCTGGAGTGTGAGGCGGTGAAGCGCGTGCGCAACGACATGGGGCTGACCAACGTGGAGATCATGATCCCGTTCGTACGTACCGTAGATCAGGCGAAAGCGGTTGTGGACGAGCTGGCGCGTCAGGGGCTGAAGCGCGGCGAGAACGGGCTGAAGATCATCATGATGTGTGAAATTCCGTCCAACGCCCTGCTGGCCGAGCAGTTCCTGGAGCACTTCGACGGCTTCTCTATCGGTTCGAACGACATGACGCAGCTGACGCTGGGTCTGGACCGCGATTCCGGCGTGGTCTCCGAGCTGTTCGACGAGCGTAACGAGGCGGTGAAAGCGCTGCTCTCCATGTCCATCCGCGCAGCGAAGAAGCAGGGTAAATACGTCGGGATTTGTGGTCAGGGTCCATCCGACCATGAAGACTTTGCCGCATGGCTGATGGAAGAGGGGATTGATAGCCTGTCCCTGAACCCGGACACCGTGGTGCAAACCTGGCTGAGCCTGGCGGAACTGAACAAGTAACGCCGCGCTGACCCGAAAAGGCGAGGATATTATTCCTCGCCTTTTTTATTTCCCCCTCTTATTTGCTCCCCATCACAAATAAAGTAAAAAACCAAATATCATAATTTGCCTGTCAATTTAGACAATTGTTAGCGCGCAAACCGTTGCTAATACTTGAGCCTTACATGCGCATTTCCCTTCAGATGATGCGCAACTGGTTGAAATACGTTTTAACCTGATAAAAAGGCAAATAACAATGACACTCTCCTCTGTATTGCGTACCAAAGATAAAATAGGTTATGGCTTAGGTGATATGGCCAGCGCGCTGGTCTGGCAAACGGCAACGTTATTTCTCGCCTATTTCTATACGGACGTTTTTGGGCTGCCCGCCGCGATTATGGGCACCATGTTTTTAGTGGTGCGCGTGGTTGATGCGTTTGTCGACCCGTGCATTGGCGCCCTGGTGGATCGCACCCAGACGCGTCACGGTCGTTTCCGTCCCTGGTTGCTGTGGTTCGCCATTCCGTTTGGCGTAAGCTGCCTTATCACTTTCTATGTACCGGACGTGGGACCGACGGCGAAAATCGTTTATGCCTGCCTGACCTACGCGATCTTAAGCCTGATTTATTCCGCCATTAACGTGCCTTACTGCGCCATGCCCGGCGCGCTGACGTTAGACCCGCGCGAGCGTCACTCCCTGCAGTCGTGGCGCTTTGGCCTGTCGTTTATCGGCGGGTTGATTGTGACGGTCATCGCCCTGCCGCTGGTTTCATTGTTAGGCCAGGGCAACGTGCAGAAAGGCTATTTCTATGCCATGAGCCTGATGGGGCTGCTGGGCATTGTGCTCTTTTTCTGCTGTTTCCTGATGACCCGAGAGCGCTATTCGCCGCGCAATGATACCTCCGGCTCTATGCTGACCGATTTAAAACTGCTGGCCGGTAACAGCCAGTGGCGTATTGTGTTCCTGTTTAATATTTTGCTGTTAACGGCGGTGGTGACGCGCGGTTCCGCCACGATGTATTACGTGAACTACGTGCTGTTGCGTCCGGATCTGGTTTTTGCCTTTATTGTTTCCGGAATGGTCGCCTCCTTAAGCGGCGCTTTATTATCTGAACGGCTGCTGGGGAAATTTGATCGCGTACGCGCCTATCAGTGGACCATTATTTCCTTCGTCATTTTCGGCGCGCTGATTTTCTTCCTGCCGCCTTCACAGGTGTGGCTGATTTTTGGCCTCAACATTGTCTTTAGCTTTGTGCAAAACCTGACCACGCCGCTGCAGTGGACCATGTTTTCCGATGTGGTCGACTACGAAGAGCACCGCAGCGGTCGTCGCCTGGACGGGCTGGTCTTCTCCACCGCGCTGTTTGCCATCAAATTCGGCCTGGCGCTGGGCGGCGCGGTGGTCGGCTGGGTGCTTGGCATGGTGGATTACGCCCCGGGACAGGCAACTCAGGCACCCCACGTACTCTCTACGATTAACGCGCTGTTCACCCTTATCCCGTGCGCGCTGTTCCTCTGCATGGTCGCGCTGCTTGCCATCTACAAGCTCAACAGCCGGCTGGTGGATTCCATCGCCCGGGAGCTGGCCAGCAAACGTGAGGTAAGACCCGACGCGGGGCAGCTCAGCCCGGCAACCCCTTCCGCACTACAGGAGTAAAATATGACTGCTATCTATAAGGACGCGGGACGTCCCGTGCACGAGCGCGTCGCCGATTTACTGGCGCGTATGACCCCGGAAGAGAAGTTTGCCCAGATGCATGCGTACTGGCTGATCCTCGATGAAAACGGCAACCACCGCGAGCGCAGCGACCTCAGCGACGAATTCGCCGGCGTGAGCGAGCAGGCAGCGCTGAGCGAACGGCTGAAGCTGGGCGTCGGGCAGATCACCCGTCCGCTGGGCACCCACATCGTTGATGCGAAAACCGGCGTGCGCGCCGCGAACCGCCTGCAGCGGATGATGATGGAAGAGACGCGCCTCGGCATCCCGGCGTTGTTTCATGAAGAGTGTCTGGTGGGGCTGCTGTGTAAAGACGCCACCCTGTTCCCGTCGTCGCTGAACTACGGCTCTACCTGGGATCCGGAACTGGTGCAGCGCGCGGCAGAGCAGATCGGTAAAGAGGCGCGATCCGTCGGCTGCCAGCAGGGGCTGGCCCCGGTGCTGGACGTTTCCCGCGACGTGCGCTGGGGGCGTACCGAAGAGACCTTCGGCGAAGATCCGTGGCTGGTGGGGGTGATGGCGACCGCCTACGTGAAGGGCTTACAGGGCGATAAGCGCGACCTGCTGGCGACCCTAAAACATTACGTGGGTCACTCGTTCAGCGAGGGCGCGCGCAACCATGCCCCGGTGCACCTCGGGTTCAGCGAGCTGAACGATACCTTCCTGCTGCCGTTTGAAATGGCGGTCAAGCTGGCAAACGCCGGGTCGGTCATGCCGGCCTATCACGATATCGACAATCAGCCGGGGCACAGCGACAGCTTCCTGCTGACTACCGTCCTGCGCGAACAGTGGGGATTCGACGGGATTATTGTGGCGGACTACGGCGGCGTCAGCCTGCTGCACCAGCATCACGGGATTTCCCACGATGCGGCCGAATCCGCCGCGCTGGCATTCAACGCCGGGCTGGACGTTGAGCTGCCAAAAGACGACTGCGCGCGCCATCTGGCGGAAGCGGTAGAGCGCGGGCTGATCTCTATGGCGAAAGTGGATGAGATTGTCGCACGTACGCTGACCGAAAAATTCCGTCTCGGACTGTTTGAACAGCCGTACGCGGATGAAAACGGTATCGATCTGCAAAATGATTTGACCCGCCAGGCCGCGCGGGAGGTGGCGACAAAATCGGTCACGCTGCTGGAAAACAACGGCATTTTACCGCTCGGCGGCAAACCCCGCGTGGCGGTAGTGGGGCCGACGGCAGACGATCCGCTGGCGTTACTCAGCGGCTACAGCTTCCCGGTGCATCTGATCATCAGCGATATGGTGGAAGAGACCTTGCAGGTCATGACCCCGCGCGCGGCGCTGGAGCAGTATCTCGGGGCATCGAACGTCCGCTATGCCAAAGGGTGTCACATCATCGAAAAACGGATGGCGGGCGCGCCGGTCTTCCCTGGCGACAGCGGCGGCAAACCGATGCAGCAGTCGCCGGTCTCGCTGAGTACCGCATTGATCCCCGAGGCCGTGAACGCGGCGCTGGAGAGTGACGTGGTGGTTGCCTGCGTGGGCGATCTCGCCGGGCTGTTCCAGAGCGGTACCGTGGGGGAAGGTTCCGACACCGACTCCCTGAATCTGCCGGGCGTGCAGCAACAGCTGCTGGATGCTCTGGTGGCGACGGGCAAACCGGTGATTGTCGTGATGACCGGCGGCCGTCCGTACAACCTTCAGGGGCTGGAAGATAAGGTCGCGGCGCTAATAATGGCGTGGGCGCCGGGGCAGGAAGGGGGCTGGGCGATTGCGGATGTGTTAACCGGGCGTGCGGAGCCGCAGGGGCGTCTGGTGGTGAGCGTGCCGAAAAGCGCCGGGGCAATGCCGTATTACTACAATCACAAGCTCAAAAGCGGTGGTACGCCGTTTGCGTTCCACTTCGGTTCACGTTATCCGTTTGGCTTCGGCCTTGGCTGGACAACGTTTAGCTGGGGGGCTGCCCGCGTAGCTGAAAGCAGCGTGCCGGTCGACGGCGAGGTGACGCTGAGCGTGGATATCACCAATGCCGGGGAACGCAGCGGCAGCGAGGTGGTGCAGGTTTACGTCAGGGATAAGGTCGCCACCCAGGTTCGGCCGCTCCAGGAGCTGAAGGCCTTCCAGCGCGTCACGCTCTCGCCGGGCGAAACCGCCGCGCTCAGCTTTACGCTACCGGTTGAGATGTTCAACTTTACCCGCCGGGACGGGAAACGCATCGTTGAGCCGGGCGAGTTTGAACTGCAGGTTGGCGCATCGTCGGCGGATATCCGCGAGAGGGTGACGGTCAGGGTGACCGGGGAAACCCGCGTGCTGCCCGCCGAGTGGCGGATGCTCAGTACCTGTAAGGTGACACGCGCGTAGTCAGGATAAAAAAAAGCCCATCGTGGGAGATGGGCAAAGACTACACACAGCAATTCGTTGTTTCACTCAGGGGATTTCCATGCTTATAAATCAAGGTGTTGATTTATAACCGTGAGCTAATAGTAGGCATTGTGATCTTTAGCGTCGATCAGATTCGTCTCAATAGTTAAAGAGGTGTAAAGATTTCTTGAGGTTAATCGCGGGTTTAATGCAGAAACGGCGGGTCTGACCAGTGTGCAACGAATAAATACTTTAGCAGTGTTAAAGTATTGTGAGGGGGAATGTAGGCCGGGTAAGCGTTAGCGCCACCCGGCAAAAAACTTAATGCGTGTTCTTCTCTTCCAGCTCTTCCAGTTCGCTCAGAATCACGTCCGGGTCTGTTCCCGGAGGCGGAATTTCATGCACCCAGGCGGAGAACAGGCGCCAGGTAACGGCGAGCAGCACCGGGCCGATAAACAGGCCAATCATGCCAAAGGCAATCAGACCGCCAATGACCCCGGAGAGGATCAGGATCAGCGGCAGGTCAGCACCCATGCGGATGAGGATCGGACGAATGACGTTATCCATGGTGCCGACCACGCAGCTCCAGACCAGCAGCACCGTTCCCCACGTGGTGTCACCCGTCCAGTACAGCCAGATAATGCAGGGAACCAGCACCAGCAGCGGCCCCAGTTGCGCAAGACAGGTCATCAGCATGACAACGGTAAATACGGTGGCGTACGGTACGCCGGAAATCGCCAGACCGATACCGCCCAGCACCGCCTGCACCAGCGCGGTGACCACCACGCCCAGCGCCACCGCGCGCACGGCCTGCGCAGCCAGCAGTACCGCAGCATCACCGCGTTTGCCCGCCAGGCGGGTGGCAAAGTGACGAACGCCTAAAGCGACCTGCTCGCCGCGCCAGTAGAGCAGGGCGCTAAAGAGCAGCATCAGGGTACAGTGCATCATAAACCGGCCGATATGTGCCGCCTGACCGACAAACCAGGTGGTCGTGGTACCAATGTACGGGCGGACTTTTGCCATCAGCGCGCTGCCGCCCATCTCCAGCAGACTATGCCAGCCGCTGTAGAGCTTGGCGCCCACCACCGGAATGCTGTTCAGCCAGGCCAGATCCGGCAGCGTCACGTCGCCGCTGCTAATGGCGCGAATAACCGGGCCACTGGAATCCACCAGGCTATTCACCAGCAGGGCAATCGGAATAATAAACAGCAGGAACAGCAGGAGCGTCATGACCAGCACGGCTAACCCGCGGCGGCCGAACAGCAGCTTCTGCAAGCGCAGCAGCAGAGGCCACGTGGCCACGACCACGGTCGCGGCCCAGGCGAAGCCGAGAATAAAGGGTTGAACAATCCACAGACACGCAATAATCATGAGGGCCAGAAACAGCACCGACAGTAAAATTTGCGCAACATCCCTGGGCTGGCGAAGATTGACCATAAATGAAACTTTCCTTAAAAGAACGCCAGTACGACTGGCGGGAACGGAAAACCGCGTCTCTCTAATCATTGATGATCTCGGCGGTTTTTGACAGGCGGATTTTGCCTGTAATTCAGCAGAGATTATAAGAAAAAAATGTGATAAAACTTTCCAGACACAACGCAAACGATTTTATACACAAAATCATTCGAGTTGCATCAAGGCGGCAAGTCTGAGAATCCCCAGGAGCTTACTGAAGTAAGTGACTGGGGTGAGCAGACGCAGCCAACGCAGAGGCAGCTCGAAGGATGACGTGTATATACAACTCTAATTAGGGTCGACAGTTATGATCCCACAGATTTCTCAGGCACCTGGCGTCGTTCAGCTGGTGCTTAATTTTTTGCAAGCACTGGAGCAACAGGGTTTTACAGGTGATACCGCCACGAACTATGCCGACAGGCTGACGATGGCGACCGATAACAGTATTTACCAGCTTCTTCCCGATGCCGTGGTTTTCCCTCGTTCAACGGCCGACGTGGCGCTTATCGCCCGGCTGGCGACGCAGGAGCGCTTTGCTTCACTGGTCTTTACGCCGCGCGGCGGCGGCACCGGGACCAATGGTCAGGCGCTGAACCAGGGCATCATTGTTGATATGTCGCGCTATATGAACCGCATCATTGAGATCAACCCGGAAGAGGGATGGGTGCGGGTCGAAGCGGGCGTTATCAAAGATCAGCTTAATCAGTATCTCAAGCCTTACGGCTACTTTTTTGCCCCGGAGCTTTCCACCAGTAACCGCGCGACCCTTGGCGGGATGATCAACACGGATGCCTCCGGTCAGGGCTCGCTGGTCTACGGTAAAACCTCCGATCACGTGCTGGGCGTGCGTGCCGTTCTGCTGGGCGGCGATATCCTCGATACCCAGCCGATGCCGGTCGAACTGGCGGAAACGCTGGGTAAAGATAACACCGCCAGCGGACGCATCTATCGTACTGTGCTGGAACGCTGCCGCGACAACCGCCAGCTTATCCTCGATAAGTTCCCCAAACTAAACCGCTTCCTAACCGGGTACGACCTGCGTCACGTCTTTAACGACGACCTGACCCAGTTTGATTTAACCCGCGTGCTGACCGGTTCCGAAGGGACGCTGGCGTTTATCACCGAGGCGCGGCTGGATATCACCCGCTTGCCGAAGGTGCGTCGTCTGGTGAACGTTAAGTATGACTCCTTCGACTCCGCGCTGCGCAATGCGCCGTTTATGGTGGAAGCGAAAGCGCTGTCGGTGGAAACGGTCGACTCCAAAGTGCTTAATCTGGCCAGGGAAGACATTGTCTGGCACTCCGTCAGCGAGCTGATTACCGACGTGCCGGATAAAGAGATGCTCGGTCTCAATATCGTGGAGTTTGCCGGCGATGATGCGGAGCTGATTGAGCGCCAGGTCACCACGCTCTGCCAGCGTCTGGACGAGCTGATTGCGCAGGGTCAGGGCGGCGTGATCGGCTGGCAGCTCTGTAACGATCTGGCCGGGATTGAGCGTATCTATGGGATGCGTAAAAAAGCCGTGGGCCTGCTCGGCAATGCAAAAGGGGCGGCGAAGCCCATTCCCTTTGCCGAAGATACCTGCGTGCCGCCTGAACATCTGGCGGATTACATCGTCGAGTTTCGCGCCCTGCTGGACAGCCACGGCCTGAGCTATGGCATGTTCGGCCACGTCGATGCCGGGGTACTGCACGTGCGTCCTGCGCTGGATATGTGCGACCCGCAGCAGGAGATCCTGATGAAGCAGATCTCCGACGACGTGGTGGCCTTAACCGCCAAATACGGCGGTCTGCTCTGGGGAGAGCACGGGAAAGGGTTCCGCGCGGAATACAGCCCGGCATTCTTCGGCGAACAGCTCTACGCGGAGCTGCGCAAGGTGAAAGCGGCTTTCGACCCGCATAACCGCCTCAACCCGGGTAAAATCTGCCCGCCTGAAGGCGTGGACGCGCCAATGCTGCAGGTGGATGCCGTCAAGCGCGGCACCTACGACAGACAGATCCCGATTGCGGTGCGCTCCTCCTGGCGCGGCGCGATGGAGTGCAACGGCAACGGCCTGTGCTTTAACTTTGATGTGAAAAGCCCGATGTGCCCGTCGATGAAAATCACCAGCAACCGTATCCACTCGCCAAAAGGGCGGGCGACGCTGGTGCGCGAGTGGCTGCGTCTGCTGGCCGACCGCGGGGTGGATCCGCTCAGGCTGGAGCAGGAGCTGCCGGAGAAACGGGCCAGCCTGCGCTCGCTGATTGAGCGCACCCGCAACAGCTGGCATGCCAACAAGGGCGAGTATGATTTCTCCCATGAGGTGAAAGAGGCGATGTCCGGCTGTCTGGCCTGTAAAGCCTGCTCCACCCAGTGCCCGATTAAAATCGACGTGCCGGAATTCCGCTCGCGCTTCCTGCAGCTTTATCACACCCGCTACCTCCGCCCGGTGCGCGACCATCTGGTGGCGACGGTGGAAAGCTACGCGCCGCTGATGGCGCGCGCGCCGAAGACCTTCAACTTCTTTATCAACCAGCCGCTGGTGCGCAAGCTCTCCGAAAAACACATCGGTATGGTCGATCTGCCGCTGCTGTCGGTACCGTCTCTGCAGCGCCAGCTCGTCGGGCATCGCTCGGCGAACATGACCCTTGAGCAGCTGGAGGCACTCACGCCTGAGCAAAAAACGAAGGTGGTGCTGGTGGTGCAGGATCCGTTTACCAGCTACTACGATGCGCAGGTTGTGGCCGATTTCGTCCGTCTGGCGGAGAAAGTGGGTTACCAGCCGGTTGTGCTGCCGTTCTCCCCGAATGGCAAGGCGCAGCACATTAAAGGTTTCCTGAACCGCTTTGCGAAGACCGCGCAGAAAACGTCTGACTTCCTGAATCGCGTGGCGCAACTCGGGATACCGATGGTCGGCGTCGATCCGGCGCTGGTGCTGTGCTATCGCGATGAATACAAGCAGACCCTGGGCGATAAGCGCGGCGATTTCAACGTGATGCTGGTGCACGAGTGGCTGCCGATGGCGCTGGAAGATAAGGCTGTTCAGGATGTCAGCGGTGAACCGTGGTATCTGTTCGGGCACTGCACGGAAGTGACCGCGCTGCCGGGTGCCCCCGCGCAGTGGGCGTCTGTCTTTGCCCGCTTTGGTGCGAAGCTGGAGAGCGTCAGCGTCGGCTGCTGCGGGATGGCCGGTACCTACGGACACGAAGTGAAAAACCACGCCAACTCGCTCGGCATCTATGAGCTGTCCTGGCATCAGGCGATGCAGCGTTTGCCGCGAAACCGCTGTCTGGCGACGGGTTACTCCTGCCGCAGCCAGGTAAAACGGGTAGAAGGCAACGGTGTACGTCACCCATTGCAGGCTTTACTGGAGATAATTGGATGATCTGGAAACGTGCCGTGACGCTGCAGGCGCTGAACGCCATGGGCGAGGGGAATATGGTGGGGCTGCTGGATATCCAGTTTATCCGCATTGGCGACGATGAGATTGAGGCCACCATGCCCGTCGATAGTCGCACCCACCAGCCGTTTGGTTTATTGCACGGCGGAGCGTCCGTCGTGCTGGCCGAAACGCTGGGCTCGGTGGCGGGGTATCTCTGCACCGAAGGGGAGCAGAAGGTTGTCGGACTTGAGGTGAATGCTAACCACATTCGCTCGGTGCGCAGCGGACGCGTGCGCGGTGTTTGCCGCGCGCTGCACGCCGGAAGCCGCCATCAGGTGTGGCAAATAGATATCCTCGATGAGCAGGATCGCCTGTGCTGCTCGTCGCGGCTGACCACGGCGGTTGTGTAAAGTTTTCAGATGTCTTGCCTTTGGTCAAAAACTAGCCAGTACGTTGTGGTATACTGGTCAGGTTTTGTACATAAGCGAGGACATCATGGATACTGAAATAACCCCAACACAGCTGGCAATTGAATATTTACGTCGCGATAAGAGCAACCTGTCTCCGGCGCAGTACCTGAAAAAGCTGAAACAGCTTGAGCTGGAATTTACAGATTTGCTGGCGCTCTCTTCAAATGAGCTGAAAGAAGAGATCTACTTTGCCTGGCGGTTGGGCGTTCACGTCCATTGAGTACATGAGAATCAAAGGGCCGCGAATGCGGCCTTTTTTGTGTCTGACATTCAGTATCGGGCGGGGAGTTTATTGATTTTGATGAGCCTGCCTTCTTCCATTTCGATGAATCCGCCGGTTTTTAAATCCGCCAGAATGCGCATCACGCCGCTGCGGGAGAGCTGGGTTTTCTCTCTGATATACCTTTCCGCCGTCACGCTGAGCCGATAACTCTCATCTTCCTCCATCAGCTTGACCAGCTGCTGGCGAATCATCTCATACGCCGTCGGCGCGCCCTGCGGCATCACGTTGTTATAAAGACGGCTATACACAAAGATGAGCTGCTTAGAAAGCAGTCCCCATAGCGCCTTCTCTTTGATAATTTCATTCACCCGCTCGGTGGTGAGCGTCCCTATCAGACAAGGGCTGACGGTCTTAATATAATCATTGAAATAGATGTCGGTCAGGTTGGCGAGGCCGAACACGGCCGGACTGCGAGCCGTAGACAGCATCATGTCATCGCTTCTTCTGTAGATGGCGATGGTTCCTTCGAGAATTAAATAGCACATGCCCTGACCGTTAATTTGCAGGTCCAGTCGCTCGCCGCGGGCGCTATGTCGTGTTGTGCAATCAGGCAACAGGTGTGAAATAAGCTCTTGCGCGTAGGGAGAACCCCGTTGAGACTTTTCTGGAAGGGACATGGCAGCCGACAACCTTAAAAATAACCTGGCTAATTATAGCGCTTCTCCCGGGTACAGGCACGCTGGCTATCAATATTTTCGCGGCAGATGATGAATGTCAAGCAGCACCCCACGTTCCATGGTGATATACTTCCCGGTCCGCAGTTCTGCCAGAATACGCATAATTCCGCTACGTGAAAGATAGGTCCTGCTTTTGATGTACGCGGCGGCCGTCGTATTTTTCCGTATGGCATCGGGCTCCTGCATGAGTTCAACAAGCTGGAAGCGAATGATGTCGTAGGCAGACATTTGCGATATTTGCGCGCAGTGCTCATACACCCGTGAGGCCGTATAAATCAGCAGCTTTGAAAAGTGCTCCCATAAATCCTGCTGCGCAACAATCTGATTAAACGTCTCCAGCGACACGCGGGCGATTTCTGCCGTCTCCAGGGCCCTGACATAGAGATGCTCCGAAGAAAATTGACTGCTGACGCCAAGAATAAAAGGCGCTGATTCAGAGTTTAAAACAATGCCGTCGCCGCGACGATGAAGCGCCACGCTTCCCTGGAGAAGTAAAAAACACTGGCGCACATCATCTTTATAATAATGTACGGTTTCTCCCCGACAGATGACCATTCTGTCCGCAGCAGGTAGCACTGATTTAATCAGGGTATCTATATGGATAAACGGTTTTAAACCCAGAACGGTTGATTCGTGGTTATTCAATGGCGTGGTTAAACGCGTATTCATAAGATACCTCACAGCGACTACGGGTCTGATCGTTTTTTGATCTGCCTGGAGAATTATCTTAAAAATGAAGGAGTCAGGGAATATTTCGGCAAGGTCCAAAAGTAGACCGTTGAGCATCTGATATCTAACCCCTTGAATGAAAACATAAAGACGATCAAGTCTACTAATAGACCAGGAAATAAGACGTAAGCGTATCCTGAAAGAATTGTTGAAATTACGTTAAATCAGAGTCTACAGCTAGACCATCAAAAAGTTGTATTCACCAAAATGATTATATAAATTTTAATCAGCCAGTCAGAAAAACCTTATAGCGTTAATTAAAAAGAAGATGAATCCACTGTGATTTATTTATCAACTTTCTGCTGCGTACGTTTTAATAATAAATAAAGTTATCCCGTAAACAGGAAAATGAAGATTATGAAAAAGAACATTATTTTAGCGATGGTTGCGACAGGTTCTGCCTTGATGATGAGCAATGCACTCGCTGCTGCAGGAACCGTTAATTTTAACGGTAACATCCTGGATTCTGCCTGCGATGTCGCGGTTGCTTCTCAAAATCAGGTGGTGGTATTAGGCGATTACAATAAAACAGAATTTCCAGCAACAGGATCCCGCACTGCGGCAACGAAATTCGATATCGTCCTGAAGAACTGCCCGGTTACGGTCAACAGTGCCAAAGTCCGTTTTGACGGTACGCCCGATCTGACTAACGCCGATCTGCTTGCTATTGATACCTCCGTCGCCGGAGCGGCAACGGGTGTTGCTATTAATTTGATGACCGCTGATAAAGCGGATCTGCCGTTGCACGGCAGTAACAGCTATAGCTATGTGCTAAGCAGCACCGCCGATAATACGCTGAATTTCTACGCGCAGTATATTTCAACGGCTGCATCGGTGACGGCCGGTCCTGCAAACTCCGTGGCAAATTTCTCCGTTGTTTATAACTAGTCATTAAGCAGAACACGAGTTGGTTCCATGACGTTCTGCGTGGGGGCAGTCTCTGCCCCCGTGTTTCAAGAGGTGTAACATGCATTTTATTAGCAAGGCCCTGCTCATATCGGCCGCCCTGACAGCATCGTTTTCGAACGCTTATGCCGGGGTCATTATTGGCGGTACCCGCGTTATTTTTGATGGTGGGAAAAAAGAGGCATCAATCAGTATCAATAATGCTGATAGCGTGCCTTATTTAATCCAGTCCTGGGTTGACATGCCAGAGGGTAATGCTAATAAAGCACCTTTTATTGTAACGCCGCCTTTATATCGACTGGATGGCGGGCAGCAAAACATTGAACGTATTTTACTCTCGGGTTCACTACCCCAGGATAAAGAAAGTCTTTTCTGGCTGAATATTAAAGCCATACCGTCTGCCTCAAAACAGGAAAACTCACTGCAAATTGCTGTCAAAACGCGCATCAAGCTTATTTATCGCCCGTCAGGTCTGAAGGGAACAACGCCGGAAGAACAAGCGAATAAATTAACCTGGTCGCGTAGCGGGAATAAGTTCATGGTCACCAATCCAACGCAATATGTCATCAACTTTAATGAAATAAGCGTCGGTGATAAAAAACTGGATGAGGTCTCCTGGGTGGCACCGGGTGCAACGGCGGTATTTAGCTTACCCGCAGGTGCCAATGGTAACCACATTTCATTCAAAGTCATTAATGATTACGGCAGCCCCGGAAGAATGTATCAGGCCAGCTTTTAATTCATCAAAAGCGGCGATCCTCATAGCAGGTCAGGTTAATGATGATGGCAACGAAAACTAAAAAAATGCAGCCTGCGCGTCTGGCGATCTGTATCGCCTTTGCGCTGGTAAATGCAATGCAGACTGTTTATGCCCGTGATTCGTTCAACGCCGAGTTGGTTGAACTGGACAATCCGGGCACGGGTAAAGCTGATTTATCTGCTTTTGAATCAGGTTCGCAGGCACCAGGGAAATACCACGTTGACATCATCCTTGACGACCAACTCATCGAGACCAGCGATATTGATTTTACCGCAGTAAAAAGTGGGGAAGAGGGCGATAGCCTTAAGCCTTGTCTGAGTATTGAACAGCTCAACAGATGGGGCGTCAAAACCGCGCTTTTTCCCGACTTAGCCAGTAAGGACGCGTCCTGTGTCAACCTTCAGGCTATTCCTCACGCCAGCACGGATTTTCAGTTTGCCGCGCAGCGACTGATCGTCAGCATTCCTCAGGCCGCCATTGATATGCCGGCACGCGGGTATGTCTCGCCAGCGCTATGGGATGAAGGGATCGCCGCCGCCATGTTGAATTACAGCCTGAGCGGCGCAAACAGCCGGGCAAAACAAAACGGCAGTAAAAACAGCAACAGTCAATATGCCAACCTGCGCCCGGGTCTCAACGTTGGACCGTGGCGACTGCGAAATTACACCACCTGGTCGCGGGATGAAACCGGTCAGGACAAATGGGATACCGTCTACACCTATGCGCAGCGGGCCATTATTCCGCTCAAAGCGCAGCTCACCCTGGGGGATAGCTCCGCGCCAGCCGACGTGTTCGACAGTATGCCGTTTCGCGGCGGACAGCTGGCTTCGGATGATGACATGCTCCCGGATTCGCTGAAAGGCTATGCACCCGTGGTGCGGGGGATCGCGCGCACCAATGCCCAGGTGGTGGTGCGGCAGAACGGCTATCAGATTTATCAGACCTACGTGGCGCCAGGCGCTTTTGAGATTACCGATATGTACCCCACGGGCGGCGCAGGGGATCTGGACGTCACCGTTAAAGAGGCTGATGGCAGTGAGCAACATTTCACTCTCCCGTACGCGTCATTACCGGTTTTACAGCGCGAAGGACGGCTCAAGTATTCAGTAACCGGAGGGCAATACCGTTCTTATAACGGCAGCGTCGATAAGACACCTTTCGGGCAAATCACCGGGATCTATGGTCTGCCGTATGGGCTAACGCTGTATGGCGGGCTGCAGGAGTCGAGTAAATATCAGTCGATCGCCACCGGGCTTGGAAAAAACATGGGTGATTTCGGCGCTATTTCTGCGGACATGACCCAGGCCTGGTCCACCCCGCAGGGTGGTGAGAAATCCAACGGCCAGTCCTGGCGTGCGCGATACAGCAAAAACATTGTGGGGACCGGAACCCATTTCTCGATTGCGGGTTACCGCTACTCGACCAGTGGTTACTACGGTATGCAGGAGATCCTTGATTCGTACGGTGACAGCTCCGCGCTTCAGGACCGACGCCGAAACCGGGCCGAACTTACGATGAGCCAGACGCTGGGCGGTAATCTTGGCTCGCTGATGCTGAGCGCGGCCCGTGAAGACTACTGGAATTCGGGTAAAACGATGGCGTCATACAGCCTGGGCTATAACAACTACTGGCACAACATCAGTTACGGACTCACCTGGACCTACAGTAAAAACGGTAGTGCGGGTTCATATGATAACAATAAACGGTACGACAAAGATCAGCTGCTGGCCTTTAACGTCAGTATCCCGCTGGAGAAGTTTTTGCCGCAGACCTGGGCTAACTATGGCGTGAGCGCCAGCAAGAATAACGGCACCACCCACAACATCGGCCTGAACGGCGTAGCACTGGAAAACCACGCCCTGAACTGGAACGTGCAGCAAGGCTTTGGGTCGGACGGCGTCGGCTACACGGGCAATCTGAACGGTGATTATAAGGGAACCTACGGCGAAGCGACGGCGGGCTACAGCTACGATAAAAACAGCGAGCGCCTTAATTACGGCCTGCAAGGGGGCATTCTTGCTCACAGAGAGGGGATCACGCTTTCGCAACCCCTGGGCGAGACCAATGTTCTGATTAGCGCGCCGGGCGCACACGGCGTCGATATCCGCAATCAGGCGGGCGTTAAAACGGATTACCGCGGATATACGGTGGTCAGCAATCTCTCCGTATACCGTAAAAATGACATCACCCTTGCCCCGGAAAGTCTGCCGGATGATGTTGAGCTGGATATTAATACCCGGACGGTGACGCCGACGCGTGGCGCGATCGTTTTGGCCGACTATAAGGCGAAGGTGGGGCGGCGGGTGTTATTTAATTTACTGCATAACGGCCAGTTTGTTCCCTTTGGCGCGATGGCAAGCCTTAAGGGCGCCGACGGCAGCAGCGTTATTGTTGGCGATAAAGGCCAGGCTTATCTCACCGGCCTGGATACTCAGGGAACCGTCTTCGTCACGTGGGGAGCGGAAAGCGAACGGCAATGCCGCGCACCTTACGTGCTTTCCCCGCAGCCGTCGGCGGGGGGAATTACCGAAATTAACGTCAATTGTCTTTAGGGTTTTTTAACATGCGCTTAATTAACATCATATTCCTGCTGTGTATCGCAGCAGGCTGGAACAGTGCTCATGCAGGAACCTGCACGACGATTACGCCGCAGGAATCAACTTTGTCCATCGGTACAATTACGGTTCAACGTGACGTGGCAGTTGGAACCGTATTATTTTCGCGAAACGCGACAATAACCGGTTCCTATTTAACGGGGTGTGCCAATCCATTAATGCTGGGTTTTAGCATGCGGTATTTGAATGCGACACCGAGTGCTTACGGTAATCATGTTTATGACACGAATGTAAACGGTATAGGCGTGCGTTTTTCGTCGGGTAATTATTTTGAAAACCCAGCCAATACCTTTTCCTATAATGCGCAGGCAAGTTATGTCGAATGGTGGGGCGGTAAAATAGAACTTATCGTTACCGGACCGGTCTCGTCGGGGTCCCTGACGCCGGGCGTGCTGGGGGTAGTGATGCTGCAGGGCAGTGACGGCGTTTACCGTGATGGCCTGACGACCACCCTGCTGGGCGGAACCATTAATGTACTGGCCTGCAATATTACAACACCGCAACTGACATTTCCGATAGGCGATATTTCTGCCGCGCTTTTTGGCTCAACGATAGGCACCACACCGGCTGGCGCTCAAAATACGCAAAATCTCGGGCTTAACTGCGATGCGGGGGCTAACGTCAACGTATCACTCAGCGGCATTCAGAATCCTGACGTTGCAACACCCAGCGTGCTCGCGCTTACGGGGCAGGGTAATACCGGTACGGCGAAAGGGGTTGGCGTTCAGTTGCTCTATAACGGTACACCGCTCACCCTCAATGCGCGTTTGCCGCTGAAGCTTGCGGCAGGGGGGCAGGAAGCGTTCCCATTAACGGCGCGTTATTACCAGACGCAAACGACGGTAGAACCCGGTACCGCAAATGCGTCAGCAACCTTAAATTTGACCTACCAGTAAAGGGGATGACGATGCATATAATGCGCACGGCAGCGTTCATCGCGGCAGTAATAAGCGGCAATGTTATTGCAGCGGATAGCGTTAACGTCAGCGTCGCCGGCAATATTATTGCCTCTCCCTGCGTATTCAATGGGGGCAATACCAGTCTGGATATTAACCTCGGCAATATTCAGGCATCCAATATGGCCACGCCGGGGTCGACATCCGATCCTGTGTTTTTTAGCCTGCCGTTTACCCAGTGTCCGGCAGGCACGCGCAGCGTTACGGTCTCCTTTACCGGCAACCCCGATCCCGTCTCGGGGGCGAGTTACTACATGAACAGCGGTTCGGCCACGAACGTCGCGATTGCGATGAGCGAGGCCGCAACCGGTGCGTTAAAGGGCACAGGGACAAGCATTACGCAGACTATTGCGTCAGACAGAACCGCGACGATGGTCATGCAGGCATCAGTCAAATCTGTCACCGGCGGTGCGACGCCGGGGAGCATCAGTGCCGTCGTGGTCATGACGATGCAATACAACTGATAGGCACGCGCGTTGGTTGTCCTTATTGATATGCAGATGTTGGTAATTGATATGTTGAATATCCTGATTAAAGAACCGGATTCTTTTTTTAAAAATGGCCTGCAATATTTTCTTGTGGATTTTTTCCTGCATAATTTCAGGCATCACATTCATTTTGACACTGAGCTTACTTATGACAGCGTCAGTGCCGCGGATATTATTATTCTCGCTCTATGCCCCGGGGAAACGCTGACCTGTGTTCCTGAATTGAAAGCGCGAAAAAAAGGGATTGTGATTGGGCTGGTGGACGATGAGCGGCGTTTTTCCGCTTTTACATCCTGTTTTCAGGATATCATTTTTATCTCCCGCCGCGCCCCGCTTGGTCAGGTTAGCGAGATGCTCTTTATTGCATGGTACCGTACGCAACTGCCGGGATATCGCTGGCAGCATAACGGCTGTTTCGAGTGCCAGCATAAAATACTTTCGCCGCAGCAGATCCGCGTCACGGTGAATTTTTACAGAGGATTCTCGGTAGGGCAGATTGCTGATGTACTCAGGACGAGTGATAAAACGATATTCACGCATAAGTATTTGCTGATGCAAAAATTCGATCTGCGCAGTGATTATGAGCTTATGGCGCTCATTCACAGGATGGTCGAAAAAAATGCCTACCCGAACAAATTGCGTGACCATCTGATCGGTTTCGACGGATGAGCGGAAAAGACGGTGGGACTGTAGTCGTTTAGTTGCCGGGTGGCAGTGACGCCACCCGACATTTCTTCAGACATTCACCGCACTAATCAGCCGCGACTTCATGGACTGATACGCCGACGCGGCATAGTCCTCCGCCCAGCGCTGGTCCTCAATCGCCTCCAGCTGTACCGCGCAGTACTTCGTTTCCGGCGTTTTGGAGATGGGATCGAGATTATCCTGGGTCAGCTCGTTGCAGGCGCCAATCCACCACTGATAGGTCATATAAACCGCGCCCTTGTTGATACGCTCGCTGATGCTGGCGCGGGTAATCACTTTGCCGCGACGTGAACGTACCCAGACCAGTTGACCCTCCTTGATGCCCAGTTTTTCCGCATCGGCAGGGTGCATTTGCACCCGGCCCGGCTCGTCGGCCAGGCTCTGCAGCGCAGCGCAGTTCCCGGTCATCGAGCGGCAGGAGTAGTGTCCCACCTCGCGTACCGTACACAGCACCAGCGGGAAATCTTCATCCGGGGTTTCCGCCGGCGCGCGCCACGGTGCGGCAAAGAGCTGTCCTTTACCGGTTGGGGTATCGAACTGATTGTCTTTGTACAGGTAAGGCGTGCCCGGATGATCCAGCGTCGGGCACGGCCACTGCACGTGGCCCATCTCGCCCATTTTTTCATACGTCACGCCGAAGAAGAGCGGGCACAGCTCGCGCATCTCATCCCAGATCTGCTGGTTGGAGTCATAATGCATCGGGTAGCCCATCTCGGTGGCGAGCAGGCTGATGATCTCCCAGTCGCGCTTCACGTTGCCGCTGGCCTCAATGGCTTTGCCGAAACGCTGGAACCCGCGATCGGCACAGGTAAAGACGCCGCCGTGTTCACCCCAGGAGGTGGCAGGGAGCAGAACGTCCGCCACTTCTGCCGTTTTGGTCATAAAGATGTCCTGAACCACAACAAAGTCGAGCGCCTCAAAACCGCTGCGAACGAGACCGAGGTCGGCCTCGGTCTGAAGCGGATCTTCCCCCATGATGTAGTAGGCCTTGACCTTGCCTTCCAGCGCCAGATGAGGCACCTCGGTAATGCGCGTCCCGACGCGATCGTCCATTTTATTGACGTCAATCCCCCAGGCGTCGGCGAACTTCTGCCTGACCGCCGGATCGGTCACATCCTGATAGCCGGGGAACATATTCGGCAGCACGCCCATGTCGCAGGCACCCTGGACGTTATTTTGACCGCGTACCGGCCCGACGCCGACGGCAGGGCGACCGAGATTACCGGTCAGCAGCGCCAGGCTGGAAAGCCCTCTGACCACATCCACAGCCTGACCAAACTGGGTCACGCCCATACCCCACATCACGGTGGCGGAAGGGGCCGCCGCGAAGGTGCGCATCGCCTGGCGAACGTCGCGGGCGGGAATGCCGGTAAGATGCTCAACCTTCTCCGGCGCATAGTCTTTCACCGTCTGGCGGTAGGCCTCAAGCCCCTCCGTAAAGCGCGCCACGTAGCTTTTGTCGTACAACTCCTCTTCCAGCAGCACGTAGCCGAAGGCGTTCACCAGCGCCATGTTGCTGCCGTTTTTCAGCTGCAGATGCTGGTCGGCGATACGCGCCGTTTCGATGCGCCGCGGATCGCAAACGATAATTTTCGCGCCGTTTTCACGCGCTTTCAGCACGCGCCGGGCGACGATAGGGTGGGAGTCCGCGCAGTTATAGCCAAACACCAGCAGACATTTTGAGTTTTCAATATCGTTGATGGAGTTGCTCATGGCGCCGTTGCCGAGCGTTTCCTGTAAACCAGCCACGGAAGGGCCATGGCAGACGCGCGCGCAGCAGTCCACGTTGTTGGTGTTCAGCACCGCGCGGGCAAATTTTTGCATCACATAGTTTGTTTCATTGCCGGTTCCGCGGGAGGAGCCGGTGGTCATGATCGACCGGGGCCCGTGCTGCGCTTTAATGCTGCTGAGCCTGTGGGCGGTATAGCGGATAGCCTCTTCCCAGGTTACGGGGGTGAATGCCTCACCTTTGTGGTAGCGGATCATCGGCTGGGTCAGGCGTGGGGTGAGCAGACGGGTATCGTTGAGGAAGTCCCAGCCGTAAAAGCCCTTCAGACACAGGGTGCCCTGGTTTGTGACGCCCTCTGCCGCTTCGGCACGGATGATACGGTTATTTTCAACGACAAGGTTTAATTTACAGCCTGCACCGCAGTAGGGGCAGACGCTGGCGATCTTTTTCATCAATAACAGACCTGTTAAGAAATGAAGCAAAGTTGACTGGAAAACCCAGTCCCGTAAACGGTGTTAAGCAGGAACCGTGCCAGGTTGGCTTTGCTGGTTTTACAGGGTGTTAAGCGGGAAAGACGCGTGTCATCGTCAGGCAGATCGTCAGTTTTGACGATGACACGTTAGGGGCGTGGCGAGCAGGAACTTAGAGATCGTCCATCGTGTAACCCACCACGATTTCCAGCGTCTTACGAATCACATCCGCCTGAACCACGTCGTTAGTGGCTTCCAGCGTCTGAATGAGCCAGAGGATGATCGCTTTATTGGACAGATGACCTTCGGAGGCCAGAACACAGCGTACTGCAGTAGAAAAAACAGCGGACTCTTCAGCAAAACGATCGCCTGCGTGACGGAAATATTCCGACAGCGCACTGTCTAAAAAAGCAGAATGGTATTCGGGTTGAAGCTGAATATTTTGTCTCATTTGTTCTCACCGTAGCTGTTAAATTGCAGTCAATGTATTTTTTTGGGGTCGGACGGTTTTCCACTTCCAAATA
Organism: Enterobacter pseudoroggenkampii; assembly: GCF_026420145.1. Lineage (NCBI taxonomy): Bacteria > Pseudomonadati > Pseudomonadota > Gammaproteobacteria > Enterobacterales > Enterobacteriaceae > Enterobacter > Enterobacter pseudoroggenkampii. The sequence continues at coordinate 1,070,131 of NZ_JAPMLV010000001.1, forward strand.
ACGGCACTACATTGTCTCGGTTATCGTTGAGAGGTCCCTCTCTGTTCGTTCGTCCTTGCGCGGTTCTGCGACGTGTAAAGGCGATGCTGTTTGAGCCGATATCGGCAATCACCACCGCAAGTGTCTCCCGCCGCCGGGGATCCTTTTCATGCTCTTTCATTACCCGCAGACGCTGCAGCAATCCTTCGGTTGTCACTGGTCCCCGCTCTTTCAGAAGAGAAAGAACGGCTTCACCGATAAGCGTGTCGATCAGTCGGTCTGCGTCACTGCTATTCATCACGTTACCGTTCGAAGAGCAGACCAAGCAGCATGTGGTAATGCTCTTCCTCTTCCGGGCCATCGGCCTTTTCGAGGCGGCTGAGCAGTTTGGTACAGAGCGATTTGCGATTAAGGTTTCGCCCGTCGCTGAGAATTTCTACAACCACCTGGCCAAGCGTCTCCTGCTGGGTAGGGAGCGCGGCTTTTTCGAAGTACTGTGCGATTGCTGCTGCGGAATCTGTGGCGTAACCTTTCTGCTGCATGTTTCGCTCCTGTAAAATTTTGTAATCACTAACGTTACAATTAAGGTATACACAATTTCTAAATCTGTACATATAAAATGTACAGATTTTTAATGTTTTTATGATATATTTTATAAATTACTTTGTTTTCATTGTGTTACTGGCTTGTCATGAATCGGTAATGTGACAGGATATATTGTACAAAAAGGTCGGGCGCTGGTAAGTTATACAATCGAGAAGAACGGTCCTATCAACTGCCGTAAATGATTGAGATGTAAATTATTTGTCAGGCAATTAATGTGCTATAAGTGAAAATTACCCACGTCTACTGTGGCCAAAACCCTAACCCCAGGAAAAGCATGCTCACAACCATCATTTACCGCAGTCATATCTGCGAGGACGTTCCGGTGAAAGCGCTGGAATCAATGGTCGCTGCTGCAAATCGTAAAAATCGGCAATCCAATGTAACGGGGATCTTGCTGTTTAACGGCACACACTTTTTTCAATTGCTTGAAGGGCCGGTGGAGCAGGTTTCTGCTATCTATGAGCAGATCTGCAACGACCCGCGCCACCATAACGTGGTCGAGTTAATGCGCGATCACGGCCCTGTCCGGCGTTTTGGCAACGTGGGCATGGAGCTTTTTGACTTGCGCCACTTCGACAGGGACGAGGTGCTGCAGCAGGTGCTCAATAAGGGGACGACACGCTACCAGTTGACCTATAACGACCGCCCGCTGCAGTTTTTCCGCACCTTTGTTGAGGCCACGGAAAAAGCGAACTATTTTGAACTGCCGCCTGCGGATTCCTGGGAATTCGTTCGCGAAGAAGCGCGCCTGTCCGCGCAGCCTGAGGTGGTCGCGAAAGGGGCGGATTGCAGCTTTGCGTTCCAGCCGATAGTCGACCCGTTTATGCAGCAGGTCGTCTCCTGGGAGGCGCTTCTGCGCACTCCTGACGGTGACTCGCCGCGGGCCTATTTCGCCAGCCGCCCCCATGAAGAAGTGTACACGTCTGATTTGCAAAGCAAGCAGGTGGCACTTTCTATGGCCAGCGCGCTGGGGCTACAGGACCAGACGTTATCCCTGAACCTGCTGCCCATGACGCTGGTCAACATTCCCAACGCCGTGGATTTCCTGCTCACCGCGATTGAGGCAAATGGGTTTGTACCCGAACAAATCGTGGTGGAGTTTACCGAGAGCGAAGCTATATCTCGTTTTGATGAATTCACGGATTCGGTCAGGCAGCTAAAAAGCGCGGGTATCAGCGTGACGATCGATCACTTTGGTGCCGGTTTTGCCGGGCTGCAGCTGCTGGCCCAGTTCCAGCCGGACAGAATTAAGATTAATCGCGATCTGGTCGCGAACGTGCATAAAAGTGGCCCTCGTCAGGCCATTATTCAGGCGATTATCAAATGCTGTTCGTCGCTTGAGATCCAGTTCTGCGCGGTGGGGGTAGAGAAGGCGGAAGAGTGGATGTGGCTGGAGTCCGCGGGGATTTCCCAGTTCCAGGGACATCTTTTTGCCAGCCCAAGACACGGGGGTATTCCCGCGATTGCGTGGCCGGAGAAAAAGTTCGACTTCGGATAAAGCTGTACACAATCCGGCAGACTTAACTGTACGAACGGCAAATTTTATACAACAATGTATTAACAGGTGGATGGAACAGAACCCCGTTCACCCGTTCAAAATGCGGTCTTAGTTATACAAATGATGTGTACAATCTGATAAGGTTGGTGCAGTTAGGTATGGAAGTTCTGAGCGTGAGGGAGTTAATGGCCTATTACAGTATCGGCGAAGTGGCCGAACGATGCGGTATCAACCCCGTTACGCTGCGTGCCTGGCAGCGCCGTTATGGATTATTGAAGCCGCAGCGCAGTGAAGGGGGTCATCGTCAGTTTGACGATGAAGATATCCTGCGCATTGAAGAGATCAAACGCCTGATGAAAAGCGGCGTTTCGGTCGGAAAAGTTAAAGCCTTGCTGGAAAACAAGGAAGTGCTGACGCAGGGCAACTGGGTCTCATTCCAGGAAGAGATGATGACCGTTCTGCGCTACGCCAGTCCTGCAAAGCTGCGGGCCAAAATAGGTGAATTCCGCCGCGATCACGCGATGGATGCGCTGATTGACAATATTATCTCTCCCGTCCGTCAGCGTATGAACCAGGATCAAAATACCGTGCGTCACATGGCGAGCCTGTTTGACGGCGTACTGATCGAATTTGCGATTGCAAGCCTGGCGGAGTCCCGCAAAAAAGCCGGCAAAGACGCGCTCCTGATTGGCTGGGAGTGTGATGACCGCACCCACCTGTGGCTGGAAGCCGCGCGCCTGTCGCAAAAGGGCTGGCACATTGACGTGCTGGCAGAGCCCATTGACTCGCCGCGTCCTGAACTCTTCCCGGGGCAAAAAATCTTTGTCTGGACCGGGAAATCCCCAACGCCTCGCCAGCAGGAACAGCTTGACCACTGGCGTGAGCAGGGGTTTGCTGTCTCATTTCATCACTGAGTGTAAGAGGCCTTGAGGGCCTTTTTTTGTCTTTGTCACTTTCCTTGCAAAAAGCTATCTTAAGAATAGGCATTATTCCTGCGGATGAGATTTACCCGGTTAATTTTAAACGGCATCTGCTTTTTTCTGGGGGCTTTGCTGTCGGCAACTTGTTCAATAGGGGACGGTGTCCCCTTATTAATACTCAGCGAGTATGGCGCTCATTCCATGCATCTGAAAATTGAATATTACCGTCAAGAATTCTCCAGGTGATTTTTTCATATTGAATGCTGACACTTTCTATGTGATTCATTTTATCGTTCCCCGCCAGCTTAATATTCGGGACGCTACAGTGGACTCCAGTTAATTTCACATTCTCCATAAGAACGGTGTAGTAGCAAACCTCCTGACCTGCATCATTGATGTGATAAAACCTTATTTCTGCGCTTTTCAGCGTCTGCCCAGTTGCTGCAGCCTTGTAAAGATATGGCGTAGAGCTATCCACTTCTTTCTCGATCATCATGGATGAGTGCTGGCGGGTGCCGGTGATTTTGCCGTTTGCGCTGTCAACGGGTAAATTTATACCGTGGCTCAGACCGATAATTTCAATACTACCTTCACGATCTTGTACATCAACAGATCCTTTGATATCTGCACCGCCATCGTCTTTAAGCCACATATAGGGAGGTATAGGCATTTTATTGTCTCCTTAATTTTTGATTAACTTCATTGTTAAAATATAGAGAGGGGTAGCGATAATTAGCATTGTAAGCCAGTCAATAAGTGAATAGGCATCATACATTGATTCTGCATTTTCATTTCCGGCGATAATGATTGCTGTTGTTCTGGCTACATCATAGTTAATATATAACTCCGGGCCTGGTAGCATATGACCAAGAGCGAGTAATAAAATGAGAAAGTAAATAATTTTACTTGCCCTACGAGCAAGGTTTTTTAATGTAGCCACCCGCTACTACCTCCACCCATCCTCGCTCCATGAGTGACCGCATGCATGGAACCTGAATAAGCGATGTATTCATTAGCGCGTTATGAATCATCGCAAAATCAGACATGTTGGCGATAGTTATGCATCCTTTTGAAACTGTGCCGGGGTGTAGTCGGAAATTTCCACGCTTTACACTTTCTATCCATGTGTAGTCATCTATGCCCCAGTCATCACGCCACAAAGCAAACCAGTCAGATTTACCAAAAGCATTTCGGCCAATAAATCTGTTAGCTTCATCGTGAATCTCCTCTTTTTTTTGTGAAAACCAGTTACCCTCCCTGCGATCTACAATCCAGTATTTCCCTGGGGGAATAGGGCCAGTATTGGCGACATGTCCGCAACTGGCATTGTTTCTGTTGGCCCCCAACCCGGAGTGCGCCATGAACACGCCTACCCCATACAGATTGAAAGGCGCGTAATCTGCACCGTTCAGAATCATCTTTCCCTGTAATGGCATATGCCACCTTATTTCCATTAAAAGCGTATGGTTAATGCTACAGCGATTAATAATGTGATCCAGAGTGAGTGAATGATTTTCAGAAAAAGACTCGCATTATCAGGCTGTCTATTGCTGAGAAGCGCTTTCCTGCTGCGCAACTGAAGCGTAGGCCTTCTACAGCGTGCCAAATCGCATCTGTTAAATTGAGTTTGCGGCAATCAAAGTAGCTATCTCAAAAATAGGCATTTCCGATGCATATTTTACTTTTCTCCTCTCCGTCAAAAATGCCACAACGAAATGCATTATTAATCAATGCATTGAACAATTAAATCCATCCTGCCTGCATCCTGCCACAGGGTCTATGCTTAATAAAAGTAGGCAAAAAGGGCGGTTTAGCCGAATGCCCCTGCTGACAGAGGGTTGAAGTGATAATCGTTATCACTAACATGGTGTTATGCCCTGATGGCTTATCAGATGAGGTGGACCTATGGAACTGCATTCAGAAACCTTTAATCCAGCCGATTTTGCCTGGCGCGGGTTAACGCTCACGCCAGCGGCGGCGGCACATATTCACGAGCTGGTGGCGAAAAAGCCCGAGATCCTCGGCGTGCGTTTGGGTGTCAAACAGACCGGCTGCGCAGGTTTTGGCTACGTGCTCGATACCGTCACCGAACCCGAGAAAGATGACCTGGTATTCGAGACCGACGGCGCGAAACTGTACGTCGCGCTGCAGGCCATGCCGTTTATTGACGGCACCGAAGTGGACTACGTCCGCGAAGGCTTAAACCAGTTATTCAAATTTCATAACCCGAAAGCCCAGAACGAATGCGGCTGCGGCGAAAGCTTTGGGGTATAGGCGGAACTATGTCTCGTAATACTGAAGCAACGAGTGAAGTAAATACCTGGAGCGGTGGGCACCTCAACTATAAAGAGGGGTTCTTCACCCAGCTGCAGACCGATGAGCTGGCAAAAGGCATCAATGAAGATGTCGTGCGGGCGATCTCGGCGAAACGTAACGAGCCGGAGTGGATGCTGGAGTTTCGCCTGAGCGCCTTCCGTGCCTGGCTGGAAATGGAAGAACCGCACTGGCTGAAAGCGCATTATGACAAGCTGAACTATCAGGATTACAGCTACTACTCTGCGCCCTCCTGCGGCAGCTGTGACGACACCTGCGCTTCGCAGCCCGGCGCGGTGCAGCAAACCGGCGCGGAGAACAGCTTCCTCAGCAAAGAGGTGGAAGAAGCCTTTAATCAGCTGGGCGTGCCGGTGCGCGAAGGGAAAGAGGTGGCGGTAGACGCCATTTTCGACTCCGTCTCGGTGGCGACCACCTACCGCGAGAAGCTGGCAGAGCAGGGGATCATTTTCTGCTCCTTCGGCGAAGCGATTCACGATCATCCGGAACTGGTGAAAAAGTACATCGGGACCGTGGTGCCCTCTAACGACAACTTCTTTGCGGCGCTCAATGCGGCGGTAGCCTCGGACGGCACCTTTATCTACGTGCCGAAAGGCGTGCGCTGTCCGATGGAGCTTTCCACCTATTTCCGCATCAATGCCGAAAAGACCGGTCAGTTCGAACGCACGATTCTGGTCGCAGATGAAGGCAGCTACGTCAGCTATATAGAAGGGTGTTCCGCCCCGGTTCGCGACAGCTACCAGCTGCACGCGGCGGTGGTGGAGGTCATCATCCACAAAGATGCCGAGGTGAAATACTCCACGGTGCAAAACTGGTTCCCGGGCGACGGCAATACCGGCGGTATCCTGAACTTCGTCACCAAGCGTGCGCTGTGCGAAGGGGAAAATAGCAAGATGTCCTGGACCCAGTCAGAAACCGGCTCGGCCATCACCTGGAAATACCCAAGCTGCATTCTGCGCGGGGATAACTCCATCGGCGAGTTTTACTCGGTGGCGCTCACCAGCGGCCATCAGCAGGCCGATACCGGCACCAAGATGATCCACATTGGTAAAAACACCAAATCGACCATTATCTCGAAAGGCATCTCCGCCGGTCACAGCCAGAACAGCTATCGCGGGCTGGTGAAAATCATGCCGACGGCCACCAATGCGCGAAACTTCACCCAGTGTGACTCGATGCTGATTGGCGCAGATTGCGGGGCGCATACCTTCCCGTACGTCGAATGCCGCAATAACACGGCCCAGCTGGAGCACGAGGCGACCACGTCACGGATTGGGGAAGATCAGCTCTTCTACTGCCTGCAGCGCGGGATTAGCGAAGAAGACGCCATCTCGATGATTGTCAACGGCTTCTGTAAGGACGTGTTCTCTGAACTGCCGCTGGAATTTGCCGTTGAAGCCCAGAAACTCCTCGCCATTAGTCTTGAACACAGCGTCGGTTAAGGAAAGCACATGTTAAGCATTAAAGATTTACAGGTCAGCGTAGAAGACAAAGCCATCCTGCGTGGCCTCAATTTTGACGTCAAGCCGGGGGAAGTCCACGCCATCATGGGGCCGAACGGTTCCGGGAAAAGTACGCTTTCTGCGACGCTGGCGGGGCGCGAAGATTATGAGGTGACCCACGGCTCGGTCGAGTTTAACGGCAAAGATCTGCTGGAGATGTCGCCGGAAGACCGTGCGGGCGAGGGCATCTTTATGGCCTTCCAGTACCCGGTCGAAATTCCGGGCGTCAGCAACCAGTTCTTCCTACAGACGGCGCTGAATGCGGTGCGTAAGTATCGCGGGCTGGAGGCGCTGGACCGCTTCGACTTCCAGGATCTGATGGAAGAGAAGATTAAGCTGCTGAAAATGCCGGAAGATCTGCTGACCCGCTCGGTGAACGTTGGTTTTTCCGGCGGTGAGAAAAAGCGTAACGATATTCTGCAGATGGCGGTTCTGGAACCCGAGCTGTGCATTCTGGATGAGACCGACTCCGGTCTGGACATCGATGCCCTGAAGATTGTCGCTGACGGAGTGAACTCCCTGCGCGACGGCAAGCGCTCGTTTATTATCGTCACCCACTACCAGCGCATTCTGGACTACATCAAGCCGGATTACGTCCACGTGCTTTACCAGGGACGTATTGTGAAATCCGGTGATTTCACGTTGGTTAAACAACTGGAGGAGCAGGGTTATGGCTGGCTTACCGAACAGCAGTAATGCACTCCAGCAGTGGCACCGGCTGTTTGAAGCCCAGGGGGGCACGCGCTCCGAGCAGGCGCAGCAGCATCTTCAGCAAATGCTGCGTCTCGGGTTGCCGACACGTAAGCACGAGAACTGGAAATACACCCCGCTTGATGGCCTGCTGAACGCCGAGTTTGTGACCCGTCTGGCGGATCTCACCCCAGCACAGCGCGACGCGCTGGCCTTGCGTGTCGATGCCCTGCGCCTGGTGTTCGTCGACGGTCAGTTCCGTCCGGAACTGAGCGACACGGTTCAGGAGAGCGGCTTTGAGATTGAGATAAACGACGATCGCCAGCGCCTGAGCGCCCCGGTTCAGCCTGAGGTCTTCCTGCACCTGACCGAGAGTCTGGCCCGCAGCGTGACGCACATCCGCGTGAAGCGTAACCAGCGTCCGGCAAAACCGCTGCTGCTGATGCACATCACTCAGGGACTGGACGGCGATGAAATCAATACCGCGCACTATCGCCACCATCTGGAGCTGGCGGAGGGAGCAGAGGCCACGGTCATCGAACATTACGTCAGCCTCAATGAGACGCGTCACTTTACCGGATCGCGTCTGACGATGAATGTTGCCGCGAATGCGCAGCTTCATCATGTCAAGCTGGCGTTTGAGAATGCGCAGAGCCACCACTTTGCCCATAACGACATTGTCCTTGGCCAGGATGCCGCGGCGTACAGCCACAGCTTCCTGCTCGGCGGGGCGGTGCTGCGCCACAACACCAGCACGCAGCTTAACGGTGAAAACACCACGCTGCGCATCAACAGCCTGGCGATGCCGGTTAAATCGGAAGTGTGCGACACGCGCACCTGGCTGGAGCACAACAAAGGCTACTGCAACAGCCGCCAGCTGCACAAAACCATCGTCAGTGATAAAGGCCGCGCGGTGTTTAACGGACTGATTAACGTGGCGCAGCACGCCATTAAAACCGACGGGCAGATGACCAACAATAATCTGCTGTTAGGCCGCCTTGCGGAAGTGGACACTAAACCGCAGCTGGAGATCTACGCCGACGACGTCAAATGCAGCCACGGTGCGACGGTCGGGCGAATCGACGACGAGCAGATGTTCTACCTGCGCTCGCGCGGCATCGACCAGCAGGCGGCGCAGAAAATGATTATCTACGCGTTTGCCGCCGAACTGACGGAAGCGCTGCACGATGGTCAGTTAAAACTGCAGGTGCTGGATCGGATCGGTCAGCGCCTGCCTGGAGGCGAAGCATGAGTTTTCCCGTCGAGAAAGTACGGGCAGATTTCCCGGTTCTGACCCGTGAAGTAAACGGTCTGCCGCTGGCCTATCTGGACAGCGCGGCCAGCGCGCAGAAGCCGAATCAGGTGGTGGATGCGGAAGCCGAGTTTTATCGCCACGGCTACGCCGCCGTGCATCGCGGTATTCATACCCTGAGCGCCGAGGCGACCCAGCGGATGGAAAACGTGCGTACGCAGCTGGCCGCCTTCCTTAACGCCCGCTCGCCGGAAGAACTGGTCTTTGTTCGCGGAACCACCGAAGGGATTAACCTTGTCGCTAACAGCTGGGGCAACGCTCAGGTTCACGCGGGGGATAACATCATCATCACCCAGATGGAGCACCACGCCAATATCGTGCCGTGGCAGATGCTCTGCGAGCGCGTGGGGGCGCAGCTGCGGGTAATCCCGTTAAATGCCGACGGGACGCTGCAGCTCGAGCAGCTAGACGCATTGCTTGACGATAAAACGCGGCTGGTGGCGGTCACCCAGGTCTCCAACGTGCTGGGGACGGAAAACCCGGTGGCGGAGATCGTCGAAAAGGCCCACCATGCGGGCGCGAAGGTGCTGATTGACGGTGCCCAGGCGGTGATGCATCACGCGGTTGACGTCCAGGCGCTGGACTGCGATTTCTACGTCTTTTCAGGCCACAAGCTCTACGGGCCGACCGGGATTGGCGTGCTGTATGTGAAAGAAGATATCCTGCAGGCGATGCCGCCGTGGGAAGGGGGCGGGTCGATGATCGCCACCGTCAGCCTGACGGAAGGCACCACCTATGCGCGCGCGCCGTGGCGTTTTGAGGCGGGCACGCCCAACACCGGTGGGATTATCGGTTTAGGGGCGGCGATTTCTTATGTCTCCTCAATCGGCCTTGATAGCATTCAGGAGTACGAACAGCTGCTGATGCACTATGCGCTTGAGGAGCTTGCCAGCGTGCCGGATCTGACCCTCTACGGGCCTGCCGACCGGCAAGGGGTAATCGCGTTCAATCTCGGGAAACATCACGCCTATGACGTGGGCAGTTTCCTCGATAACTACGGCGTGGCGGTCCGTACCGGGCACCACTGCGCCATGCCGCTGATGGCGTTTTACCAGGTACCGGCAATGTGCCGCGCGTCGCTGGTGATGTACAACACAACGGAAGAGGTCGACAGGCTGGTGGCGGGGCTTAAGCGCATTCATCAGCTGCTGGGCTAACGGAGAGGCGAAAGATGGCAGAACTGCCGGACAAAGATAAACTGCTGCGTAACTTCTCGCGTTGCGCAAACTGGGAAGAGAAGTATCTCTATATCATTGAGCTGGGACAGCGCTTGCCGCCGCTCAGCGAAGAGGCGCATACCCCGGAGAACAGTATTCAGGGCTGTCAGAGCCAGGTGTGGATTGTGATGGCGCAGTCGGATGACGGCACTGTCGAACTGCACGGCGACAGCGATGCGGCCATTGTAAAAGGGCTTATTGCGGTCGTCTTTATTCTTTATCACCGGATGTCGGCGCAGGATATTGTCGCGTTTGATGTCCGCCCGTGGTTTGAAAAAATGGCCCTGACCCAACACCTCACCCCGTCTCGTTCCCAGGGACTGGAAGCGATGATTCGCGCCATCCGCGCCAAAGCTGCAATCCTTAGCTAGACTTACAGAACAGCATTCATTCTGTTTCGCGAGGTGGTTCCCGCCTCGCTGGTTTTTCAGCTTTCTGGCGTTCTGTCAGTGAATAAGGAATCTCAGCATGAAGCGCGCGTCTCTAATAACTCTATTACTCCTCAGTTCGCTCGGCGCCCTTAATTCGGCCCGCGCGATGGACTATCCGTTGCCGCCCGCAGGCAGTCGTCTGATTGGGCAAAATCAAACCTACACGATACAGGAAGGGGATAATAAGCTGCAGACCATCGCCCGTCGGTTTAATACGGCGGCACAGGTGATCCTGGAAACGAACAATACCATTGCGCCGGTAAACCCTGCGCCGGGAACCGTGATTACCATCCCGTCGCAGATGCTGCTGCCGGACACGCCGCGCGAGGGCATTGTGGTGAACCTCGCAGAGCTTCGGCTCTACTACTTCCCGCCGGGAGAAAACATCGTTCAGGTCTTCCCGCTCGGCATCGGACAGCTGGGGCTGGAAACGCCGGTCACGACCACGCGCGTGAGCCAGAAAATCCCGAATCCCACCTGGACACCTACGCCGGGCATCAGAGCACGCTCTCTGGAGCAGGGAATTAAATTACCTCCGGTGGTACCTGCCGGGCCCAATAACCCCCTGGGACGCTTCGCACTGCGTTTAGGCGTGGGCAATGGGGAATATCTCATCCACGGCACCAGCGCACCGGACAGCGTCGGCCTGCGGGTCAGCTCCGGCTGTATGCGGATGAATGCCCCGGACATCAAAGCCCTGTTCGAACAGGTGCGGGTGGGTACGCGGGTACAGATCATCAATGAACCCGTTAAGTTCTCTGTGGAGCCGGATGGTAAACGCTATATTGAAGTCCACCGCCCGCTGGCGCAGGCTGAGGGAGAAAACCCACAGGTCTCGCCCATTACCCATTCCGCAGACTTTGCGACCTTTGTTTCTCAGGCGGGAAGCGACAAGGCGCTGATTGATAAAGCCCTGTCACGTCGCGCCGGGATCCCGGTTATCGTGTCGTCAGGCAGCGGCCCGTCCGTGTTGTCGGTGCAGAACAGTCGGGTGTCCGCAGCGGTAGCGGAAGATGAAGGGGAGAAGGTGACGCAGTAGTGGTTTGACGCAGACAAAAAAAATGGCGCACAATGTGCGCCATTTTATTAACAGGTACTATTACTTACGGTATTTAGTAGCCTGGTTGTCCAGACGCTGGTTAGCGCGAGCTGCGTCGTCTTTAGCAGCCTGAACGTCGGAACGCATTGCGTTCACGTCGTTGCTCAGCTGGTCAACTTTAGCGTTCAGAGTCTGAACGTCAGAAGACAGCTGATCGATTTTAGCGTTGCTGGAGCAACCAGCCAGCAGAGTAGAACCCAGGATTACCGCGCCCAGTACCAGTTTAGTACGATTCATTATTAATACCCTCTAGATTGAGTTAATCTCCATGTAGCGTTACAAGTATTACACAAAGTTTTTTGGGTTGAGAATATTTTTTTGATGGGAATACACCTATTTTTGATCGTTCGCTCAAAGAAGCATCGAATCAGCCCTTTTCGGGCAAAAATCTAAGTAAAAAAAGGCATTTATCATCGGATTCATCTTAGATAATTCGCAATTAAATAGAAAAACCCGATTTGCAATTTGAATGACTTTGGCTAATGCGAGGAATAAAAAAAGCGCCCGGCGGGCGCTTTTTATCAAAATTAATTCGTTCGGGAATTATTACAGCACGTGAACAGATGCAGTATTGGTGGTTCCGCTTGGTACCAGCGCACCAGAAACCATGACCACAACGTCACCTTTCTGTGCCAGACCACGATCCACCAGCTCCAGCGCCACTTCTTTACCCAGACGGTAGAAATCATCCGTAGACGCGATCTCTTTCACCAGGTGAGGGATCACGCCTTTGCTCAGCACCAGCTGACGGGCAGTGGTTTCGTTAGTGGTCAGCGCCAGGATAGTCGCATCCGGGAAGTATTTACGCACCGCGCGAGCAGATTTACCGCCCTGGGTGGCAACCACGATCAGTGGTGCTTCCAGTTTCTCAGCCGTCTCTACAGCACCGCGGCATACTGCTTCGGTGATGCGCAGCTTGCGGCTGTCGTTGTTGTAGTCCAGACGGCTTTTCATAACGCGGTCGGTACGTTCGCAGATGGTGGCCATGATGGACACCGCTTCCAGCGGATATTTACCTTTCGCGGATTCGCCGGACAGCATAACGGCATCAGTACCGTCGAGGATGGCGTTTGCCACGTCGCCTGCTTCAGCGCGGGTTGGGCGTGGGTTTTTGATCATGGAGTCCAGCATCTGCGTTGCGGTGATAACCACTTTACGCGCGCGCACACATTTCTCGATCATCATCTTCTGCGCGAAGATCACTTCTTCGACCGGGATTTCTACGCCCAGGTCGCCACGTGCAACCATGATGCCGTCAGAGGCTTCGAGGATTTCGTCGAAGTTGTTCAGGCCTTCCTGGTTTTCAATTTTGGAGATGATCTGGATCTTCTCGCCGCCGTGGGCTTTCAGGTGCTCACGAATTTCAACCACGTCGGAGCGCTTACGGATGAAGGAGGCAGCAACGAAGTCAACGCCTTGCTCGCAACCGAAGATCAGGTCCTGTTTGTCTTTTTCAGCCAGGGCTGGCAGCGCGATGGAAACGCCCGGCAGGTTAACGCCTTTGTTTTCGCCCAGGTCGCCGTTGTTCAGCACTTTACAGATAACCTTGTTACCTTCGATCGCGGTGACTTCCATACCGATCAGACCATCGTCTACCAGCACGGTGTTACCGACGGACAGATCGCTGGTGAAACCTTCGTAGGTCACTGCAACGATTTCGCTGTTGCCGACAACAGTTTTGTCGGTGGTGAAGGTGAAGGTCTGGCCCGCTTTCAGAGAGACGTCGTTACCGCCTTCCAGTTTGATGGTACGGATTTCTGGACCTTTGGTATCCAGCAGGATCGCGGCTTTTTTACCGGTCTTGCTCATTACGTTGCGCAAGTTCTGGATACGCTGACCGTGTTCTGCGTAATCGCCGTGGGAGAAGTTCAGACGCATCACGTTCATGCCGGCGTCCAGCATTTTGGTCAGCATCTCTTCAGATTCGGTTTTCGGGCCGATAGTACAAACAATTTTCGTCTTTTTCATGACAGTCTTAGTCTTTAAGTTGGGAAGGATATGGAAATCTCGCTCCGGGGGCGCACCGCCGCGGAGTCAAACCTGTGTTGCAAAAGAGTATATGACACGCACTAAGGATAGGAGACAACAAATGAGCGTGCAGAAGAAAGTGTGCCTGAGTGACAGCCCAACGAAGGAGTGGAGAAGTTGTACGTTGTTTTTTGTATTCCAAGCGCTGAAACCATTCACCAGGGATTTGGCGCGCATTATACGCTGATTTTAAGATAAAAGGAAAATGGAAGCGGTGTTTCAGAAATAATCTGTGCTGTTTCTCATAATATTGTTATCAAGGCGTTAAGCCATGATGACAACTTGTGGCGGCAGGTGATAGACCTGCCGCCATTTGCTTATTTCTGCAGCGCCTGGCTGAGGTCGGCAATCAGGTCTTTGGGATCTTCAATCCCGACTGACAGACGGATCAGCTGCGGCACAATGCCGTTTGCCAGGCGTTGCTCCAGCGGAATCGAGGCGTGCGTCATGCTGTAAGGCTGACTCACCAGACTTTCCACGCCGCCCAGGCTCTCCGCGAGGGTGAACAGCTTCAGGTTGCGTATCACCTCGGTGGCGCGTTGCGCATCGCCTTTGACCACGACAGAAATCATCCCGCCGGGCAGGGCCATCTGCGTACGGGCAAGCTGATATTGCGGATGTGATTCCAGGCCGGGATAGAACACCTTTTCGACCAGAGGATGCTGATCGAGCCATTGCGCAATCGCCAGCGCGTTGGTGCTGTGCTTTTCGACCCTCAACGCAAGCGTGCGAATACCGCGCAGCGTCAGGAAGCTGCTGAACGGATCCAGTACGCCGCCCACCGCGTTTTGCAGATAGCCCAGCTTATCCGCCAGTTCCTTGTTGTCCCCGACAATCGCCAGCCCGGCCACCACGTCAGAATGGCCGTTCAGGTATTTGGTGGCGGAGTGCACCACAATGTCGAAACCCGACTCCAGCGGACGATGGATCACCGGCGACGCGAAGGTGTTATCCGCCACGCTGATGACGTTATGACGACGGGCGATTGCCGCGATGGCCGCCAGATCCGCCAGCTTCAGCAGCGGGTTGGTTGGCGTCTCGACCCACACCATGCGGGTATCCGGGCGAATGGCGGCCTCAAGCCCGGCTAAGTCGTCCGGTTTAACCCAGCTGACCTGCAGGCCGGTGCTGCGCTTGCGCACGTTCTCGATCAGACGGTATGTGCCGCCGTATACATCATCAATAGCGACGATGTGGCTGTCTTTATCCAGCAGTTCGAGCACCGTGGAGATGGCCGCCAGACCGGAGGCAAAGGCGTAGCCGCGCGTGCCGCCTTCCAGTTCGGCAATCGCCGTTTCCAGCGCATGGCGGGTAGGGTTGCCGCTGCGGGAGTACTCATATCCGGTATGCTCCCCGGGCGCGGGTTGCGCAAAAGTCGAGGTGGCGTAAATCGGCGGCATGACGGCGCCGTGCTGGTCGTTAAACTCGCCGCTGTGGACGCTGAGGGTGGCCAGATTTTTCATCATTAATTCCTTTATTGCTGAAGACGGTTGCGCCAGGCGGTCAGAACGTCGCTGCGCGTAATCAGACCGAGAAAACGGTCGTTGTCATTAATCACGGCCACCAGACCGCGGTCGAAGATGGCGTTCAGGGCGCTTTCCGGGGCGTGTTTATCCAGGAACTCCACCTGACGCGTCATGGCTGCCGTCACCGGAAGCGCGAAGCGATCGCCGTCGCCGCCAATGTGCCGCAGGAGATCCCACTCGTCGATAATGCCCACCACCTTGCCGTTCTCCAGCACCGGCAGCTGGGAGATGTCATACAGGCGCATCCGTGCCAGGACGGTGGAAAGCGTGTCGTCCGGAGCGGCGGTGACGGTGGCGCCTTCATCGTGGCGAAGGGCAATGTAGTCAGAGAGATCGCCGGCCTGGGGGCGCGTGATGAGTCCCTGCTGTCGCATCCAGTCATCGTTGAACATCTTCGAGAGATATTTATTGCCGCTGTCGCAGGCGAAGGTCACCACCCGCTTCGGCGCGGTCTGCGCCTGGCAATACTTCAGCGCGGCCGCCAGCAGCGTGCCGCTGGAAGAGCCCGCCAGAATGCCTTCCGTTTTCAGCAGATCGCGCGCGGTGGTGAAGGCTTCGCGATCGGTAATGCGCCAGGCGCGATTCACCCCTTCAATGTGGGCCAGCGGCGGAATAAAGTCTTCGCCAATACCCTCAACCAGCCAGGAGCCCGCGTCGTGGTAGCGTCCGGTCTCCACCTGGTCGGCGAGAACGGAGCCGGCCGGATCAGCCAGGACAAACTCCGTGTGTGGAGAGTGCTCGGCGAACCACGCCTGGAGGCCGCCCAGCGTGCCGCCTGAGCCGACGCCCACCACGATGGCATCGATTTTGCCGTCAAGCTGTTCATACAGTTCCGGCGCCGTGGTGGTGCGGTGCGCCAGCGGGTTGGCTTCGTTATTGAACTGGTCGATGTAAAACGCGCCGGGCAGTTCGTTCGCCAGACGCTGGGCGTAATCCTGGTAATAGGCAGGATGGCCCTTGTTGACGTCGGAGCGGGTCAGCACCACCTGGGCACCCAGCGCGCGCAGGTGGAAAATCTTCTCGCGGCTCATTTTGTCCGGCACCACCAGGATCAGCGAGTAGCCTTTCTGGGCGGCGATCAGGGCCAGACCGAGGCCGGTATTGCCCGCCGTGGCCTCAATAATCGTGCCGCCCGGCTGCAGCTGCCCGGTGCGTTCCGCTTCGTTAATCATCGACAGCGCAACGCGATCCTTAATCGAACCGCCCGGATTCTGGTTCTCCAGCTTCAGGAACAGCGAGCAGGGACCGGTATCAAGCTTATGCAGCTGGATCAGCGGGGTGCGACCAATCAGTTCAGTGACGGAGTGATAAATCGTCATGATGTTTTCCTTTCTGGATGTCATGACGGGATGATAGGGCGGTGAAATTTTCTCAATAAAGAACCATTCACTGCTCTTTAGATCAGAAAGGAATATAAATGTCATTTTTGGAAGTCAGGACAGCAAGAAGTAAAGTTGTCTGGATGTGAGGATGGCTATATTGGCATGAAATGCTGAAAAAATGACCATTTTTCGCGGGCATTCGCCAGCAGATATGCATCCGGCAGATAATCATTGCTGAAATTGGTCTAAATGCATCCCACCCGGTAAATCCGCTGTTTATTTCCGAAAGTTATAACAAATTCTTTTTTGTTCATTTAAAAGCTGATAACGCCTGTTTACTATCGTTTGGACATCCATACTGCTAAACCGCCATGAGCGGCACGGATAACGAATAAGAATGATTGTACTGAGCAATATTTCGAAGGTTTTTGACAACGGAAAGGTGGCACTCACAGCCGTTGATAACGTCAATTTGACGATAGCACAGGGACAGATATACGGGATTATCGGTTACAGCGGGGCAGGTAAAAGCACGCTGATTCGTCTGCTCAACGGCCTGGAAAAACCCAGCGCCGGTAGCGTCACCATTAATGGACAGGACATTTCGGCAGCAAAAGGTGAAGCGCTGCGTCAGGCGCGCCTGAAAATCAGCATGGTGTTTCAGCACTTCAACCTGCTGTGGTCGCGCACGGTCAGCGAGAATATTGCGTTCTCGATGCAGATTGCCGGCGTGCCGAAAGCAAAAATCACCGCCCGCGTCGCCGAGCTGGTGGAGCTGGTCGGTCTGAAAGGCCGCGAGCATGCCTACCCGTCTCAGCTCAGTGGCGGCCAGAAACAGCGCGTCGGCATTGCCCGCGCGCTGGCTAACAATCCTGACGTGCTGCTCTGCGATGAAGCCACGTCCGCGCTTGACCCACAGACCACCGATCAGATCCTCGATCTGCTGCTCGATATCAACCGCCGGTTCAAACTGACCATCGTGCTGATCACGCATGAGATGCACGTGGTGCGCAAAATCTGCGACCGCGTGGCGGTGATGGAGAACGGTAAAGTCGTGGAAGAGGGCGACGTGCTGAGCGTCTTTACCCATCCGCAGCAGCCGATTACGCAGCAGTTTGTCCGTCAGGTGAGCCAGTACGCTGAAGAAGAAACGTTCAATACCGAACTGGCAAACGATCTGGAAGGCACGGTCATCAGACTGACCTTTACCGGGCACAGCACGCATAAGCCGATCGTGGGTGAACTGACCCTGCGCTATGGCCTGCCGTTTAACATCCTGCACGGGAAAATGACGCAAACCGCCCACGGCGTGTTTGGCCAGCTCTGGGTACATGTAGTGGCATCCGATGAACAACTGAACAATATCCTCGCCGACCTGAAGCACAGCGATATTGAAGGCGAGGTGATTAAACATGGCTGAGGATCTCTTTCCGCATCTCAAGTGGGACCAGCTCTGGGCGGCGACGCTGGAGACGCTGTACATGACCGCGCTGTCCGGCGTGGCGACTTTTGTACTGGGTATCGTGCTGGGTCTGGCGCTGTTTTTAACCGCACGCGGCGGGCTGTTCCACAACCGCACGGTCTACAGCGTCATTTCGATTGTGGTGAACGTGTTCCGCTCGATTCCGTTCATCATTCTGATTGTCCTGCTGATCCCGTTCACCAAGACCGTCGTCGGCACCATCCTTGGTGCCAACGCGGCGCTGCCGGCGCTGATTGTGGGTGCCGCACCGTTCTACGCACGCCTGGTGGAGATCGCCCTGCGTGAAGTGGATAAAGGCGTTATAGAAGCAACGCGCTCGATGGGCGCACGACTGAGCACGTTAGTGTTTCGGGTTTTACTGCCGGAATCATCACCTGCACTGGTATCAGGTATTACGGTGACGCTCATTGCGCTGGTGAGCTACAGCGCAATGGCGGGGGTGATTGGCGCCGGTGGGTTGGGAAATCTGGCTTATCTGGAAGGATTCCAGCGCAACCATGGTGACGTCACGCTGGTGGCAACGGTGACCATTTTAATCATCGTTTTCATTATCCAGTTCTGCGGCGATGTCATTACTTCACTGTTAGATAAACGCTAATACCCGTCATATTTCGAGCCTCAGGCGCGTTGGCTGCATTCGTTCACCCCAGTCACTTACTGTATGTAAGCTCCTGGGGATTCACTCACTTGCCGCCTTCCTGTGACTCGAACTATTTAGGGTAACAACAACACACAGGAACCACATCATGAAAAAGACACTGACACTGATCGCTGCCGCAACCCTGAGCGCCCTGAGCTTCGCTTCCTGGGCTGACACCCTGACCGTGGGCGCATCCAACACGCCGCACGCCGAAATTCTGGAGCAGGCAAAGCCGATTCTGGCGAAGCAGGGGATCGACCTGGAGATTAAACCGTTCCAGGACTACATTCTGCCGAACACCGCGCTGGCGGGTCATGACATCGACGCGAACTATTTCCAGCACATTCCTTACCTGAACAGCGTGCTGAAAGATCATGCGGGCGATAAAGACTACGATTTTGTCAGTGCGGGCGCGATCCACATTGAGCCAATCGGCATCTACTCCAAAAAATACAAGTCGCTGAAAGACCTGCCGGAAGGCGGCAAAATCATCATGCGTGACGCGGTTTCTGAAGAGGGGCGTATTCTCTCTATCTTCGAAAAAGAGGGCGTGATCAAGCTGAAGCCGGGCATCGATAAAGTGACCGCACGCATCAGCGATATCGTCGAGAACCCGAAAAAGCTGAAGTTCACGCCTAACGTTGAAGCGTCTCTGCTGCCGCAGATGTACAACAACAACGAAGGCGACGCGGTGGTGATTAACGCCAACTATGCGATTGACGCGGGTCTGGATCCGGTTCACGACCCGATTGCGGTTGAGAGCGGTGAAAACAACCCGTATGCCAACATCATCACCGTGCATCGCGGTGACGAGAAGAAGAAAGACATCGTCGCGCTGGTGAACGTGCTGCACTCAAAAGAGATTCAGGACTGGATCCGCACCAAGTACAAAGGCGCGGTCATTCCAGTAAACAACTAATTTACTGATTTTACAGATGAAGCCCGGCGAGTCTCTCGCCGGGCTTCTTTTTTGTATCCGGCTGGAGAATCATTTAAGCTCAACGTTTAACAGGCAATGGAGTGATGACGATGGGTAACGTGACCAAAGATGAAGCGCTGTACCAGGAGATGTGCCGGGTGGTCGGGAAGGTGGTGCTTGAGATGCGTGATTTAGGGCAGGAGCCAAAGCATATTGTCATTGCCGGAGTCCTGCGTACCGCGCTGGCGAACCAGCGCGTGAAACGCAGTGAATTGACTACCGAAGCGATGGAAACGGTGGTTAAAGCGCTGGCCGGGTAAGACGCCAGCGCTTCGCAAGCTGCTCAAGCGAGCAGCAGAGCAGGTAGTAGACCACGCCCGTAAAGATAAAAATGGCCGCCGGGTAGATTTGCACCCGGTTGTTGACCTGTCCCGCCACCGTGGTCAGTTCCGGGACGTTCACGATAAACGCCAACGACGTATCCTTCAGCAGGCTGATAAAAATCCCCACCAGCGACGGCAGAATGTTCCTCAGCGCCTGCGGCAGCAGCACGCGCCACAGGGTTTGCTGCGTGCTGAATCCCTGTGACAGTGCGGCTTCGTACTGCCCGGACGGTAGCGCATTAAGTCCGGCCAGTACCGAGTGCATTACGGTAGCCGCCGTAAACCAGGCCAGCGCCAGCGTGACGGTCAGCGCCCCCGGCAGATCGCCCCCGGTAATGAGCGGCAGGAGATACCACATCCAGAAAATTACGAAGATGAGCGGGATACCGCGAATCAGCTCTGCCCACAAAAAGAGGGTCTTGCGCACGAGCCCGGTAAAGCGCCAGGCCAGACACGCGAGCACTATCCCACCGGGCAGAGCAATGACGGCGGCCCCAATCGCCATCATCAACGAGAGCAACACGCCCCCCGGTTCACCCGTTGCCGCGCGTCCCCACAGCAGATAATCGAGGTTATCGGTGATGACATTAAGTCCGGCAATCATGTTTTTCACTCCCTGAGGTGGCGACGTTTGGGCGTTTACGTTTCGCTTCAGGTCCAATGCGAACCAGCACCATCCCCATGACCAGGCCGGTCAGCAGATAGAGTGCGGTTCCGAAGGTAAATGCTTCCAGCGCGTGCGCGTTATAGCTCTCAATCTGCCTGACCTGATAGGTCAGCTCGGCGAAGCCAATCCCGCTGGCGAGCGAGGAGAGCTTCATCAGATTAAGGTACTGGCCAACGACCGGCTGCCAGGCGTTGGCCAGCCCCTGCGGCAGCAGGATGTAGCGAAACAGGCGCCACGCGGAGAATCCCTGAGCGAGCGCTGCCTCCCGCTGTCCGGCAGGCACGGAACGTAAGCCCGACTCCACCTCTTCAATTAAAAACGCCGAGGTAAAGACACCCAACCCCCAGGCAGAACATAAAAATTCGGGCGTAAACCACCAGACGTCGCCGGGCAGAATTGACCAGCTGTGATCCGCGTTCACCGCGTCGCGGAACGCCTGCGGTAGACCGTTCCAGGCGGCAAAATACCAGAACAGCAGTTGCACCAGCAGCGGCGTATTGCGAAACAGCGACACCCAGCTGCTGACGACCACGTTCCCGAGGCGTCCGCCGGAAAGGCGCAGAAGCATAAAGAGCAATGCAAGCAGGCTGGCCAGCATCATCCCGGCAAGCGTTACCCACAGTGTGGTGAGGAATCCGGAGAGTATCCACTGCAGAGGCTGTCCGGTCAGTACCCCCTGCCAGTCGAGCGCGGGCATTACAGATGCTCCTGATGCAGCGGGTTGAGCACCTTTTGCAGGAACCGCTGCGCGCGCGGATGCGAGGGCCGACTGAAAAATTGCGCCGGCGGCGCAATTTCCAGAATTTGCCCCCCGTCGATAAAGACGACTCTGTCGGCAATCTCCCGGGCGAACTGCATCTCATGGGTTACGACAATCATCGTGATCCCGCTGTGGGCGAGAGCTTTCATCACAAACAGCACTTCACCAATCATCTCCGGATCCAGCGCCGATGTGGGCTCATCGAACAGGATGATTTGCGGTGAAGAGGCCAGGGCACGGGCAATCGCGACGCGCTGCTGCTGCCCGCCGGAAAGCTCTGCCGGAAAATGATGGGCTTTTTCCAGCATCCCGACCTTCTCCAGCAGGGCCAGCGCGCGCTCCTGGGCAGGCTGTGGCTTCCAGCCGTGAACGTGCTCCAGTGCCAGGGTGATGTTCTGGCTGGCGGTGAGATGGGCGTAAAGATTGAACTGCTGGAACACAAACCCCACGCGGCTACGCAGCTGACGCAGCCCGGTACCGGAGAGCTTTCCGGTAGGCTTGTTATCGATCAGAATCTCCCCGCCGCTCAGGGTTTCAAGCTGGTTGATGAGACGAATCAGGGTGGATTTACCGGAACCCGACGGGCCGAGGATGGCGACCACTTCACCGGGGGTGATGGTGAGATTAATGTCGTTTAAAACCTGATGGTCACCGTAGCGTTTGTCCACATGACGAAACTCGACGCTGGCCTGTTCCAGATGTGAAAAATCCGCGGCGCCGGCCGCGGAGTGTGAAAATAAACCTGAGAGCATAATTATCTGGCTTCTATTTTAAAGGCGCGAGGCTGCGGGGCAGGCGTGTTTGGGCCAAACCAGACATCGTAGATTTTTGCTGCCTGACCGTTCTTCTCGAGATTAACCAGCTCGTCGTTAACGGCCTTCAGCAGCGCCGTTTCACCTTTCTTCACCCCCACGCCAATCTCTTCTTTACTGAGCAGATCGGGCAGGATTTTGAAGTTCGCTTTATCCGGCGCCTGCGCCAGCAGACCGGCCAGAATGGTGCTGTCCTGGGTAATGGCCTGGACGTTACCATTGCGCAGTGCGGTCAACGCCAGGGGAATGTCGTCATAAGAGAGGACGCGGGACTGCGGGAAACGCTGGTGCAGCGCCTGCTCGCCCGTCGTGCCTTTGACCGCGCCAATGCGCGCCCGGCTATAGTCATCGAGCTTGTCCGGTGATTTCACCGGAACGAGGAACTGCTGGCCGGTGACGAAGTAAGGCGTCGAGAAATCAATCACCTGCGCGCGTTCCGGGGTGATGGTGATATCTGCCACGATCAGGTCTGCTTTCCCGGACTGCAGCAGCGGAATACGGTTGGCCGGATTGGTGGCAACCAGTTCAAGCTTCACGCCGAGCGATTTTGCCAGCGCTTTGGCGAAGTCCACGTCGTAACCCACGATCTCGTGCGTTTTGGCATCAATCGAGCCAAACGGCGGGTTGGCGTCAAACGTGGCCACTTTCACCACCCCTGCGGCCTTAATATCCGCCAGCTGATCGGCCTGTGCCTGCGCTGAAAGCAGGCTCCCCGCCGCCAGTAATCCCAGAACCAGTGTCCGTTTGGTAAACCCTTTCATGTTTGCTGCCATAGTCATACGCCATCCCGTTGTTTTTGTTTTACTCCGCTACGCTCCCATAAGCGAAAGCTATCGCCAAATAAGAAATCGTTCTTTGCTTTGAGCAAAAAAGCATTAGTGAACAAGGTGTTAATGAAGCGTGAAAAGAACGGGAGGCTATTTGCAAATCCTGCACATGGACAGTGGATTTTGGTATTTCACCCGCGCGGCATTTGAGTGCTTAACTGAGGTCAGACACGGCGAGAGAGGGTAAGGCGATGAAAAAGTGGATAAGCACGTTACGGCGGTTTTTTGCGACCCGACCAGTGAATGCGGAGAACAGCGCGCAACGTGTTCTTGAGTCAATACTGCCTGTCGCCAGCCTGTATGGCGTGGACGTTGCCAACATTGACCCGGAGTGGTTCCATGATAAAACGTCACGCTGAACTGCGCCGCACGCGCGAAACGTACTGGAACGAGGTGTGCGTGACGTTTAACGAGTGAAATAAAAAAGCACCGGTTTCCCGGTGCTTTTTTATTAGATCTTGCAGGCGTCGCCGCAGTCGTCGTCGGCGACAATCGCCTGCGCTTTTTTATCCGCGTCGTCCAGACGTTCCGCATTACGCTCTTCTGCTTCATCCAGACCGTTAAAGACTAAATTATCGAGATCAATTTCCATGTTGCACCTGCTCTGTTCAGTTTTCGATACTGGCACAGTATAGGGTAAAAAAAGCCAGCAATGTACCTCGCAGCACATAAGGATAATCCCTGCCATACTCAGTGCTTTATCGCTGAGGAGAGCACATGATTACACTCTGTAAAACCTGCGGAACGGCTTACGATACACGGCCTGAGAAATGCCCGATCTGCGAGGATGAACGCCAGTATGTCCCCAGCACGGGGCAGGCGTGGACCGATCTCGATACCGTCACCGCCACGCATAGCAACAAATGGCAGCAGCTGGAGCCGCGATTGTTTGGGATCAAAACGGTCCCGGCGTTTGCGATCAACCAGCGGGCGCTGCTGCTGCAAACGCCCCACGGCAATATTCTCTGGGACTGTATCGCCAACCTCGACCCCGCAACCAAAACGCTCATTACCGCCCTCGGCGGCATCAGCGCGATTGCGATTTCACATCCGCACTATTACACCACGATGCAGGAGTGGGCTGCGGCGTATGATGCGCCGGTGTACCTGCACGCCAGCGACAGCGAGTGGGTGATGCGCGACAGCCCGGCCATTCATTTCTGGGAGGGGGATGCGCTGGAGATTTTCCCGTCGGTCACCTTGCTGCGTCTGGGGGGGCATTTTGCCGGGGGAACGGTGCTGCACTGGCAGGAGGGGGACGGGGTGCTGCTGGCGGGCGATATTCTGCAGGTCACGCCGGGTAAAGACGCCGTCTCGTTTATGTGGAGCTACCCGAACTATCTTCCACTGCCGGCCCGCACCGTGGCGTCGGTCGTGAATCATCTGGAAGGCAGAACGTTTGAACGTCTGTACGGCGCGTTCGAAGGGCAGAACATCCTCGCTAACGCGGACGAAATTGTGCAGCGCTCGGGCCAGAAATATATTGCTTGTCTGAAGTAAACCACGATGGGTAAACTTTACGAGTGTGATCTCGATCATACCTAAACTAAAACAGATAAAAGAGACATTGCTATGCAACATATCATTGAAGGTTTTCTCAGCTTTCAAAAAGAGATTTTCCCGCAACGTAAAGAACTCTTCCGCAGTTTAGCGTCCAGCCAGAATCCCAAAGCGCTGTTCATCTCATGCTCCGACAGCCGTCTGGTCCCGGAACTTGTCACCCAGCAAGAGCCAGGACAACTCTTTGTCATTCGTAATGCTGGCAACATCGTGCCGCCGTTCGGACCCGAGCCTGGCGGTGTGTCCGCTACCATCGAATACGCCGTTGTGGCGCTGGGCGTCACGGATATCGTGATTTGTGGTCACTCCAACTGCGGCGCGATGAAGGCGATTGCCGATAACGCGAACCTGGAGCCGATGCCTGCCGTGTCACACTGGCTGCGCTATTCCGACGCGGCGAAAGCCGTGGTGGAGAAAAAAACCTGGGATAAGCCGATCGATAAGGTCAATGCGATGGTGCAGGAGAACGTGTTTGCGCAACTGAGCAACATTAAGACCCATCCTTCCGTCGCGGTGGGCCTGCGTAATAACTCCATCCGACTGCACGGCTGGGTGTACGACATTGAAAGCGGCGAAATCCTCGCCCTGAATAAAGAGACGAAAACCTTCGTTTCGCTGTCGGAAAACCCGGAAGTCTTCTTCGAGTAATCCGCGACAGCAGGGCACGGATGCCCTGTCAGTTTTCAAAATAGGGCAATCTCCGCCGCACCCCCGACGCGGGTTTTTCCGCCGCTTGCGCCATCGCCTCTGCAATCTCTGCACACTCCGCCAGCCCCTGAACGAAGGGACGATCGTGCATCAGCCACGGTATCGCACCGAAGGTGATGCGCCCGCGAACGGTGTCAGGCGCTTTTAAGGTGTAATCCTCGCCGATATCGGGTATCTCATCGCCGGTCGCTTCCAGCTGTTTTCGCAGCGTCGGGAAGGGCAGATCTTTCGTTTTGAGCGGCTTTTGCCCGCGCGCATCAATAAAAACGTCGAAGCGGTAAACGGTCTCTTTTGTGGTTATCACCGTTTGATCTCTGCCAACATCCAGCGTGTAGTCGTCACCGAGCGCGGCCACGCTGATGATGCCGGCTTCGCGAAGCGCGAGCAGCCTGCGGATAGACTGCGGAGGGATGGCGGCATAGTTGTCGATAAATACCCGAGCCAGCCCCTGTTTGAAGCGTTCAACGTCTCGATCGGTGAGATGGGGAACGATCTCCTGAACCACTTCATGCAGCCGAAGCACGGTATAGCGCCAGGCCACGGTACGGCGTTCGCGTTTATTTTTCTCAACTTCTTTCAGGTTATCTTCCGCCCAGGTAAAGGGACCGTGCCGTTTACGATCCTCAAACCATGCCTCACGAAGGGTGTCCGCATTCAGCGTATGCAGAGACATTTTCTCGCTCCACGCAGGGTCAGCGAGCTGAAGCTCTTTGACCATCAGGACAAAGATACGATCGAGCAGGCCATCCGGTCCTTTGGCAACCTCGCTTTCCACCACGCGTTCGGTCAATACCGACAGCGGCTCGTAAGGAATAGGGCAGTAAAAATCGGCTTCCGGCAGAATGCCTGTCCGGGACATCAGGACAATCTTCAGCGCCTCGCAGCCTTTATTCAGCACAAATTTATCATCGCGAAACGCACCGTGCTGCATTACGACCGCCATGGCCGCGTCGAGACCGCTTAACGATGTCCCCATAATACCGACGCGACAGGGAGGAATACTGGCGTCCATCAGACCGGACCACGGGCTGGGGAAGAACGTGCGCGTGGCTTCATCCTCCTCTGGCCAGACGTGGCCGGTGGCGATAACCGCAAGGTCGAAGCGTTCAGGAAAGGCGCTGCCGTTGACGGAAAGCGTAACGCCTTCTTTCGAGGGCACGATATCGGTGACCTGGGCGGATTCATGGACATCAACCTGAAATCCCCGTTTTTTCGCCTCTTTTACGATGGACCGAAAGCTGTCGCGGAAATACTCACCCAGCAGGAGCCGGGGCAGGAACTGTCGGTCATGCAGGCGGGCTTTATCAACCTTAAAGCGTGCCAGATGGGCTTCGCTCTGGCCCTTGAGCCAGTCGAGGTAGGTCATAAAAATGGGTGGGATTTCAATACTTGCGATATTTGCCAGCATCAGACGAGAGTTATCGTCGTCGTTATAGGGCATACCCACGCCCGCTTCATCACTTTGTTCAAAGACGGAGACCGAAAGCGGCTGCGCGTTTTTAAGAAGGGCGTAAAAGGTATAAATCCCTGTTGGGCCGGAACCGATAATGGCGATTTTCTTCATCGACGGTTGTCCTCTCTTTTTTCCATGAGAAAAGCGTAGCAGGAGAACAGTAATGAAAATGAAGGATTAGGAAAATTCAGGCTATCAGAGGAGAATTTGCACCATTTCAGGACTGAAATGGTGCGTCCGAGTGGACTCGAACCACCGACCCCCACCATGTCAAGGTGGTGCTCTAACCAACTGAGCTACGGACGCAGAATGGTGCGTTCAATTGGACTCGAACCAACGACCCCCACCATGTCAAGGTGGTGCTCTAACCAACTGAGCTATGAACGCAACGTGTTGTCGGTGACAACGGGGACGAATATTAGCGGCACAGCACCGAGGTGGCAAGAGGGAAAATGCAATTTTCTCTCTGATTTCACGCGATTGCTGTATTACCGCGCAAAGTGAAGAGAAAGTAGCCGCCGGGTGGCGGCTACTGCGTATTTAACGGGCAGCGCGTTGCAAAATGATCGTTGACGGCTGGCGCTGCAGGAAGCGCATGCGCATCATCATCATAATCGCCGCCGACGTCAGGCCAATGATAAAGCCCATCCAGAACCCCGCCGGTCCCATGCGGTCAACCACAAGGTCGGTCAGGGCCAGAATATAACCACACGGCAGACCCAGTACCCAGTAGGCGATGAAGGTGATAAAGAAAATGGAGCGCGTGTCTTTATAACCGCGCAGCACGCCGCTGCCAATCACCTGGATGGAGTCCGAAATCTGGTAAATCGCAGCCAGCAGCATCAGGTGCGATGCCAGCGTAACGACTTCCGGATTGTCGTTATAGAGCAGGGCAATCTGCTCGCGCAGCGCCACGGTGAAAAGCGCTGTGCAAATGGCCATGCAGACGCCGACGCCCAGTCCGGTCCGCGCGGCGGTTTGCGCATCGAGCGTCGAACCTTGTCCCAGGCGGAAGCCCACGCGAATCGTCACTGCCGCGGCCAGCGACATTGGCAGGACGAACATCAGGGAGCTGAAGTTCAGCGCAATCTGGTGCCCGGCCACGTTCACAATGCCCAGCGGGGAGACCAGCAGGGCAACCACGGCAAACAGGGTCACCTCAAAGAACAGCGCAAGGGCAATCGGCAACCCTAACTGCACCAGACGCGTCATGATGCTCCAGTCCGGCGTGCTGAATCTGTTCTCGTTGCGAATGTCGCGCATGGAGCGGGCGTGCTTCACGAAGGTAAGCATCGAGAAGAACATCACCCAGTAAACGGCTGCTGTCGCCACGCCGCAGCCGACGCCGCCCAGTTCCGGCATCCCGAAATGACCGTAGATAAAGATATAGTTAACCGGGATGTTGACCAGCAGCCCGATAAAACCCATCACCATCCCGGGCTTGGTTTTCGCCAGGCCTTCACACTGGTTACGCGCTACCTGGAAAAAGAGGTAGCCGGGCGCACCCCAAAGCAGGGCACGTAGATAGCCCACGGCTTTATCCGCCAGGGCCGGGTCAATGTTATGCATAGCGCGGATGATATGGCCCGCGTTCCAGAGCACGACCATGATCAGCACGGAGACAAACCCTGCCAGCCAGAACCCCTGACGGACCTGATGGGCAATGCGCTCGCGACGACCCGAGCCATTGAGCTGAGCGATAACTGGCGTGAGCGCGAGCAGCAGACCGTGGCCGAACAGGATGGCCGGAAGCCAGATTGACGTACCGATAGCCACGGCCGCCATATCGGTGGCGCTGTAGCCACCTGCCATTACCGTATCCACAAATCCCATTGCGGTCTGGGCCACTTGCGCGATGATCACTGGTATAGCCAGTGCCAATAACTGGCGCGCTTCATTCATGTACTTCTGCACGTGAACACCTTTATTTTGTTGTTATTTGAGAGACTAAAAAAGCCGCCGAAACGGGCAGCGAGAAGAAAATGCAGGGGGGTGCCAGCTATTGTAGCGGGCTTTAGCTATTTATCTAGTGAAAAAATCGCCAGAAAATGCGCTCCGCTGGCAACCTGTTTTTCCAACTGTTATTGTGGTGGGATTAAACGGTGTCACCACCGTCCGGAAAAAACAGGAGTTGTAAGCATGTTTACTGGTATTGTGCAGGGCACCGCCAAAGTGGTGTCCATTGATGAAAAACCTAATTTCCGTACTCATGTTGTTGAGCTGCCGGAATATATGCTTGAAGGCATTGAAACCGGTGCGTCGATTGCGCATAACGGCTGCTGCCTGACCGTGACCGAAATTAACGGCAACCAGATTAGCTTTGATTTAATGAAAGAGACGCTGCGCATCACCAACCTGGGCGAGCTGGCGGTGGGCGATACCGTCAACGTTGAACGCGCGGCGAAGTTCAGCGATGAGATTGGCGGCCATTTGATGTCGGGGCACATCATGACCACTGCCGAAGTGGCGAAAATCGTGACCTCGGAAAATAACCGTCAAATCTGGTTTAAAATGCAGGATCCGTCATTAATGAAATACATCCTCTATAAAGGATTTATTGGCATCGATGGGATTAGCCTGACGGTGGGGGAAGTGACGCCAACGCGTTTTTGCGTGCATTTAATTCCTGAAACGCTGCAGCGCACCACGCTGGGCGCCAAAAAACTGGGGCATCGCGTGAATATCGAAATCGATCCGCAAACCCAGGCGGTGGTGGATACGGTTGAGCGCGTGCTGGCAGCAAAAGAAGCCGCAATAATAAAGACCACTGAAGAAGAATAAAAAATAACCCCGGATATCCGGGGTTATTTTTTAGCGTGCGACACGCAGTCCGTGTTCAATCCCCCGGCTGAATACCACCTGCCAGAGCTGAATATCCCGTGCGCGAAACGCCCCCGCGCAGGCATTCAGATAATAGCTAAACATCCGTTTGAATCGTTCAGAATAGTTGCCCGCAATCTCAGGCCAGGTCTCCTGAAAACGCGCATGCCATGCCATCAACGTGGTGTCGTAATCCGCGCCAAAGTTATGCCAGTCTTCCATCACAAAATGGGATTCGCTGGCGTTGGCAATCTGGCGAACGGACGGTAAACAGCCATTCGGAAAGATGTATTTATTGATCCACGGGTCAACGTTATTGTCGGTCCGCTTAGAGCCGATGGTGTGCAGCAGGAAGATGCCGTCCGGTTTCAGATTACGATCCACCACCTCAAAATAGGTGTCGTAGTTTTTTGGCCCCACGTGCTCGAACATGCCGACGGAAACGACCCGGTCAAACTGTTCATTCAGATCACGGTAATCCTGCAGCCGGATATCCACATCGAGACCCTGGCAGCGCTCCCGCGCCATTTTTTGCTGTTCCGCTGAAATCGTGACGCCCACTACGCTGACGCCATAGTGCTTCGCCATAAAATACGCCAGCCCACCCCAGCCGCAGCCGATATCCAGCACGCGCATGCCGGGCTGTAGCTGCAGCTTCTCGCTAATCAGACGCAGCTTTGCCTGCTGTGCTTCCTCAAGCGTCGACGCGTCTTTCCAGTAGGCGCAGGAGTACTGCATGAACGGGTCCAGCATACGGCTGAACAGGTCATTGCCGAGATCGTAATGCTCTTTGCCGACGATCCACGCGCGTTTTTTACTTTGCAGATTGAACAGTCGGGCAGAGGCGACGCGCAGGGTGTCTTTCAGATTGCGCGGGAGTTGGTTTTCCAGACCGGCACGCAGCACGCTGGCAAAAAAGGTATCCAGACGTTCGCACTCCCACCAGCCGTCCATATAGCTTTCTCCCAGGCCTAACGATCCCTCCCGCAATACGCGTTTAAAAAAGTCGGGATGTTTAACCTGAGGATCGGATGGCGATGATCCATTGATAGTGATGCCTGCTCGACCTAACAGTTCACTGACGATCCGGGACCAGTTATCGTCCGGAACGCTGACTTCTTCTATACACGATGAACTCATAGCTTCTCCATCACCCTGATGTGATCAGAACCTTCAAACAGCGTA
This sequence comes from Enterobacter pseudoroggenkampii, assembly GCF_026420145.1. Lineage (NCBI taxonomy): Bacteria > Pseudomonadati > Pseudomonadota > Gammaproteobacteria > Enterobacterales > Enterobacteriaceae > Enterobacter > Enterobacter pseudoroggenkampii. Next base: position 1,100,809 of record NZ_JAPMLV010000001.1, read on the forward strand.
GACGCTTTTTTTGGTTTGTGAGAAATCTCACGGTAAATACCGCGAGGCTAATATCCGACGTAGAACAGAGGAAGGGAGATAACCCTTGCCGAAATGCCTTCCATGGTAAAACGGGAGCGCTCCGGCTCCCGTTAACACTTAATATTTATCGTATTTAATCGAACCAAATTTAGTATAGGCCTCAAAATTTGGTGATTCAATAGAAAATTGTTAGCAACCTAATCACTGAAATGTAACATGATTTCTGGCGCAATCAGGCATGTGAGGTTTCCACCTGAGCGCCGCTATCCTGCTCACGCTGCGCGGAGGCCTGCATGCGATAGCCCATCACCGCCAGCGCAACGGTGACCAGCATCACGCTGGTGGTGGTTAACAGCGGCGTCGCAATCAGCGCCGAGACCACCAGGCTTGCCAGGAAGCACAGACCCAACTGCAGGGTATTTTGCAGCGCGGCGGCGCGGCCTGTCGCCTGCGGGAACGGACGTAACGCTTGTGCCACCACGATCGGGTAAATCGCCCCGTTCGCCACGGCCATCACGCAGAAGGGGATCAAAATTTCAGCCAGGCCCGCGCCCGGAATAAACCCGACGGCCCAGGTGCCGATGACGCTCAGCGCATACAGCACCAGCAGCCATGGCAGCATCTGCTGACCTTCCCATTTTTGCAGCGCCGCGCGACAGCCGTACCCGCCCACCAGGAAGGCGATAGTCTGCGGAACATAGCTCAAACCGATGGCCGCCGGGCTGTAGCCCATATCGTGCAGAATGAACGGCGAGCCGGTAAGCCACGCGAAGAAGCTGGCCGAACAGGCGGCGTAAATCAGGACATTGCCGCGATACGCTTTGGCGCTCAGCAGGGAGGTGAAGGTAATCGGCTTCGCATCCGCATGCGCCTCTTTTTTATGCGCGGGCTTAAGGGCAAACGCCGGCAGCATCAGTACCAGCGTGATGGCAAACAGCGTGGCAAAAATGGCCTGCCAGTCAAAGTGCGCGAGGATCCAGCTGCCCAGCAGCGGAGCCAGGGCAGGGGAAAGACCCACCAGCGGCATAATGGTGGCGAAAATACGGTTTGTGCGGTTAGCCGGATAGTAGTCGGTCACCAGCGCCTGCCAGGTCACCGCCGCAGCACAGACGCCCACGGCCTGAATAAAGCGCAACACCAGCAGCCAGGTGGCATCGCGCACCCACAGCATCCCCAGGCAGCCCACGGCAAAAATGGCCAGACCCAGCAGCAGTACCGGTTTACGACCAAAGCGATCCGAGAGCGGTCCCCACAGGAGCTGCGCGAAAGCGAAACCGGCAAGGAACAGGCTCAGGCTGGCGCTGATGGCCGCCGCAGGGGTTTGCAGGTCTTCCTGCATCGCGGCAAACGCGGGCAGGTACATGTCGGTGGCCAAAAAGCCCAGCACGCTTAAGCCGCCGAGCCAGACTAAAAATCCTTTCCTGGGTTGCATTCTCTTATTCTCCTGAGGAGGCAGGTGTACGTTGGCGCAGAGTGTAGGGAGTGCAAAGCCGCTTGTGAAACGCTAATATTTGGCGGGTGCATTCAAATTTTTTGCAGGCAGAAAATGTGGTCAGATTATTCTCTTGAAGTGGTCGATGCTGTCGCGCGTAACGGCAGCTTTAGCGGTGCAGCGCAGGAGCTGCACCGCGTCCCTTCGGCCATCAGCTACACGGTGCGTCAGTTGGAGGAGTGGCTGGCGGTTCCGCTGTTTGAGCGGCGCCATCGTGATGTGGAATTAACGCCCGCAGGGGCGTGGTTTTTGAAGGAAGGGCGTTCTGTTATCAAAAAAATGCAGATCACCCGCGAACAGTGTCAGCAGATCGCTAACGGCTGGCGGGGGCATCTTTCCATCGCGGTGGATAACATCGTTAAGCCGGAACGTACCCGGCAGATGATCGTCGATTTCTATCGTCATTTTTCAGATGTCGAGCTGCGGGTCTCGCAGGAGGTGTTCAACGGCGTCTGGGATGCGCTGGCGGACGGCAGGGCAGAGATGGCAATCGGGGCCACGCAGGCGATCCCGGTCGGGGGACGTTACGCCTTTCGCGATATGGGGATGCTGAGCTGGAAGTGCGTGGTGGCAAGCGATCATCCGCTGGCGGCGATGGAGGGGCCGCTCAGCGATGATACGCTACGCAACTGGCCGTCGCTGGTGCTGGAGGATACCTCCCGTTCATTGCCTAAGCGTATCACCTGGCTTCTGGACAACCAGCGGCGGGTGGTGGCCCCTGACTGGGAATCGTCGGCGACGTGCCTCAGCGCCGGACTGTGCGTCGCGATGGTGCCCGTTCATTTCGCGCGTCCGCGCATCGATACCGGAGAGTGGGTTGAGCTGACGCTGGAGAATCCGTTCCCGGATGCGGCCTGCTGCCTGACCTGGCAGCAAAGTGATGTCTCGCCTGCGATGGCCTGGCTGCTGGATTATCTGGGAGACAGCGAAACGCTAAACCGGGAATGGTTACGGGAGCCAGCATAGCTGGCCCCGTAAAGCGATTAACGACGGTAGTCGCGGAACGGACCGTCCGCAACGGAACGGCGTTCGATAAGACGCGGGTGAACTTCAATGGACTGCGACTCTTCACGTTTGTTGACGATCCTGTCCATCAGCATATTGAAGGCCGTTTCGCCCAGCGAATCTTTCGGCTGGTGAATGGTGGTCAACGCTGGCGTGAAGAAACGCGCGTTACGCACGTTGTCATACCCGATCACGGAAATATCCTGCGGTACGCGCAGACCCAGCTCGTCGGCAGCGCAGAGCGCGCCCATAGCCATGATGTCACCCCCGCAGAAAACGGCGGTCGGACGGTGTGGCTGGGAGACGATCTGCTGCATTGCGCGGTAGCCCGACTCCGGCTCAAAGTCGCCCTGCACAATCCAGTTTTCCGGCACGTTGATCAGCGCTTCTTCCATCGCTTTCATAAAACCGGCCAGACGGCCCGCGCCGGTGTTGCGCTCCAGCGGACCGGGGATCACGCCAATCTCGCGGTGACCGCGTTCGATCAGATAACGACCGGCCATATAGCCGCCTTCAAAGGCATTATCGATAACGGAATCAGTGAAATCCGCGCGCGCTTCACCCCAGTCCATGACCACCATGGGAATATGGCGATACTCTTCGAGCATCGACAGCACGGATTCCGGGTACTCGGAACACATTACCAGCAGGCCATCAACGCGCTTTTGCGCCATCATCGACAGGTAGGCGCGCTGTTTTTCAATGCTGTTCCACGCGTTGCCCAGAATCAGGGTATAACCTTTCTGGAAGCAGTTTTTCTCAACCGCTTCAATGATCTCGGCAAAATAGGCCGCTTCACTGCTGGTGGCCAGCAATCCAATGGACTTGGTGTGATTAACCTTGAGGCTGCGCGCAACCGCACTTGGCGAATAGTGCAGCTCTTTGATCGCTGCCCAGACGGCGTTGCGCGTCTCTTCCGCCACAAAGCGGGTTTTGTTAATTACATGTGATACGGTTGTAGTGGAAACGTTTGCGCGTTTTGCTACGTCTTTAATTGTTGCCATTAAATGTCACTCCAGACCATATCCTAAACTCCTGAAAAACTTGAAGGTAAACGTTTGCCTTCTCTCACCCTTATCACGCAATCTTGAATTGCGGCACGCCGGGAAAACGACACGGGACGTCAGGAGGGGGTCAATGGCCGGTACGCTAATAAATTTAGCGTGGAATTTTGTCCTATCTTGATGAAAAGGGGAAGAGGTAAAGTGTTTATCAGCCTAAATCCAGGAAGATTTTTGACGTAAATTATGCAAAAATGAGCAGGCTCACTTTTCGTGGGGGGATTAAAAGGAGAAAAATTGATGAGTTCCGATCTGAAGTTTTCGCTGTTCACCACCGTTATTGTGCTGGCTCTGATTGTCGCGGCCGGTCTGACGGCTGCGCTGCACTGATTTACGTGGAGGGAGAGCCTTCTCCCTCCCGATCGACCCGATTGTTACTTCTCTGGCAAAAATCTTTTGCCATTTTGTTAACTTCTCATTTTTTGTGATTGATGTCATGCTTTCCGCTTCTTTGTTCTGTGTCACCACATGACACGGCATCCGGAGTTGACGCATGAAAATCAATTTTCCCCTGCTGGCCCTGGCGATTGGCGCTTTTGGGATTGGCACTACTGAATTCTCCCCGATGGGGTTACTGCCCGTCATCGCCCGCGGCGTGGATGTCTCGATCCCTGCGGCAGGGATGTTAATCAGCGCCTATGCTATCGGCGTGATGGTGGGGGCGCCGCTGATGACGCTTCTCCTTTCGCACCGCGCGCGCCGCAATGCGCTGATTTTCCTGATGGCGATTTTCACCCTGGGCAACGTGCTTTCGGCCATTGCGCCGGACTACACCACGCTGATGTTGTCGCGTATTCTGACCAGCCTTAACCACGGCGCGTTCTTCGGGCTGGGATCGGTCGTGGCTGCCAGCGTGGTGCCAAAACATAAGCAGGCCAGCGCCGTAGCCACCATGTTTATGGGGCTAACGATTGCCAACATTGGCGGGGTGCCTGCGGCAACCTGGTTGGGCGAGGTTATTGGCTGGCGGATGTCATTCCTGGCGACGGCTGGACTGGGCGTGGTCGCGATGGTGGCGCTGTTCTTCTCCCTGCCGAAAGGCAGCGCGGGTGAACGTCCTGACGTGCGCAGAGAGCTGTCGGTGCTGGTGCGCCCGCAGGTGCTCTCCGCGCTGCTCACCACCGTGCTGGGGGCAGGGGCGATGTTTACCCTCTACACCTATATTTCACCGGTATTGCATGACATCACCCACGCAACGCCTCTCTTTGTGACCGCGATGCTGGTACTGATTGGCGTGGGCTTCTCGATTGGCAACTATCTCGGTGGGAAATTTGCCGACCGTTCCGTAAGCGGCACGCTGAAGGGCTTCTTAACCCTGCTGATTGTCATCATGATTGCCATTCCGTGGCTGGCGCGTAATGAGTTTGGCGCCGCGATCGCGATGGTCGTCTGGGGAGCCGCCACCTTTGCCGTGGTGCCGCCGCTGCAGATGCGCGTGATGCGTGTTGCGCATGAAGCGCCGGGCCTCTCATCGTCGGTCAACATCGGCGCCTTCAACCTGGGCAATGCGCTCGGTGCGGCGGCCGGTGGGGTCGTGATTTCAGGGGGACTGGGGTACAGCTTTGTGCCGGTGATGGGGGCGATTATTGCCGCGCTCGGCCTGCTGCTGGTGATGATGTCGGGTCGTAAACAGCCTGAAGCAGCCTGCGCTGCGGAATAAACCAAAAACGCAGAAGGGCGAACCCTTCTGCGTGTCTCTTACGCGGCGAAGTTCTTCGCCACAAAGTCCCAGTTAACCAGTGCCCAGAAGTGCTCCAGGTAGTTCGGGCGCGCGTTGCGGTAATCAATGTAGTAAGCGTGTTCCCATACGTCCACGGTCATCAGCGGCTTAGCGCTGGTGGTCAGCGGAGTGCCTGCGTTAGAGGTGGACACGATAGCCAGTTTGCCATCCGCCTCTTTAACCAGCCACGTCCAGCCCGAACCGAAGTTCTTGATGGCTGCATCGGTAAATTTCGCTTTGAAATCCGCGAAGCTGCCAAAGGCGGCGTTGATAGCGGTAGCCAGTTCACCGGCAGGTTCGCCACCGGCGTTTGGCGCCAGGCAGTGCCAGTAGAAGGTGTGGTTCCACACCTGAGCCGCGTTGTTGAATACGCCACCCTCTGAGCTGCGGACGATCTCTTCCAGCGTTTTGCCTTCAAAATCGGTGCCCTTGATCAGATTGTTCAGGTTGGTGACGTACGTCTGGTGATGCTTGCCGTAATGATATTCCAGGGTTTCCGCAGAAATATGCGGTGCCAGGGCGTCTTTTGCATACGGTAGTGCAGGTAATTCGAACGACATTGCTTCTCTCCTTATTGTATTTTGCGTTGTCAAATAACCACACAGACAACAAGGACAGGATAGCAAATTGAAAGGGTATGCAAAAGAGGAACTTACCCTGCCACGGGTGTGGCAGGGCAGGGGTTAGCGAATGGTTTTCGGCGTCATCACGCGACGTGCGCCGACGTAATGGCGTACCCAGTAGTCTTCACTGAGAGAGGTGATCTGAATATCCTGGCCGCTACGCGGTGACTGGATGAATTTTCCGTTACCGACATAGACGCCGACGTGGTCAGCCGTGCCGCGACCCTGAGTGCGGAAGAACACCAGATCGCCGTTTTCCAGCTCACCGCGGTCAACCGGTGAGGCATCGCGCAGGTGGTACATCTCATTAGCGGTACGAGGAATGCGGAACTTGACCAGATCTTTATAGGCGTAATAGACGAGGCCGCTGCAGTCAAAGCCGGTACGCGGCGAGCTGCCACCCCAGTGATAGGGTTTGCCAATCTGCCCCATCAGTTTGTTCATCGCGGTTTTTTGCGCTTTCTGTACGCGCACTTTATGCACTTCCGCTATTTTCGTGACCTTCGTGCATTTCGCCTTATGGCCTTTACGCGTGATGCATTTTTCAGTAACAAGGTTAGCGGCGGTTTGCGAAGCTTTACTTTTGGCGGAGTGGGCAGTACGGGAAGGTTTGGTTTTCGTCTTGCTGGAAGCGGTCTGTTTCGTCTGAGCCGGTGTTTTTTTCTTGTCGTTCTTAGCGGTGGTTTTTTTCTTACGTTCTGTGGCTTTCACCAGATGGTTTTTTTGTACAGCAGAATGCCGCGCCTGCTGAGAGGCGTTTGCCACTGGCGTGAAAGTGAGTGAAGTAAACAGTAAAGCACAGAGCGTGATCGAGATTTTATTTATCCGCGCCACTGGGCAGTCCCCTGATAAATGCAGGTCATCAATAATACCCGCGTGTGATTTACAAAGCCCGTCGATTCTAATCTATAAAAAGCCAGAAAGTTAATAGCATTTTTCAATCTACAATCGTGTTTCGTAAGCAAGTGCAAAAAAATTCATCGTTCTGTCGCTCATTTGCCCATTCCCTAAGCAAAACCCTGACCGCCGCAGGGGTAAACACCATTTGCAATGCAACTTTTCCTGACTCGGAGTAGAATGTATAAACGTGACAAAAATGTTATTTTCCGATGCCAGTCTGAACCGCTACAATGTCAGACGAATGCCGTAACAGAAGTTAAAGGAAGCAAGACATGAGCACCACTATTGAAAAAATCCAGCGCCAGATCGCTGAAAACCCGATTCTGCTGTATATGAAAGGTTCTCCAAAGCTGCCAAGCTGCGGCTTCTCCGCGCAAGCGGTTCAGGCGCTGTCTGCCTGTGGTGAGCGTTTTGCTTACGTTGATATCCTGCAGAACCCGGACATCCGCGCTGAACTGCCGAAGTACGCGAACTGGCCGACGTTCCCACAGCTGTGGGTTGACGGTGAACTGGTTGGCGGCTGCGATATCCTGATTGAAATGTATCAGCGCGGCGAACTGCAGCAGCTGATCAAAGAGACGGCAGCGAAGTACAAAACGGAAGAGCCGGACGCAGAGTAATTTTCTGCGGAAATAAAAAAGCGACCAGATAAGGTCGCTTTTTTTTTTATTCTTCGCTGTCATCCATCGGCAGCGGCCAACCGCCCAGACGCTTCCAGCGGTTGACGATCTCACAGAACAGCTCTGCGGTACGCTCCGTGTCATATAGCGCGGAGTGCGCCTGCGTGCCGTCGAACGGAATGCCAGCCGTAATACAGGCCTTTGATAACACCGTTTGTCCCAGCGCCAGGCCGCTCAGCGCGGCGGTGTCGAAGGTGACAAAAGGATGGAAGGGGTTGCGTTTAAGCGACGCGCGCTCGGCGGCGGCCATGGTAAAGCTGTGATCGAAGGTAGCGTTATGGGCCACCATAATGGCGCGGCTGCAGTTACTCTCTTTCATACCTTTACGCACCATTTTAAAAATGGCGTGCAGCGCGTCATATTCACTTACTGCACCACGCAGCGGGTTATGCGGATCGATACCGTTAAACGCCAGCGCTTCCGGCTGTAAGTTTGCCCCTTCGAAAGGTTCAACGTGGAAATGCAGCGTGGTGTCCGGTGTAAGCCAGCCCTGTTCATCCATCTTCAGCGTGATGGCGGCAATTTCGAGCAGCGCATCGGTTTTAGCGTTAAATCCGGCTGTTTCTACATCAATGACAACGGGATAAAAACCACGAAAACGGTCGCACAGACCGCTAAATTGAGCGTTATCGGACATCAGGGTCTCTTACATGGGGAAAAAGCAGAGCGCATTATGGCAAATTTTGCGGGGGGATGCAGTAAAACTACGGGCGCACGTTGCGCCCTGAGGGATCAGTTGCCCAGACCGCGACCGGCGTCTTTGGCTTCAATCAGCTCGATTTTGTAACCGTCGGGATCTTCCACAAACGCAATCACGGTGGTGCCACCTTTTACCGGACCCGCTTCGCGCGTGACGTTACCGCCGTTGCTGCGGATGCGCTCACACGCTTCGGCCGCGTTGTCCACTTCCAGCGCGATGTGGCCGTAGGCCGTGCCCAGCTCATAGCTGTCAACGCCCCAGTTGTAGGTCAGCTCGATCACCGCTTCATCCGTTTCCGGGCCGTAACCCACGAACGCCAGCGAGTATTTGTATTCAGGGTTTTCGCTGGTGCGCAGCAGCTTCATGCCCAGGACGTTAGTGTAGAAATCGATAGAACGTTGCAGGTCGCCAACGCGCAGCATGGTGTGAAGTAGGCGCATAATTTCCTCATTAACCAATGAAATAGACTGTCTTTTTGAACAGAAACGATGTTTTAGTATAGCGGCGAAATATCGCCGCTATCAATGAACAATGGCGAGATTACAGAGAAGGGTAGTCGGTGTAGCCTTCCGCGCCGCCGCCGTAGAAGCTTTCCGGGCGCTGCGGGTTGAGCGCAGCTTTTTTCTGCAGACGAGCAACCAGGTCCGGGTTGGCGATGTAGTCGCGGCCAAACGCGACGGCATCAATCAGCCCTTTGCCGATCAGGTCTTCGGCTTTCTCCGGGGTATAGGCGCCTGCACCGATGATCACGCCGTGGAAGCGCTCGCGAACTTTCTGACGGAAAGCATCCGTGTAAGGCTTACCGCCGGCCCAGTCAGGCTCGGACATGTGCAGATAAGCGATGCCACGTTTAGCCAGTTCTTCGATCAGGTACAGAGCATCCGCTTCCTCGTTCGGGCCGTTGTCGACGTTCTGGAAAGACCCGATTGGGGAAACGCGGATCCCGATACGGTCCGGGCTCCACTCCTTGCATACCGCATCCACCACTTCCAGCACCAGACGGGCGCGGTTTTCGACGCTGCCGCCGTACTGGTCGGTGCGATGGTTAGACGACGGTGACAGGAACTGGTGCAGCAGATAGCCATGCGCGGAGTGCAGCTCAATCAGGTCAAACCCGGCTTCACGGGCGTTTGCCACGGCCTGGCGGAAGTCGTTAACAATCCCCGGGATTTCGTCCAGCTCCAGCGCACGCGGCATAGAGGTATCCACGCGGATCGCATTGCCGTTTTCATCGCGCAGGGACGTACGGGTATTGGCGCTCAGGGCCGAAGCGGAGACCGGTGCCTGGCCGCCAGGTTGAATGCTGCTGTGAGAGATACGACCGGTATGCCACAGCTGGACCGCAATGCGACCCTCTTCAGCGTGGACGCCCGCGGTGATTTTCTGCCATGCGGCGATCTGTTCCGGGCTGTGAAGACCCGGCGCACCCGCATAACCCTTCGCCTGAGCAGAAATCTGCGTGGCTTCGGTGATGATCAGGCCAGAGCTTGCGCGCTGACGATAGTATTCACCCATCAGTGGGGTTGGGATGTCACCCGGCTCAATGCTGCGCAGACGGGTCAGCGGAGCCATGAACACGCGGTTTGGCGCCGTGACGGCACCCACTTTCAATGGGGTAAACAGTTTTTCAGCTGACATAAAGACTCCTGAGTAGACCAGTCGACTAGTAATAAGGTAAATAAAAAGCGCCCATTATACGTCAGGCGCAGTAATGCTGTTTTTCACATGTGCCAGCGCGCTTTCCAGCGGCACGGCACTGCGCGAAATTTTTGCCTGCAGGTTGGCCCCTAACCAGAGGGAATAGAGCACCTGAGACTGCATCAAGGGGTCGCCGGTAAAGGCCAGCGTTTTTTCGTCGCGGCCTTTTTCCAGCGCCTGAGCCAGCAGGGCGATCACGCCGCGGGCACCTTTATCCATCGCTGTGCGCATATCTTCAGAAAGATCGCACACTTCTGCAGACAGTTTAACGGTCAGACAACCGCTGATAATGCCCTGCTGACAGAACTGGTTCAGCGTTTCCTGATAGTAGTTCAGAACACGATCCCGGTAGTTACCTTCACCCGATGCAAAGTGGGTCGCCAGACGCTGGTGGTAGCCAGCATAATGACGTTCCAGCATCGCTACGCCGAAGGCCTCTTTGGACCGAAAGTAGTGATAAAACGACCCCTTCGGTACCTCGGCGGTTTTTAATAACTCGCTCAACCCCATACCGGTAAACCCGCGATGCATGCAAAGTTGCTCGCCGGTCGCCAGTAGATGTTCGCGGGTATCGTGTTCAGTATTTCTGCTCATGGCCGCACTCTAATAGACCGTTCGGTCTAATGCAAGCGAGTTTACTGACGACATGCACTCAGTATATCCAGCTGCTGTTGATAAACCGTTGATTTCACGTCCATCATACCCAGCACGGTCGAGAACAAATTGTCCTGAGAAACCGCATTTTTTGCTGCATGGTCACGCAAACACTGTTCGTTGATGCCAAAGTTTTTCGCGTAATCCGGTGACAGCCAGAACATAAATGGAATATGCGTTTGCTGCTCCGGCGCCAGCATGTACGGTGTACCGTGCAGATAAATACCGCTTTCACCCAGTGATTCACCGTGATCGGAGAGATAAATCAGCGCGGTGTTCATGCTCGCCTGACGGGCTTTCAGCGCATCAATGGTTTTGCTGACCATGCTGTCGGTGTAGAGGATAGTGTTGTCATAGGTATTCATCAGCGCCTGATGATCGCAATCCTGAATCTCATTGGTGTCGCAGGTTGGGGTGAATTTACGGAAGTTGTCCGGGTAGCGGCGATAGTACGCTGGACCATGGCTTCCCATCAGGTGGATAACCAGCACCGTGTCCTGCTTCAGACCATCCAGCACGTTGTCCAGACGGTAGAAATTCACATCGTCAATACAGGATTTGTCTTTGCAGAATTGATCCAACTGCCACTGCGTCATGTCTGTATGGGGCACGCGATCGCAGGCGCCTTTACAGCCGCCGTCGTTGTCGCGCCACAGCAGGTTGATACCCGCATGCTTGAGCACGTCGAGCAGCCCCTCGCGATGGTGAGCCAGGTCGGCATCGTATTTGCTGCGCGTCATGCCGGAGAACATGCACGGCACGGAAACCGCGGTTTCGGTGCCGCATGAGGAAGCCTGCGGGAAGTTAATCACATCCTGCTTTTTCAGCTCCGGGTTCGTTTCACGATCGTAACCATTAAGGGAGTAGTTCGCCGCGCGAGAGGCTTCCCCAACGACCAATACCAGAACGGTTTTCTTTTGTTGACCGGTAATCAGTGGCCCTTTATGGGCATCTTCACCAATACGCACCAGCGTTTGATCGCCAGCAAACCAGCGCATTTTGCTGTACTTCACCACGGCGCTGACATAGTTCGCCGGGGTGACCATTTTGACGATGCTTTTGTTATTGCGGAACAGCGACGCGTAGTCTTTATAAAACAGCGCGGCAATCAGGATAATCACCAGCAGAGCGCCGAGCATCGCGGCCACACGCGTCAGCAGCGCGTACCACCATTTTCCGGTACGAATACGGGTCAACGCCAGCACCACGGAAGGCACGAGGCCAGCGATGACAATCCACAGAATCATCTGCGGGGTCACCAGGGCCGTCGCTTCCTGAGAGTTGGTTTCGAACACGTTCACAATCATGTTCTGATCGATCACCGCGCCGTAGGTGTACATAAAGTAAGTTGCCGCGGCGCAACCGATCGTTAAGACGATCAGCAGCGGCTTACGGATATAGGGGATATTCAGCAGGCTAAACACAATCACCCAGCCGCAAAACAGCACCAGCGGTACGGAGGCGGCAAAGAGGATGTCGTGCAGGTGCGCAGGGGCAATAATGGCCCAGCTGCGCTGGATAAACAGTCCGTTGATTAGCGTAAAGAAGAGTGCACAGCCCAGAGTAAATTTAATGTCGTTGCATTGTAACTTTTTGATTAACCACATCGATCGATGAACCTGTCATTATCATGATGGGCTGAGTATAAAGAGGGAAGATTAGTGAAACCTTAATGCCACAAATCTGTGGTACAGGCCTTGCACGTGGCGCGTTTAGCGTCTTCACTGTAGGTGAGAGTGGTTATCTGGAGGTGAGTGTGGCAGAGCAGCTGGAGTTTTTCCCCATCCAGAGCCCGTGCCGGGGGATTTGTCAGGTGGATGAACGCGGATATTGCCGCGGGTGCATGCGTACCCGCGATGAGCGTTTTAACTGGCAAAACTTTAGCGACACGCAGAAGCAGGAGGTATTACGCCTCTGCCGTCAGCGTCTTCTGCGCAAAATACGCGCAAACAAAGCCGGTGAGACCGAAGAACCCCAGCAACCTTCACTTTTTTAACACGGTAATTGCGTATACTCATGACATCACGTCCTTGAGGAAAATGTTATGGTTCAGCGAATTACCCTTGCCCCCCAGGGGCCAGAATTCTCCCGTTTTGTGATGGGCTACTGGCGCCTGATGGACTGGAATATGTCCCCCCTCCAGCTGGCGAGCTTTATTGAAGAGCATATCGATCTGGGCGTCACCACGGTCGACCATGCGGATATTTACGGCGGTTACCAGTGCGAGGCCGCGTTCGGCGAGGCGCTCAAGCTGGTCCCGGCACTGCGCGATCGCATGGAGATCGTCACGAAGTGTGGAATTGCCACCACGGCAAAACCAGAACACGCCCTCGGTCATTACATCACTGACAGCGCGCATATCATCAAGAGCGCCGAGCAGTCGCTGGTCAATCTGGCGACCGATCGTATCGATCTGCTGTTAATCCACCGTCCGGACCCGCTGATGGATGCCGATGAGGTGGCGGAAGCCTTCCTGAACCTGCACCAGAGTGGGAAAGTGCGTCACTTCGGCGTTTCTAACTTTACCCCGGCACAGTTTGCGCTGCTTCAGTCTCGTCTGCCGTTTACCCTGGCCACTAACCAGGTTGAGATCTCCCCGGTACACCAGCCGCTGCTGCTGGACGGTACCCTCGACCAGCTGCAACAACTGCGTATTCGCCCGATGGCCTGGTCGTGCCTGGGAGGCGGACGCCTGTTTAATGATGATGAATTCCAGCCGCTGCGCAACGAACTGGACACTATCGCCCGCGAGCTGAACGCGGAGAGCATCGAACAGGTGGTTTATGCCTGGATCCTGCGTCTGCCGTCAAAACCGCTGCCCATTATTGGTTCCGGCAAAATAGAACGCGTGCGTTCTGCACTGGCCGCTGAAGAGCTGCAGATGACCCGCCAGCAGTGGTTCCGCATCCGCAAAGCCGCGCTGGGTTACGACGTGCCATAAACCGCCAGAAGGTGACTTTCCGGTGAAATCTTTGCCCCTGGTATACACTTAATGGGCAAAAAATAACCCGCGGAGGTCATTATGAAGCGTTTTGCTCTGGCAATGGTCGCGCTGGTTGTTTGCGCAGGGGCGCAGGCAGCCAGCGACGAAGTGGAAATGAATCTCGTCACCTCTCAGGGTGTGGGTCAGTCCATCGGTACGGTGAAAATCACGGAAACCGACAAAGGGCTGGAGTTCGCTCCCAACCTCAAAGCACTCCCTCCCGGTGAGCATGGTTTCCATGTTCACGCCAAAGGCAGCTGTCAGCCCGCATTAAAAGAGGGCAAAGCGTCGGCAGCAGAAGCGGCAGGGGGTCACCTCGATCCGCAGCATACCGGCAAGCATGAAGGCCCGGATGGAATGGGGCATTTAGGCGATCTGCCCGTGCTGGTGGTTAATAACGACGGTAAAGCCACCGATCCCGTTGTCGCGCCGCGTCTGAAAAAGCTGGATGAAGTCAAAGGCAAAGCGCTGATGATCCATGTCGGCGGCGACAATATGTCCGATCAGCCTAAACCGCTTGGCGGCGGCGGGGCGCGCTATGCCTGCGGCGTGATCTGATCCCCAATCGTACCCGGCGGTGGGGCCTGCTCCAGCTGCGACAGCGAGCAGTGCAGCCGCCAGATTATCGAGGCCAAATCACGGGCGGCGGGAAGATGATGTCGTGCAAGCGTATCGCAGATCCGCTGCAGTTCATTCAGCGTGGCTGCCAGCGGCCGCTGCTGAACACCGCGCTCGCTCATTACATCGCGCAGCAGGGAAATACACACATCACGAACCTGCGACAGCGGATCGGAACGCGTTTCCCACGCGCGAAGCTGCCAGACCACGTGCGAGCAGTTCAATAGCACCACGCCCCAGCGCAGCAGCCAGCGTCGGGACAGCGCGTCCTGGCTGTTATTCAGCTGGCTGACGTGGTGATACACCAGCGATTCATACTCGTTTTCACCCAGATGCGGTTTACGGCTGAGCTGGTCTACAAACCCCCGGCGTAACTCCCGGATATGCCTGCGGCTCTTGCGGGCATCGGAGCCGGGACGCAACACCGCGAAAGCCAGCCACGCCAGCCCCACGCCAAGGATTTTCGCCAGGTTGTCATTGAGAAAATCGGCGTAATCGTACACCGGCGGATTGGTCACGGAGATAAACGAGCCCATAAAGACAATCAGCTGTCCCCAGAGGCCCGCCTGTTTTGGCATTTGCAGCTTAAGAAGCTGCATGGTGGTTAACAGGGGAAACAAAAACAGCAGGAACTGCCACAGATCGCTTATCTGCACCATCAGGCCAAACTTCACCACAAAACTGAACAATGACAGCAGCACCAGGGTGCGCAGCAGCAGCGTCAGCGAGTTGAACGGCGAGGCTGCGACGGAGTAAAGCACGCAGCTGATGGCGGCAAGCGTCAGGGCCGCCGTACCGGACTCCCACTGCGTGGTGATGCTCCACGCCCCCACCAACATCAGCGCGCAGAAGGTGCGAAAACCGCTCCACAGCGCTTCGAGGTAGTCGGTATGGCGGGCGAGAGCCGGGCTCCCGGGCACGTTGAACTCCGTGACCGGCGTGGCATTCTCAACCGCGTTAATCCAGCGGCTGCTGCGCAGGTACAATCGGCAAAAGTAATTCAGACGCTGCCAGAAGGCGCGATGGCGATAGTCGTATTCATCAACCGGGGCGAGCGGGGCGATGATCTTCGCAACGGTGTAGATGTCCGCATCCGGGCGCGCAAGGGCCGCGAGCAGCGTTTCGATGACGGCACGGGTGTTTTCCGGCGGCGTCGGCCAGTTGAGCAGCATCCGGCGCAGGCTGGAGATGGCGCTGGTCATACGCAGCTGCTGGTGCAGCAAATAATTTAGCAGGGTGTTCTGACGACGAAAGCGGTAGTGGCTCCAGAACGCCTGAATACGCAACAGATTCATGGTCAGAATCTGCCCGATCACCTTTTCATGCGCGAGGCGGATCTCATCGCTGGTATCCGGTTGCCACAGCAGGCTCGCGTGCTCAAGCAGCCGTGTGTGCATAGTCTTGAGGGCGGTGATAAGCGCGGTGCCGTCGGAGGTGCTGGGGAGGATCATCATCATGAAGCCGCCGCTGAGGATCCCGACAATGACTTCACAGACGCGCGCCTGCGCGATATCCCACAGCTCGGTGGTGTCGAGCACGTTGACGACCGGGAAGGCAATAATGGCGGCGGTATAGCCCGCCAGCTGGAAAGCGTAGGCGACGTTATTGGTAAAATGGGCGCAGGCCCAGGTACAGCATCCCAGCCATGCCGCCATGCTCAGCAGGAACAGCCACGGATCGTTCAGCGTATGGCCGGCGATAATTAACGCCGCGGTGGCGCCGAGCAGGCTGCCTGCGATACGGCCAAGGCTTTTACTGATTACCCCGCCGACCGTAGGAAAACTCACCACCGCGGCAGACGTCATCGCCCAGTAGGGTTCATCCAGGTTCAGGTAGTAGGCGACGGTCAGCGCCAGGCACATGGCAATGCCGTTACGCAGCGCGTAGCGCCACTGGGGACGCGTCGCTTTCATCCACGGGGTGTTGTGCCAGGAGAGTGCCGGCAGCTTCATCACCGGTTTCCGATGGAGACGGTGCAGGTGGTGCCGGAGACCAGGGTAATGTCCTGCGGTAAACGGTCAAATTCTACGCGAACCGGAACGCGCTGGGCCAGGCGCACCCAGGGAACGTTTGGCTTAATGTCCGGCACCAACCCGGAATCTGTTTCAACGCTTTGATCGTAAATGGCGCGGCCTATGCTGGATACGTGACCCTGTAACTTCTGCGAGCCGCTGTAAAGCGTAATCGCGGCGGGGGATCCCTCGCGGATATGGCGAAGCTTGGTCTCTTCGAAATAGCCCACGACGTAGAAGGAGTGGCTGTCGACGAGGGCAAAAACTGGCTGGCCGGTAGTGGCGTAGTTACCCACGCGGGCGGAGAGGTTGGTCACCCATCCATCGACCGGTGCCGTAATCACGGTTTGGGTCAGTTGCCACTGCGCCTGCTTCAGCGTCGCCTCCGCCACGTTGACGCTCGCCTGCATGGCCTTAACGTTGATATTCGCGGTGTCTAAATCTTCTGCTGAGATGTAGTTTTGCGACAGGTGACGGCGGCGGTTGGCCTCGTTGTTGGCCTTTGCCTGGTCAGACTGGGCTTTCGCCAGCTGCGCCTCGGCGTTCAGAATCGCAATGTGGTACGGGGTGTCGTCAATTCGGAATAAAACATCTCCCTTTTTGACGAACTGGTTATCCTTAACCAGTAGCGTCGTGATACTTCCCGACACCTGAGGGGTGATGCTGACCTGTTCAGCGCGAACTTTACCGTCACGCGTCCAGGGCGACTGCATATAAAAATTCCACATCCACCAGCCCGCGACCAGCGCGAGGGCGAGAACAAACAGGGTGGAAAAGTACTTTAGCGTTTTCAGAGGCATAGTCACCACACCATCAAGACAGCAAGGCCCAGACATACGGAGAGGGCAAACAGGGAAAGATCCATCAGCATGGGATGCCAGATTTCGCCGGAGTACATCCAGTCGCGAAGCAGACGATGCGCGATGAGCCAGAGAATAAAGCCCACCAGCACGGCCTTAAACAGGGGGGGAAAGTAGACTGACGCACCGAAGATCAGGTCCTGAAGGGGTAACCCCTCTGAGCGATGAAAAAACGTCACGGGCAGAAATCCTTTGCAGTGAACAGAATGCCGCGTTGGCTTGTCATAGTATGATGAAGCATCACAATTCAGTGTAAGTCATACTTTTAAGTTCGATGAATGCAGTATTGCATTTGTTTTGGCAATACAAATGCTGCACACTATTCTAAAATCAGTATAATAACTTAGCAAGCTAATTATAAGGAGATGAAATTGGAATCGCCATTAGGTTCTGATCTGGCAAGGTTGGTACGCGTCTGGCGTGCTCTGATTGACCATCGCCTGAAACCTCTGGAACTCACACAGACGCATTGGGTCACGCTGCACAATATCCATCAGCTGCCGCCCGATCAGTCGCAAATTCAACTGGCAAAAGCGATAGGCATTGAGCAACCGTCGCTGGTGCGCACGCTTGACCAGCTGGAAGAGAAGGGGTTGATCTCGCGGCAAACCTGCGCGAGCGATCGTCGTGCGAAACGGATTAAACTCACCGAAAAAGCGGCGCCTATCATCACGGAAATGGAAGCCGTGATTACCAGGACGCGCGGTGAAATCCTGTCAGGCGTTTCACCGGCGGAGCTGGAAATGCTCATCAGCCTCATTGGGCGTCTTGAGCAAAACATCCATGAACTGCAGTCGCGAGACTGACAAACAATAAGGCCTTGCAGCAGCAAGGCCTTTTTTTACTTAAAGACGACCACACGGTTACGACCCGTCTCCTTTGCTTCATACATCGCCTTGTCGGCACTTTCCACGCACGTTTCTGCGGTTATCGTTGATGACGTTGCCGTAAACACCCCCATACTGATGGTGATGGGCTCCTGCAACTGACCGCCGCTGCTGGTTTTATCAAAGCTGCTTAGCTTCAGGCGTATGCGCTCGGCCACCTGGTACGCGGAGTCTGACGACGTGTTGGCCAGCATCAGCACAAACTCCTCACCGCCGATACGGGCCGCGATGTCCTGCGGGCGCACGGAATCCATTAGCAGGTTGGCGACAAACTGCAGGACTTTATCGCCCTGGAGATGTCCGTAGGTGTCGTTAATACGCTTGAAGCGATCGAGATCGCTGACGATGACGGAAACGGGGCGATTGGGTCTGGCGATATCCAGCGCCTGGTTTAACGATTCATAAAAATAGCTGCGGTTATAAAGGCGCGTGAGCGGATCGCGGATTGAGTTCTGATAGGACTGCTGATATTTTACGTGCGAGTCGCGATACAGTCTGAAGACATCGTAAAGCAGAACAAAAATAATCAGCAGCGTGGCGACAGTTTCAAATAACCGGGCGCGGTACCAGGAGATATCTTCGGCATGTCCACCCGCTAACAGCATTGAAAGCGTGACGATATAGCAAACGCACAAAAAATTTCCGCCTACCCAGAATAAATTGCGCACGCGCGTGACAAACATCAGCGCTACTAATGTTATCACCCAGAAAACAATTAAAGATATATTAATGCAATGGCTCCAGAGGACCATAAACTGCCGGGTTTCATTATCAACCAGGTCAATGGATAACAAGGGCGAGTGGCTGGAATATATCCAGGCCAGTCCCACTGTACAGGCGGTAAAAAGAGACGCCCCGCTCACAATTGAGATATGCGCCAGCCGTGAAAGAGGGTAATCGCGCATGGGATAGAGTATTGCTGCCACGATAAACAGCACCGCCATTAAAAAGTGGCGGAACATATAGTAGATCATCGCATCGTTGTAGTTCACGACGTTGAACTGATAGAGATCCAGCCAGGCGGGGAAGCTGGTCAGCGTTCCGACCATCAGCAGTGCGGACCCGGCAAAGGCAAAGGCGATTGCGACCAGATACAATCGTCTTTTGTCACACCAGTATTTCATCGCCATAAAACAGGCAATAAACAGGTGAAACACCAGAAGAAAAATGGTGAGCGTAGGGAATAAAAGCGGTGAAAAGGACGGAACCCATTCAACGAGTTTTAAAAACAGCGCGTGTAATATCCCGATAACAACAAGGCAACCGAGACAGAACGTAATATAACGGCTCGTTAGAGCGCGACGATTCGCAAGCATAGAATTTTTACAAATTATAATGAATAAAGAGAAGGTGGTTGCGAAGAGTCTAATCAATTAGTGCAATAAATACTTTGCGCAGAAACAATATAAGGCGTGATTAATAATGGATGAGGTGAATGTATTTTGTAATTATATTTGTGAGAGTGATATATATTGTAAATGGATGTGGCCCGAGGACCACATCCACTTTTAATTAACGTGGGGAAACGGTCACCTGGCTTCCGTTGCTCGCCAGCACAACGCGCTGGCCTGCAGAGAAGCGGGTGCTGCCCTGTTTCTGAACAACCATGATAGTGCTGCCGTCGTCTTTACGGATTTCCAGCTCTACGCCCTGGGTTTTGTTCATCGCACCCTGAACGCCCTGGCCGGCTACGCCACCCGCAACGGCACCTGCGGCTGTTGCCAGAGAGCGACCCGTGCCGCCGCCGACGGTATTACCCAGGAAACCACCCAGGACGGCACCGCCAATTGCGCCCATCACGTTGTTTTCATCGCCACCCTGAATCTGTACAGGGCGTGCGTTAACAACGGTACCGTAAGTCACGTTCTGAACCTGTTTCGCTTCAGAAGCGCTGTAAACGTCGCCAGAAAGTGAACTGTCATTCACACAGCCAGCCAGAGTTAAACCAATCAGCGAAACGCCCAGTACACGTAAAATCATTTGAATCTCCTGTTCACCAAAAACGCCCGATTGAGGGCATCCGTTATGGCTAAATTATATGGCATAAGGAGCCATAGTTCATATCTTTGCATTAACAATAGGAAAATTGTACTTGAATTTGACTTAACGAGACATAAACAGGTCCGCCTGTGTTACCCGTCTGACATTGTTAAAAAATATTATTGCCGGATGGCAAAGCGGCGCCGTTTATGGTTGAGTGGATATCCTTAGCCCACGCAACGTAAGGAAAGCGCATGAAATCGGGTCGCTACATTGGTGTGATGTCAGGCACCAGTCTGGATGGGGTAGATGTCGTTCTGGCCGCCATTGACGAAAACATGGTGGCACAGCAGGCGAGCCTGACCTGGCCAATCCCCATTTCACTGAAAGAGGATATTCTGAGTATCTGTCAGGGGCAGAAGCTGACCCTCTCCCAGCTTGGACAGCTGGATGTCCGCCTGGGAGCGCTGTTTGCGGATGCGGTGCAGGCTTTGATGCAAAAAGAACATCTTCGCCCGCAGGATGTGGTGGCCATCGGGTGTCACGGACAAACGGTCTGGCATGAGCCCATCGGAGAGGCCCCGCATACTCTGCAAATCGGCGATAACAACCAGATTGTGGCGAAGACGGGCGTGACGGTAGTAGGCGATTTCCGTCGTCGCGATATCGCCCTTGGCGGACAGGGCGCGCCGCTGGTGCCCGCGTTCCATCAGGCGTTACTGGCGCACCCTTCAGAGCGGCGCATGGTGCTCAACATTGGTGGGATCGCCAATCTGTCGATGCTTATCCCGGGACAGCCGGTCCGCGGCTACGATACCGGCCCGGGCAATATGCTAATGGATGCCTGGATCTGGCGTCAGTGCGGCCAACCGTATGATAAAAATGCGGAGTGGGCGAGCGGGGGGAAAGTGATTCTTCCGCTGCTGCAGTCGATGCTAAGCGATCCTTATTTTGCTCTGCCGGCCCCTAAGAGCACGGGGCGTGAATACTTCAACCTGGGCTGGCTTGAGCGTCAGCTGGCGCCATTCCCGGCGCTCGCGCCGCAGGATGTCCAGGCGACGCTTGCTGAGCTGACGGCCGTGTCGATCTCCGAACAGGTTCTGCTCAGCGGTGGTTGTGAGCGCCTGCTGGTGTGCGGCGGAGGAAGCCGTAACCCGCTGGTGATGGCGCGTCTTGCGGGGTTACTGCCGGGTACCGAAGTGTCGACGACCGATGAGGCTGGCATCAGCGGTGATGATATGGAGGCGCTGGCCTTCGCATGGCTTGCCTGGCGCACCATTGCCGGACTGCCGGGCAACTTGCCGTCGGTAACCGGTGCGCGTGAAGCGAGCGTCCTCGGGGCGATTTTCCCGGCCAATCCTCGTCATAATCAGAGTTAACTGAAATTCAGCGCGGCGCGTCGTCGTTAGAATGGAACGAAACAGGGGGGCAGCCATGCCCTCCAGGACCAGGAAAGTCTTCGGAATACGCCCATGAAAAAACTTCTTCTTATTGCCGCCCCTTTGTTGCTGTCAGGATGCAGCGTCTATAACCAGTTCCTTGAGCGCATGCAGACCGATACGCTGGAGTATCGCTGCGACGAAAAACCGTTGACCGTGAAGCTGAATAATCCACGTCAGGAAGCCAGCTTTGTTTACGACAATAAATTGCTGACGCTGAAGCAGGGTATGTCGGCCTCCGGCGCACGTTACTCCGACGGTATCTACGTCTTCTGGTCGAAAGGCGACAGCGCCACGGTCTACAAGCGCGACCGCATTGTGCTGAACAATTGCCAGCTCGAAAACCCGAAGCGTTGAGATTTTTACAGGGGCGGCGCACAATAGCGCCACCCACTCTCAATGTCAGCTAACGCCATGTCAGATAACGATGAACTGCAGCAAATTGCGCATCTGCGCCGTGAATACACAAAAGGCGGCCTGCGTCGCCAGGATCTGCCCGCTGAACCCCTCGTGCTTTTTGAACGCTGGCTGAAACAGGCCTGCGAAGCGAAACTCGCCGATCCAACGGCCATGGTTGTCGCGACGGTAGATGAAAACGGTCAACCGTATCAGCGCATCGTATTGCTAAAGCATTATGACGAGAAAGGACTGGTGTTCTATACCAACCTTGGCAGTCGCAAAGCGCACCATTTAGAAAATAATCCGCGCATCAGCCTGCTGTTCCCGTGGCATATGCTGGAGCGTCAGGTGATGGTCACCGGCAAAGCGGAACGTCTCTCGACGCTGGAAGTGGTGAAGTATTTCCACAGCCGCCCGCGTGACAGCCAGATTGGCGCCTGGGTATCAAAACAGTCCAGCCGAATTTCCGCCCGCGGCGTACTGGAAAGTAAATTCCTGGAGCTGAAACAGAAGTTCCAGCAGGGTGAAATTCCCCTGCCAAGTTTCTGGGGCGGTTTCCGTATCCCGATTGAGCAGATGGAGTTCTGGCAGGGGGGCGAACACCGCCTGCACGACCGCTTTTTATACCAGCGCGAGAATGGCGGCTGGAAAATCGACAGACTGGCACCGTAATCCCCGAAATTTGTTGATTTAAGCGCTAGCGCACACCGCGCTTGCGCTTTATTCTATGGTCCTTTCGCATCAGGCGAAAAGTCGTGTACCGGCAAAGGTGCAGTCGTTTATACATGGAGAATTTGATGGCAAGCAGTAACTTGATTAAACAATTGCAAGAGCGGGGCCTCGTGGCCCAGGTGACGGACGAGGAAGCGTTAGCAGAGCGACTGGCGCAAGGCCCGATCGCGCTCTATTGCGGCTTCGATCCCACCGCTGACAGCTTGCATTTGGGGCATCTTGTTCCATTGTTATGCCTGAAACGCTTCCAGATGGCGGGCCATAAGCCTGTTGCCCTGGTGGGCGGCGCGACCGGTCTGATTGGTGACCCAAGCTTTAAAGCCGCTGAGCGTAAACTGAATACCGAAGATACCGTGCAGGAGTGGGTAGATAAGATCCGCAAACAGGTTGCACCGTTCCTCGACTTCAACTGTGGTGATAATGCCGCCATTGCCGCGAACAACTACGACTGGTTTGGCAGCATGAACGTGCTGACCTTCCTGCGTGATATCGGCAAGCACTTCTCTGTTAACCAGATGATTAACAAAGAGGCCGTGAAGCAGCGTCTGAACCGCGACGACCAGGGTATCTCCTTTACCGAGTTCTCCTACAACCTGCTGCAGGGGTATGACTTTGCCTGCCTGAACAAACTGCACGGCGTTTCCCTGCAGATTGGCGGTTCCGATCAGTGGGGTAACATCACCTCCGGTATCGACCTGACCCGTCGCCTGCACCAGAATCAGGTCTTTGGTCTGACCGTTCCGCTGATCACCAAAGCCGACGGCACCAAATTTGGTAAAACCGAAGGCGGCGCGGTGTGGCTCGATCCGAAGAAAACCAGCCCGTACAAGTTCTACCAGTTCTGGATCAACACGGCGGATGCCGATGTTTACCGCTTCCTGAAGTTCTTCACCTTTATGGACATTGAAGAGATCAACGCGCTGGAAGAAGAAGACAAGAACAGCGGTAAAGCACCGCGCGCTCAGTACGTGCTGGCGGACGAAGTGACCAAACTGGTTCACGGTGAAGAAGGTCTGGCCGCGGCAAAACGCATTACCGCAAGCCTGTTCAACGGTACCCTGAGCGATCTGAGCGAAGCGGACTTCGAACAGCTGGCGCAGGACGGTGTGCCGATGGTTGAGATGGAAAAAGGGGCTGACCTGATGCAGGCGCTGGTGGATTCCGAGCTCCAGCCTTCCCGCGGTCAGGCGCGTAAAACCATCGCGTCTAACGCTATTACCATCAACGGTGAGAAGCAGGCCGACCCGGAATACACCTTCGTTGACGGCGATCGTCTGTATGGTCGCTACACGCTGCTGCGTCGCGGCAAGAAAAATTACTGCCTTGTCTGCTGGAAGTAATTAACAGTCTTCAGGGGCGTGGGAAACCACGCCCCTTTTGTTTTTTCAGGGTTTGGTAAGAAAAAAATGAAGAACATCCTCGCCATTCAGTCCCACGTTGTTTTTGGACACGCTGGCAATAGCGCCGCGGAATTCCCGATGCGTCGCCTCGGCGTCAACGTCTGGCCCCTTAATACCGTGCAGTTCTCTAACCACACGCAATACGGCAAATGGACCGGCTGCGTGATGCCGCCTTCGCATCTCACTGAGGTTGTGCAGGGGATTGCCGATATCGACCAGCTCAAACGCTGTGACGCCGTGCTGAGCGGTTACCTCGGCTCAGCGGAGCAGGGGGAGCATATCCTCGGCATCGTGCGCCAGGTGAAAGCCGCCAACCCGTCGGCAAAATACTTCTGCGACCCCGTCATGGGGCATCCGGAGAAAGGCTGTATCGTGGCGCCAGGCGTTGCAGAGTTTCACGTCCGTCACGCGCTGCCCGCCAGCGATATCATTGCGCCAAACCTGGTCGAACTCGAAATTCTCTGCGAGCGTCCGGTTAACAGCGTAGAAGAGGCCGTAAGAGCGTCCCGCGAGCTTATCGCGCTGGGGCCTGACGTTGTGCTGGTAAAACACCTTGCGCGCGCAGGGCTGAGCCAGGACCGTTTTGAAATGCTGCTGGTAACGAAAGATGACGCCTGGCATATCAGCCGTCCGCTGGTGGATTTCGGCCAGCGCCAGCCGGTTGGGGTCGGAGATGTCACCAGCGGTCTGCTGCTGGTGAAATTACTGCAAGGGGCGACAATGCGCGACGCGCTCGAGCATGTTACTGCGGCGGTGTACGAAATCATGATTGCGACGAAAGAGATGCAGGAATATG
Organism: Enterobacter pseudoroggenkampii; assembly: GCF_026420145.1. NCBI lineage: Bacteria > Pseudomonadati > Pseudomonadota > Gammaproteobacteria > Enterobacterales > Enterobacteriaceae > Enterobacter > Enterobacter pseudoroggenkampii. The sequence continues at coordinate 1,125,469 of NZ_JAPMLV010000001.1, forward strand.
AACTGCAGGTGGTCGCGGCACAGGATCGTATCGCGAAGCCGGAGCACTATTTCAGCGCTACCCAGCTTTAAACGATGCCGGGTGGCGCTGCGCTTACCCGGCCTACAAAACCCGTAGGCCCGTGCAAGCGAAGCGCCGCCGGGCGATATTAGCTAAGACCTTCCGCTTTCAGCGCCGCAGCCACCGCAGGACGCTCTGCCACGCGTTTCATATACGCTGCAATATGGTCTAACCCTTCCAGGTTAAGCTTAACCGCGCGCGCCCAGCGCAGCACGGTGAACAGGTATGCGTCGGCAATCGTGAAGCGCGGACCCGCAATCCACTGATCGTCTTTCAGCGATGCGTTAACGTACTGCAGCTTTTTCTCAAGAAGGGCGCGCAGGGTCGGTTTGAACTCCTCTGGCGTATCCGGGCGGAACAGAGGGGTAAAGCCTTTGTGCAGCTCGGTGGCAATGTAGTTCAGCCATTCCAGCGTCTTATAACGCGAAATGGTACTGACCGGCGCCAGCAGATGGCGATCGGGTACGCTATCGGCCAGGAACTGCATAATCGCCACGCCTTCAGTCAGCAGAGTACCGTCGTCCAGCAAGAGCGCCGGAACTTGTCCTTTCGGGTTGATGGCAAGAAAATCATCGCCGTTTTCCAGACGTTTTTTCATCAGGTCAACGCCATCCAGCGTGAAATCTTTGCCGCTCTCGCGCAGGGTGATATGGGAAGCAAGAGAGCACGCACCCGGTTTGTAGAACAGTTTCATCGGTAACTCCTTTTTGCTGAGGTTTCAGCTATGTTAGTGCGCAAACGGATAAAAAAAAAGCCGCTAATGCATTAGCGGCTTCTGGTCAGTCGTTTCTCACGGAAATCACGCGGTAGCGGTGTTTGTCGCTTTAGCGGTCTTGTCGTCGTCCTGAGTCATACGGTTCAGTTTCGGCGCGGTCAGCAGCATCAGAGCGGCAATTACCGCAGTCGCGATACCAATCTGCATGAACACGGTACCGTAGACGTTCAGGGAAAGCAGTGGATCGGTTACATTTTCCGGAACAGCCATCAGGTTAGCAATCTTACCCGCGATGATTGCCGCACCGGCAGTGGTCAGGAACCAGCTACCCATGATGAAGCCCATCAGACGCTGAGGAACCAGCTGCGCAACCATGGCCAGTCCCAGGCCGGAGATCATCAGCTCGCCGATAGACTGCAGCGCGTAGCTCAGGATCAGCCAGTTAACGGAAACGATACCTGCGTCGGACGCAAATTTGGTACCCAGTGGCAGTACCAGGAAGGCACCAGAACACAGCACCATACCCAGCGCAAACTTGTGTGGCATCGGCAGACGGTCACCCATCTTGTTATAGATAGCGGCCAGAATTGGGGAACCAATCATGATCCAGAACGGGTTCAGTGCCTGGAACTGCTCAGGTTCAAACGCGATACCCAGAATGGAGTGCTCTACGTTACGGATGGCGAAGAAGTTCAGTGAAGTTGGCATCTGGCTGTACAGCACGAAGAAGATAATCGCTTCCAGCATCAGAATGAACGCCACAATCATCTTGCGACGGGCCGCACCCTGCATGGCGAATGCTTCTTTTGCAAAGATGACCACGATACCCAGCGCAACCACGCCCAGAACGGCACGTGCGATACCCTGGTTGTGCAGCAGCCAGGTGGCGATGGCCGCGAGGACAACAACGCCCACGATGGTGGCCAGCAGTTTGCCCATATGCACAGGCTCGAAGTCAGGTTTTGAACCGTAATCTTTAACCCAGCTGCGGCAGAACAGGAAGTTCACCACGGTGATCAACATACCCACGAAGCTCAGTGCAAATGCCACGCTCCAGCCGAATTTCGCCGCGAGCCATGGGGTTGCCAGCATAGAGAAGAACGAACCGATGTTGATGGACATGTAGTACATGGTAAATGCACCGTCCAGGCGCGGATCGTCTTTGTTGTAGCAGGTCGAAAGCAGAGAGGACGGGTTCGCTTTGAACAGACCATTACCAACGGCAATCGTCGCCATACCCATATACACGACAGCGGCATCATGCCCTGACCATGCCACCAGACCATAGCCAATCGCCAGGACAATGGCGCCCAGCATGATGACGCGTTTAGTCCCGAGGACTTTATCGCCCAGCCAGCCGCCAATCGCGACCAGACCGTACACCAGAGCACTGAAGGAAGAGAACAGCGTGATGGAATCGGCTTCGGACATACCCAGCTGTTTTACCAGGTAAACCGCCATGATCCCTTGCAGGCCGTAATAACCAAAACGCTCCCATAACTCGATAGAGAAGATGAGATAGAACGCTTTAGGTTGTTTAAAAGCGTTAAGACTCACGCTTTCATCTGTTGGTTTATTGTTTGCAGTAGACACATATACCTCTTTTTTTACATCCCATATTAATGGGGGTGTTCATAGCGTGATGGCCGTAGTCCATACGCCTTATAGTTATATTGGGAGGAGAAACGGCGGGTAATGTTCACTATCCTGCCCCGTCTGGCAATACGTTTGTAATAATCTGTTACATATATCTGGAGTGGTATAATCGTCGGTTCATGCAAATGTTATTCAGCGTTAAATTTCATACGATGAGTAAAGGTAGTTTTTTCGACTGGTAATGACTCGTCCGGATCGGCTTTTGGCGATATGTTCTGCTATTTGTCGCTTTACGCAGTGATATAGCCCATATTCTGAAAAATAGCTGGTCTTATCTTCGGTGATGGGAGGTGAGTATCTTGTCAGACAAAGGGTTTAGGCCGATTTTGACAACAAAAATTCAACATGAAGTTATCAGGGTGATCGCGATCACAGATGTATAGAAATTTTTGGCCATGAAAAAAGTATTAACCTGTTTGAGCGTTAAACAACCGAACAAGTGATAGGTCAGAGTAAGCGAAAGACGGACAAGTAACGGCCAAAAGAAGAGCATTCGATAGCCCTTCCTTTAATATGGTATTGGGGCGATCAGGGATACACTTTTTCTTTGTATTCGCAGAGATCTTCGATAATGCAGGAGCCGCAGCGAGGCTTGCGGGCAATACAGGTATAACGGCCGTGCAGAATCAGCCAGTGATGGCAATCCACCTTAAATTCTGCCGGAACCACTTTCAGCAGCTTCTCTTCGACCTGCTCGACGTTTTTCCCGGGCGCGAAGTTGGTCCGGTTAGACACGCGAAATATATGCGTATCCACGGCGATAGTGGGCCAGCCAAACGCAGTGTTAAGCACCACGTTTGCGGTCTTACGCCCCACGCCCGGTAAGGCTTCCAGCGCAGCGCGGTCCTCCGGCACTTCGCCTCCGTGCTGTTCCAGCAGGATCCGGCAGGTCTTGATGACGTTCTCGGCTTTGCTGTTAAACAGGCCGATGGTTTTGATATACGACTTCACGCCTTCCACGCCCAACTCCAGCATGGCCTTCGGCGTATTGGCGACCGGATAGAGCAGGGCAGTGGCTTTATTGACGCTCACGTCGGTCGCCTGTGCAGAAAGCAACACCGCGATCAGCAGCTCAAACGGGGAGGTAAAATTCAGCTCCGTCGTCGGGTGCGGGTTCTCGTCCCGCAGACGGGTCAGGATCGCAATGCGCTTTTCTTTATTCATGAAGCCTTCTCGGGTGTCCCTTCCAGAACGCTACGCTCAGCCGCGCGGCGCTTACGTTTTTCATCAATCAGGTATTTTATCGCCAGCATCATGCCAAGGCCAATAAATGCGCCAGGCGGCAGCATCGCCAGCAGGAATGGCGTATCGGTGTGGAACACTTCAACGCGCAGCGCTTTGGCCCAGCCGCCGAGCAGCGCATCTGCGCCGTCAAACAGCGTACCGTTACCGAGGATCTCGCGCAGCGAGCCCAGCACGAACATGGCGCATGTGGCACCCATGCCAATGGAAAACCCATCCAGCGCCGACATGGCGGGGCTGTTTTTCACCGCGAAGGCTTCCGCGCGCCCGACAACGATACAGTTAGTGACGATAAGGGGAATAAAGATCCCGAGCGACTGGTACAGGCCAAACGCATAGGCGTTAATCAGCATCTGAACGATACTGACCACCGACGCAATGATCATGACGTAAATCGGAATACGAATTTCCGACGGCGTCCAGCGGCGCAGGGCAGAGATGGAGAGGTTGGTCAGGGTCAATACCAGCGTGGTTGCCAGACCCAGACCGAGCGCGTTGGTGGCGGTGGACGTTACCGCCAGCAGTGGGCACATGCCCAGAAGCTGTACCAGCGCGGAGTTGTTCTTCCACAACCCCTGGACAATAACCTCTTTAACCTGGCTCATGATTACTCCTCACAGGCCGGAAGATTGTTGATTTGCGCGGGCAGCGTTTCAGCATACAGCCCGGCTCGTTTTACGGCATTCACCACCGCACGTGGGGTGATGGTCGCCCCGGTGAACTGGTCGAATTCGCCGCCATCTTTCTTCACTGCAAACGCGGTGTCACCTTCGCCATGGATCACTTTACCGGCAAAGTGCAAAATCCAGTCGCTCAGGCGGGTTTCAATTTTATCGCCAAGACCCGGCGTTTCATGGTGTTCCGTCACGCGGGTGCCCAGTATGGTGCCGGAGAAATCGCTGCCCACAAGCAGCTGAATGGCGCCGGAATAGCCGTCAGGCGCCGTCGCTTCCATCACTGCGCCGACCGGTTTATCCCCTTTGCGGGCGATAAAGAGGCGGTGTGGGCCTTTCCCAAGCTGCGGCGCGTCTACCACAAAGCAGCTTTTTTGCAGGTCATTATCGTAGAAATCGGACGGGATCACCTGATCGAACAGCGCCTTTTGCTGCTTCGAGGCCTGTTCTTCGATTGTCGTTTTGGTCAGCGCATTAACCAGTGCCGTCAGCCCCGTCAGGACCGCGGCGAAGACAGCCAGCGTGACGCCGTGTTTCTGCATCGTTTTTAACATGGCGAAACCCTTAACGATGACCGTACACGCGTGGACGCGTGTAATAGTCGATGAGCGGAACGGTAATGTTGGCGAGCAGGACGGCAAAAGCCACGCCGTCCGGGTAGCCGCCGAAGCTGCGAATGAGCCAGACCAGCAGGCCTGCCAGCGCGCCGAAGATCAGGCGTCCGCGGTTAGTCGTTGAGGCCGTTACCGGATCCGTCAGGATAAAGAAGGCACCCAGCATGGTCGCGCCGGAGAGCAGGTGCATCTGCGGGCTGGCCAGTGATTCAGGAGAGAAGACCCAGCCCAGCGTGGCGCAAACCGCCAGCGTCACGAGGAAGCTGACCGGAATATGCCAGCGAATGGCTTTCTGCTGCAGCAGGAACAGGCCGCCCAGCAGATACGCCAGGTTGACCCACTGCCAGCCTGCACCCGCCAGCATGCCGCTGTAGATCGCGGACTTCATGATCTGCTCAACGCTGTGCCCGGCATGCAGGGATGTTTTAAAGGTATCGAGCGGCGTCGCCTGGCTGATACCGTCCACGCCCATGCGCAGCGCGTTCATATCCGCACCGAGCGCCGTATGGCCGGTAAAGATCACGTGCAGGGCATCCATAAAGCCCGGAACCGTGGCCGCAATCTCATGCGGAGGCAGCCAGCTGGTCATCTGTACCGGGAAGGAGATCAGCAGCACCACGTAGCCAATCATCGCCGGGTTGAACGGGTTATGGCCGAGCCCGCCGTACAGCTGTTTGGCAATGATCACCGCAAACACGGTACCCAGGACCACCATCCACCATGGGGCGAACGGTGGGATACTGATGGCCAGCAGCAGGCCGGTCAACAGCGCGGAGTTATCGGCAAGAATGCGGGAGACAGCCGCCTTGCGCAGCTTAAGCACAAGCGCTTCCGCCGCTAAGGCGCTGGCACAGCCCAGGATTATCTGGAACAGGGTTCCCCAGCCGAAAAACCAGCACTGAACGGCAATGCCCGGCAGCGCCGCCAGGCAGACCAGCATCATGATGCGCGATGTCTGGCGCTGATTGTGGGTGTAAGGGGAGCTTGCGATTCTGAAAACCATTTAATCCTCGTTAACTGCTTGCTGTGCGGCTTTCTTCGCCTGAACGCGCGCAATGGCGGCGGCGACGGCGGCCTTGCGCGGGTCATCGTTGGCGGCCTGCGGTTGCTCATCCTGCTGCGCCGCTTTACGGGCTTTAGCGCGGGCAATCGCCGCTTCGACGGCGGCTTTACGCGGGTCGACCGGCGCTTCGGGTTCTGCGGTTTGTGTCTGCTGCGCCGCTTTGCGCGCTTTAGCACGGGCAATCGCCGCTTCGACGGCCGCTTTGCGAGGGTCGACGGCTTCCTGCTCGACCACCACATTCTGCTCACCGGCTTTGCGGGCTTTAGCGCGGGCTATTGCCGCTTCAACGGCGGCTTTACGCGGGTCGATCTCCGCCTCTGCCTGGACCGTTTGCGCTTTTTCAGCCTGACGGGCGCGCGCTGCGGCCTTACGTGCTTCACGCGCGGCAATCGCTTCGCTGTTGTCCGGCTTCTCGCCGGCCGGGATCACCACAGGCTGCGCTGCAGTGGCTTTTTTCTCGCGAACGCGCGCCAGTGCGGCGTTAATCGCATCCTGATCTTTCTCGGCAGGCTGAACGGCGGCCTGCTTATGGCGCTCCTGACGGGCGATTTTTTCGCGTTCCAGTCGCGCCTGGCGCGCTTCGAAGCGCGCTTTGGCTTCTGCCGCGCGTTTTTCTTCCATGGAGATGGCATAAATTTCAGCCTTCTCCTGGCGGAAATACTGCACCAGAGGAATATTGCTAGGGCATACCCAGGCGCAGGCACCGCATTCAATGCAGTCGGCAAGGTTATGGGCTTTCGCCTTGTCGTGCAGCTGGCCTTTGCTGTACCAGTACAGCTGCTGCGGCAGCAGATCCGCCGGGCAGGCGTCGGCACAGGCGCTGCAGCGGATGCAGCCTTTCTCTTCCTGCTCCTCGCCCATTTCGGTCGGAGAAGGCGCGAGCAGGCAGTTGGTAATTTTCACTACCGGCACGTCCAGCCACGGCAGGGTAAAGCCCATCAGCGGGCCGCCCATGATCACCATCTGGTCGCTGCCCGGGCAAAACTCAGCCTGTTCCAGCAGATGACGCACCGGCGTACCCAGACGCGCCCAGACGTTGCCCGGACGAGAAATTGATTCCCCTGTCAGCGTCACCACACGCTCGGTTAACGGTTCGCCGTCAATCACCGCGCGCTTCACGGCATACGCGGTGCCGACGTTTTGCATCAGCACGCCGATATCCGAAGAGCGTCCGCCATGCGGGACCTGCTTGCCGGTGAGAATTTGCGTCAGCTGTTTTGCGCCGCCGGAAGGGTACTTGGTCGGGATAACGCGCAGGCTAATATCATGACTGCCCGCCAGCACGGCGCGCAGCATTGAAATAGCCTGCGGTTTATTGTCTTCGATACCGATCAGCACTTCCCGCGGCTGCAGAATGTGCGCGAGGATGCGGATGCCTTCCACCACCTGGGCGGCGCAGTCCTGCATCAGACGATCGTCGGCGGTGATATACGGCTCGCACTCGGCGGCGTTAATAATCAACGTCTGAATGTTATCGCCACCGCCGCGGAGTTTGACACCGGTCGGGAAGCCTGCACCACCCAGACCAGCAACGCCGAACTGATGAATGCGCTCGATAAGCGCTTCGCGACTGCGGGCGCGGTAATCGCTCCAGCCGTCACGGTCAATCCAGCGGTCTTCGCCGTCGGCTTCAATCATCACGCTCAGCTCTGAGAGCGCGGACGGATGGGCCACCGTATGGGGCGCGATGGCGACCACCTTACCGGAGGTGGGGGCGTGCACCGGCAGCATACGTCCGCGACCAAAGGTCAGCGGCTGACCGCGAAGGACGGTATCACCTTCTTTCACGCACAGCTCACCCTCCGCGCCGATGTGCTGCTTGAGCGGCATAACGAAACGGGTCGCCAGCGGAATTTGACGCAGCGGCGTGCCGTTAGACTGGGTTTTCATCTCCGGTGGATGAATACCGCCGTCAAAGTCCCAAATCTTCTCTTTTCTGAAAGCAGAAAATAATTTAAGCATGTTGTTCCACAGGAATATTGCGAACCGGAATGGCTTGAAGATCCCACTTCCAGCTTTCGGTAGTCGTTTCAACCGGGCGCAGCTCGATACATTGCGTCGGGCAGGGTGCTACGCAGAGGTTACAGCCGGTGCACAGGTCCGCCACCACGGTGTGCATGGCGCGGGTTGCGCCCACAATGGCGTCAACCGGGCAGGCCTGAATACATTTGGTGCAGCCGATACAGTTGGCTTCGTCGATCACGGCCAGCGCGCGGACCGGCTCCTGTACGTCCGCATCGCCATCAACAGGCTGCGGGTCAACGTTAAGTAGGGCCGCAATTTTCAACATCACCGCTTCGCCACCGGGCGCACAGCGGTTAATTTTTTCACCCTGAATCCCTACCGCTTCGGCATAGGGGCGGCAGCCGGGATAGCCACACTGTCCGCACTGGCTTTGTGGCAGAAGCTCATCAATTTTTTCTACAACGGGATCGTCCTCTACCGCGAAACGGCGGGAGGCGTAGCCCAGGATAAGGCCAAACACCAACCCCAGAACGCTGATAGAGGCGATGGCAATCCAGATAGCATTCATTACAACTTCACCAGACCACTAAAGCCCATAAAGGCCAGAGACATTAAACCTGCGGTCACCAGCGCAATCGCGTTACCGCGGAAGGGCGCAGGGATATCCGCTGCTGCCAGGCGCTCGCGAATGGAGGCGAACAGCACCATCACCAGAGAGAAACCGACTGCCGCAGAGAGACCATACAGCGCCGACTGCATAAAGTTATGGCCAAGGTTGATGTTCAGCAGTGCTACGCCGAGAACCGCACAGTTGGTGGTGATCAGCGGCAGGAAGATACCCAGCAGGCGATAAAGCGCCGGGCTGGTTTTACGCACCACCATTTCGGTAAATTGCACCACCACCGCGATAACCAGAATAAAGGCCAGCGTACGAAGATAGGTTAATCCCAGCGGGATGAGGATCCAGGTATCGATCCACCACGCGCAGATGGACGCCAGCGTCATCACGAAGGTCGTCGCCAGCCCCATGCCCATTGCCGTTTCCAGCTTTTTTGAAACGCCCATAAACGGACACAGGCCAAGGAACTTCACCAGAACGAAGTTGTTAACCAGCACGGTGCCGACAAAGAGCAGTAAGTAATCGGTCATTATTTAGCCTGAAATAAAAAAGCCGCCTATTATCGGACAAACCGACGCAGGCGACAACAGGTTATCTGTAGGGTTATTACGGGTTCACGAAGGTGTTTTTCACCCGCGTCGAACGTTTGAAATAGGGCACCAGCAGCGCCGCAGCCAGCAACGGGAATAGCAGCTGACGAACGGCCAGCGCGTCTGATACGGGCGAAAAGGCAAACGCTTTCACTGCCAGCAGGACCGAAATCAGCAGCCAGATAATGTAGTGCTTAGGCACACTCTTGCGGCGCTTAAAGAAGGCGATGGTCAGCCACAGCGTGTAGTACCACATTCCAATCGCGAAAACGAACGACACAAACCACAAAGCAATATTCAGCACGCTTTGCGACATCAGGGTCTGGATGGCGTGAGGGGTAATCAGTGCGGTGGTATACAGCAGCAGCGCAAGCGATGCGCTTAATAAGGCAACCAGCAGCCATGCCAGTGGGGCGATTAACCAGCCTCCAATGCGTTCTCCAGGCGTTGCGGTCATGAACTCTCCCATAATCTGCGCGAAATGTTGTACAGCCAGTTTGCAGGGCGGTGAGTATATAACATTTCGCGCGGATGGCTACTTTCTTATAAAACGTAACGCCATACAGACTTAGGCACTTCACCGACGTTGAACAAACGACCACCGGAAACCAGCTCCGCGCGGCGATGGTCTGCGGCGCGATACATATTAATGATGTCCTGATTATCCGACAGGGTGTAGTTCAGATGGTCAAACAGTTTTTCCAGGCTCTCAAGCGAATTGATCTTGCGAAATTTTAATAAATAGTCCTGAACTGTCATATTAATAAGTTTCCATATAAAAGTGAGTAATACCAGTTAAGGTAATTCGGTCGAATAATAAACGGATTAATAAAGACGTAAACAGCCCACTCAGGTAACGCGACGAAATTAGGAGTTTTCTTTGCTGAAATTCAGGCATCAGACGATGCCTGGAAGAGAAGGTTAACCGTGTTCACCAGGGCTGGCAATACGAAACTGACATATTATGTCACTCTTTATTGCAGTAACCGGTTATTTAGGTTGGGCGATGGTGACAGGCTCCGGCGGCTGGTAGTTATCGATATGGCTGGCGACGCCCAGCAAAATGACCGAAACTCCAAGGACAATCCATCCCGCTAATTCAATGATTCGATTAATAATTGACGTCATAATGCGTAATTGTACTTTATCCATAAAGACAGGGCGCAAATGTTACAGTGACGTCTCCCTGACGGCAAGCGCTTTGGGAACGGTTCCCTTAAACAAAATCAGTAGGTTAATACTATGTAACAAAAACAACCCGTACAACCTGCTATTTTAAGTCATAGTGCACATTATTAATCTGTGCTCATGCCAGGTTAGCCAGTGTGAAATAAGAATGTCATAAAAGAGGATGGCACTATGAGTGATAATATCCGCGTCGGGCTTATCGGCTACGGGTACGCGAGCAAAACGTTTCATGCGCCTCTGATAGCCGGGACGCCGGGGATGGCGCTGGCGGCGGTATCCAGCAGCGACGCTGCAAAAGTCCATGCCGACTGGCCTTCCGTGCCGGTTGTCTCAGAGCCGAAACATCTTTTCAACGATCCGAATATTGATTTAATCGTCATCCCCACACCGAACGACACCCACTTTCCGCTGGCAAAGGCCGCGCTGGAAGCCGGTAAGCACGTAGTGGTCGATAAGCCCTTCACCGTGACGCTGTCACAGGCACGCGAGCTGGATGCGCTGGCAAGGAGTCTGGGCAGGCTGCTGTCGGTGTTCCATAACCGCCGCTGGGACAGCGACTTTCTGACGGTAAAAAGGCTTCTCAGTGAAGGCACGCTAGGGGAGATCCTCTTTTTTGAATCGCACTTTGACCGCTTTCGTCCGCAGGTGAGAAACCGCTGGCGCGAACAGGCCGGTCCGGGCAGCGGCATCTGGTACGATTTAGCTCCGCATCTGCTGGATCAGGCCGTCAATCTTTTTGGTCTGCCGGTGAGCATGACGGTCGATCTGGCCCAGCTCAGGCCCGGCGCGCAGACAACCGATTACTTCCACGCGGTGCTCAGTTACCCGCAGCGGCGGATTGTGCTGCACGGCACGATGGTCGCGGCCGCAGAATCGGCCCGCTATATCATTCACGGTACGCGCGGGAGCTACGTGAAGTTTGGTCTCGATCCGCAGGAAGACAGGCTTAAAAACGGTGAACGTCTGCCGCAGGAAGACTGGGGCTATGATATGCGCGACGGCGTGGTAACGCGGGTCGAAGGCGAGGAGCTGGTCGAGGAGACCTTGCTGACGATACCGGGTAACTATCCGGCGTATTATGCCGCTATCCGCGATGCGCTGAACGGCACGGGAGAGAATCCGGTTCCTGCCAGCCAGGCGATTCAGATTATGGAGCTGATTGAGCTGGGCATCGAATCTGCCAAACATCGCGCGACGCTCTGCCTGGCATAGTTTTTTAATATTTTGTAGGCCGGGTAAGCGTCAGCGCCACCCGGCAACGGTGTTAACCGCGAGCCACTTTATCTTTCAGCGCCTGTTTCTCAGCAGGCGTCAGGAAGGCAATTTCCAGCCCGTTAATCTGTGCCTGACGGATCTGCTCGCGGCTCAGACCCGCCTGCGGTGCGGCGATGTTGTACTCGTGGATAATATCCACGCCCTGAACCGCCGGGTCGTCAGTGTTCAGCGAGGCCAGCACGCCGTGCTCGAGGAACGTTTTTAGCGGGTGATGCGCCAGCGTCGCCACGGTGCTGGTCTGAATGTTAGACGTCAGGCACGACTCAATCCCGATACGCTGCTCTGCCAGGAAATCCATCAGGGCGCGATCTTCGACCGCCTTCACGCCGTGACCGATACGCTCGGCGCCCAGCTCGCGGATGGCCTGCCAGATGCTTTCCGGGCCTGCCGCTTCACCCGCATGCACGGTAATGTGCCAGCCGGCATCGCGCGCGCGGTTGAAGTGGGAGAGGAACAGGCTGCCCGGGAAGCCCAGCTCGTCGCCGGCGAGGTCGACGGCGGTGATGGCGTCGCGATGGGCCAGCAGTGCTTCCAGCTCCTGCAGGCAGGCGGCTTCACCGAACGTACGGCTCATAATGCCGATCAGCCGAGCCTGAACGTCGAAGGTTTTACACCCTTCGCGCACACCTTCAATGACGGCTTCCACCACGCCTGCAACGGGCAGGTTGTGGGTCATCGCCATATAGCCCGGCGAGAAGCGCAGCTCGACGTAGTGCAGGCCGTTGCGGGCTGCATCTTCGATGTTCTCAAACGCCACGCGGCGGCAGGCATCCAGCGACGCCAGCATCTTCACGCCCCAGTCGAGTTTGCTCAGGAAGCTGACCAGGTCCGGTTCATTAGAGGTCACCTGTACGTGAGGGATCAAGGACTCAAGGGTCTGAGCAGGAAGCGTTAAATTGAACTGGCGGCCAAGATCAAGGATGGTTTGGGCACGAATGTTACCGTCAAGGTGACGATGAATATCAGTTAAAGGCAGGCGTGTATCAATCATGGTCGCACTCTTTTCTGGTTAAAGTGCGCCATATTATAAAAACAAAACGGGGTAAAAAGCTATTTGCGCAAGGGAATATTCCGTTGCGCAAATTGATTACAGGAGCGTGTTAATCCCGGCAATGAGGCGTTGCACGCCTTGTTCCAGCTTGCTGCGCGGGCAGCCCGCATTCAGGCGAACAAAGCCATTTCCTTCTTTACCGTAGGTATATCCCGGCATGATGGCGACTTTTTGCTGCTCGATCAGCACTTTTTGCAGCACCCGATCGTCAATGTTCAGCGGACGCAGATCGATCCAGGCCAGATAAGTCGCTTCGGGCGGCTGCCAGTTCAGTTTCGGAAAAGCGCGGTTTACTTCCTGCGCGATATACAACAAATTCTCTTCCAGATAACCCCGCAGGGCATCCAGCCACGGCTCCCCCTGCTGATAGGCGGCGATATGCGCCGTCAGCGCCAGCACGGAAGGGGAAGAGAGCCCGTCCCGGCCTTTTAGCGCGCTGAGGTAACCGTTACGGCTCTCTTCATCGCCAATCAGGCCGTAAGCGCCCGTCAGCGCCGGAATATTAAAGCTTTTCGAGCCGGAGGTGAGAAGCGCCCATTTGCCGCGCGCCACCGCGTTCCACGGCGTGTGACGATGCTCTCCCCACACCATGTCCATATGGATTTCATCGCTGATAACCGCCACGTCATAGCGTGCGCACAGTTCCGCCATCTGCGTCAGCTCATCCCGCGTCCAGACCTTGCCGGTCGGGTTTTGCGGGCTGCACAGCAGTAAAATTTTGTTTTCCGGTTTCGCCAGCGCCGCTTCGAGGGCCACCATATTGCCCTGCCAGCCTGCAGCCTGCTTTTCCATCTCAACCGCCACAACACGACGCGCGTTACCCTCTATGGCTTTATAAAACGCATCGTATGCCGGGGTGTGGACCACCACGCCGTCGCCGGTGTTTGACCAGAGACGAATCAGCTCTGACACCATGTAGATAACGGAAGGGCCATAAACGATCGATTCGGTCTCAATCTGACTGTGAAAGCGCTGCTGGAACCAGTGCGCAACGGCGGCGAGAAACTCATCGTTCTTCCAGCGGCTGTAGCCCAACACGCCGTGATTGATGCGCTGATGCAGCGCGTCGGTAATGCAGGGCGCGGTGGCGAAATCCATATCCGAGATGGTGAAGGGCAGCAGGTCGGCCGCGCCAAAGCGGTCGGCGACGTAGTCCCACTGCGTACACCAGGTGCCGTGTCGATCCACGACGGTAGAGAAATCAAACATGACGTTAATCCTTAAAGTAAAACCCCCTCATGAGAGGGGGCTGAGGCATCAGGCTTCTACTGTTCGCATCAGGGTAGCCAGCTCATCCTTCACCGACTGTACCTGCGGGCCGATAACCACCTGCAAATTGTGCTGATTTAACTGTACCACGCCGATAGCCCGGTTGGCTTTCAGGGCGTTGGTATCCACTTTTGACATATCCGCCACCGACAAACGCAGGCGGGTAATGCAGTTATCCAGCGAGGTAATGTTATCCGCACCGCCCAGCGCCGCCAGAATGGCAGGGGTGTTGTAGCCGGATTTGCCCACGGTACCGGCAACCGCCTGTTCAACGCTGGCGGCCGTATCGGTATCGCGGCCTGGCGTTTTCAGGTTAAAGCGGGTGATGGCGAAGCGGAAGATCCCGTAGTACACCACGAACCAGATTGCCGCCACGACCGGGACCAGATACCACTTGGTGGAGAGGCCGTGCAGGATGCCGAAGACCACGAAGTCGATGACGTTACCGTCGGTATTACCGATAGTGACGCCCAGCACCGCCATCACGGTAAAGCCCAGACCGGTCAGCACAGCGTGAATCAGATACAGCACCGGCGCAACGAACAGGAACAGGAACTCGATTGGCTCGGTGGTACCACCTACGACGCAGGCGATCACGCCGGAAATCAGCAGCCCTTTAATTTTATGACGGTTTTCCGGGCGTGCGCAGTGGTACATCGCCAGCGCGGCACCCGGCAGGCCGCCGAGGAAGGCAGGCATTTTACCCTGAGACAGGAAGCGGGTGGCGCTTTCGGAGAAGCCGTGGGTGGTTGGGCAGCTCAGCTGCGCCTGGAAGATGGTCAACGCACCGCTCACGTCGTGGCCGCACACCTCCATCGTCCCGCCCGCTTCGGTGAAGCGAATCAGGGCCACCAGGATGTGCTGCAGGCCAAACGGCAGGAGCAGACGCTCGCCGGTGCCGAAGATCATCGGACCGAAATCTCCCGCGCCGTTGATGATGCGGCCAATGCCGTTGATGCCCAGCGCAAAGACCGGCCAGATCAGCGGAATGATCAGACCAAACAGGCCCATCACCACCAGGGTGATAATCGGCACGAAGCGGGTGCCGCCGAAGAAGGCCAGGGCATCCGGCAGACGGATATTGTGGAAGCGCTCGTGCAGCATCCAGATAATCACACCCGCGATCACCGCCCCGAGGATCCCGGTATCAATAGACTGGATGCCAATCACGCTCTGAATGTTGTTGGCCTTCAGCACGGCAGCGTCGGTGGTCGGCAGTATGCCTTTCGCGGTCAGCCAGAAGTTAACCGCGAGGTTCATCACCGCGTAACCCACAAAACCGGCAAACGCCGCGACGCCTTTATTTTCGCGCGCCAGGCCCAGCGGGATAGCGATACAGAACATGACGGGCAGGAAGCTAAACGCAAAGGAGCCGACTTTACTCATCCAGATAAAGATGGCCTGCAGCACGGGAGTACCGAGGAACGGGATCAGCGTGATGACGTCTTTACTGCTTAGCGAGCTGCCGATCCCGAGCATGATCCCGCAGAACGAGAGGAGTGCCACGGGCAGCATAAAGGTTTTACCCAGTTGCTGGAAAAATTCCCACAGCGATATTTTTTGTGCTGCTTTCGCCGTCATAAAACGACTCCTTTATTGTTAAAATCAGTTTGTCTGCTTCAATGCTGCGAGAAGATAAAACGTTTTATCAAAGTTTAGTGCGCGCTAAATCACATTCTCAGGCTTTGACTGGTAGTATAAAGATAACGTATTGATAAAACGTTTTACCGATCTCATTTCAGGGAGTCACGCCGACACATGGCTGTAGCGAAAAAAATCACCATCAACGATGTCGCGCTTGCGGCGGGCGTTTCCGTCAGCACCGTTTCTCTGGTGCTAAGTGGGAAGGGGCGCATCTCTCCTGCCACCGGTCAGCGGGTGAACGAGGCGGTTGAACAGCTGGGCTTTGTGCGTAACCGTCAGGCGTCGGCGCTGCGCGGCGGGCAAAGCGGGGTGATTGGCCTGATTGTTCGCGATCTGACGTCACCTTTCTATGCGGAGTTAACAGCCGGGTTAACCGAAGCGCTTGAAGCACAGGGGCGGATGGTCTTTCTGCTTCACGGCGGTCGCGAGGCCGATCAGCTGCTTTCCCGGCTCGATATGCTGCTGAACCAGGGGGTGGACGGGGTGATCGTCGCCGGGGCATCGGGCGTGGGCAGCGAACTGTGCGAGCGTGCCGCTGAAAAAGGCGTGCCGCTGGTGTTTGCCTCGCGCGCCAGCTACCTCGACGAAGCCGATACGCTGCGCCCGGATAACATGCAGGCCGCGCAAATGTTGACCGAGCATCTTATTCGTCGCGGGCATCAGCGCATTGCCTGGCTGGGCGGTAAAAGCTCGTCCCTGACCCGCGCCGAGCGGGTAGGCGGCTACTGCGCGACGCTGATTAAATTCGGCCTGCCGTTCCACAGCGAGTGGGTCGCGGAGTGTGAATCCAGCCAGAAGATGGCGGCGGAAGCGATAGGCGCGCTGCTGCGAAGCAGCCCGACGATCAGCGCCGTGATTTGCTATAACGATGTGATCGCTATGGGTGCCTGGTTTGGCCTGATCCGCGCCGGGCGTCAGAGCGGTGAGGGCGGGGTGGAAACCTTCTTCGGCCACCAGGTAGCGCTCGGGGCGTTCGCCGACGTCGGTGAAAACGCCCTCGACGACCTGCCGATCGTCTGGGCCACCACCCCAGCGCGGGAGATGGGTTACACCCTGGCGGACAGGATTATGCAGCGCATCGACAATGCGGATGTGCAGGCCGGGCACCAGATTGTGGCAGCGCGGCTGGTGACGGTGAAATAATATCAGGTGTACTGCGTAAGCGGGTTGAGCAACAGTTCGGCCTCAAGTGCTTCCACAAATTTTCGTACTTTTGCCGGGATCAGGCGGGAGGTCGGGTAAACTGCCCACACTGCCAGCGATTCCGGCTGGGCATCCTCCAGGACGACCCGCACGAGTTTACCCTCTCTGAACGCCGGTTCTACGTACCAGCGAGATAAATTGGCGATGCCCATCCCTCCCAGGCAGGCTTCGTAAATTGCCTCAATAGAGTTCGCGGAGAATCGGCCAGACACCTTTTGCTTGTAGCGCTGTTCGCCCTGTTCGAATGACCAGTGGACGGTATCTGACGTGGTCAGACAGCTATGTGCCGCCAGATCGTTAAACGATTTTGGATAGCCTTTTGCGGCAAGATACGTCGCGCTGGCGCAAAGATCGCGAGGGTTGTGACACAGGCGATGAGCAACCAGCCTGTTATCGCGCAGAGGCGCAATGCGTAGCGCTACGTCTATGCCTTTTCCGACAATATCAACCTGTTCGTCGGTGGCGAGTAAATCGACCTGCAGGGAAGGATGTTGCTGCATGAACCGGGTCAGCATGGGAGCAACGATCTTTCGTCCAAACCCCGCTGAGGCGGTAATGCGCAGGCGTCCGGTAAGATGCGTCCCCTCGGGAAACAGATCGGCAAGCGCATTGTTTTTATCTTCCAGCAATGCCTGTGCATGCGGCAAAAAAACGTCCCCATCGCTGGTGGGAGAGAGAGAACGCGTGGTGCGGTGTACCAGCCGAACCCCCAGTTCCGCTTCGAGATGAGTTAGCGCGCGCGATGCTGTCATTGCGCTCATTGAGAGCCGACGCGCGGCACCGGCGAGGCTACCCGCTTTGACGGCTTCGACAAACACTTCAATATCTTCGAGTCTCATTATATCGTTTTTCGTTATGCTGCCTTATCAAATTACATATCTACATTATTTGTCGTTACGCTGCCATAGTCTCTTCACATCCTGATAAACATAAATTTGGAGTGAAGATGAAAAAGTTGAAAACGATTCTTGCGTTCAGCGGCCTGCTCTTTGCTGGCACATCGTGGGCAGATGCTCCCGCGCAGGTGAAACAGCAGGTCCCGGGCTATTATCGTCTGGCTGTAGGGGAATACGAGGTGACGGCGCTGTTCGACGGCTATAACGATCTTTCGCCAACGCTATTGCAAGGGCTTTCACCTGACAAGGTTCGCAACCTGTTGGCGCAACACAAAATCGATGCCGAACGCATGCCGACGTCTTTCAACGCGTTTCTGGTTAATACCGGTAAACATCTGGTCATGATTGACAGCGGGGGTGGCCACTGCATGTCAGAAACGGCCGGTCAGCTAATCGGCAATATGAAAGCATCAGGGTATCGCCCTGAGCAGGTCGATACGGTTTTCCTGACCCACCTGCATCTTGATCATGTGTGTGGCCTGAGCGATGCAGACGGTAAGGCGCTGTTCCCGAATGCCACCGTCTACGTACCGCAGGGGGAGGCCGACTACTGGCTTGACCCCGCAAAAGAAGCGAGCGCGCCGGCTAATGCGAAGGCGTATTTCGCTATCGCCAGGAATGCGCTGTCCGCGTATAAAGCCACCGGGCACCTAAAAACCTTCGTCCCGCCAACTTCACCCATCCCGGAGGTCCAGACGACATATGCCATTGGCCATACGCCTGGCAGTACCGTTTATCGCTTCGCGTCTCAGGGTACGGCTATTAACTTCATTGGGGATCTTATCCATGCTCCTGCCGTCCAGTTCCCGCACCCTGAAGTGTCTATTCGCTTTGATGTCGATCCGAAAAAAGCCATCTCATCCCGGGCGCAGGAGTTTAACGCGCTGGCGAAAGACGGAGAGTGGATGGCCGCAGCGCATCTGCCTTTCCCTGGTATTGGGCATATCACCTCCTGGCAGCAGGGCTATAGCTGGAATCCTGTAAATTACGGTCCTTATCAACGTGCGGCCAACGTGCCTCTGCTGAAATAAAGTGCGGTTACGAACATGAGAAGTTACACCGTAACGGCGAACGGTATCCGACAGTTCGTCGTAGAAGAGGGTGAAGGCGCACCGGTTATTCTTCTGCATGGTTTTCCAGAAACAAACTATGCCTGGCGCTACCAGATACCCGTTTTGTCCCGACACTATCGTGTGATTGCACCAGATTTACGCGGGTATGGGGAAACGGATAAACCGGCCTCCGGTTATGATAAACGAAACATGGCGCGGGACGTCCGGGAACTAATGCGAGTGCTGGGTCTGGAGAAAGTGGCGCTGGTGGGGCACGATCGTGGAGCTCGGGTTGCTACCCGCTTTGCTAAAGATTATCCCGAGTTAATCGATCGTCTGGTGGTGATGGATAACGTACCAACCCGTATTGTGGCGCGCGATCTGAATGCGTCGATTGCGCGTGCATACTGGTTCTTCCTGTTCCATCTTGTACCAGACCTGCCGGAAGCCCTGATTGCAGGTCGAGAAAACGTATGGCTGCACCACTTTTTCTCGGACTGGACCTACGATCCGTCTACCATTAGCGGCGAGGCGTTTGACACCTATGTTCGGGCGTATCAGGCGCCGGGTGCCGTGCGCGGCGCGATGGCTGACTATCGCGCCAACGCAGAGGATGTGGCGCAGGATATGGCAGACGCTGAGGTGAAAATCACCTGCCCGGTAATGTCGCTGTGGGGTAATGATTTTCATGCGGTCGGCAAGCTTTTCGATATGAAAAGCGTCTGGGCCGAAATGGCGGAAAACCTGCGGGCGTATGGTATTGATGAGTGCGGCCATCTGCCGCAGGAGGAGCAGCCAGAGAAAGTGAATGCGCTTCTGCTGGATTTCCTGGCTGGATGGAAAAGTTAGGGGGCAATAAAAAACCCCTCATGCGAGGGGTTTTGACGTTTACTGCTGCGGTGCCGCCGGTTCGGCTGGCGCTGCCGGTTCAGCCGGTTCCGGCATCCCCAGAGCAGGCATACCGAACATGCCGACGAAGTCTTCCAGCGGCATCTTGTCGCCGTTGAGCGTGACCTGGCCGTTGGCGTACTGCAGGCTGGTGGAAATCGTGTTGTTTTCCACTTTGGTGATGCGGAACATCTGGCCCATTGCCGCCAGACCTTTCACCTGCTGGTTCGCCAGCTTGCCGGCATCTTCATCGCCGTAGCCTTCCAGTTTCGCAATCTGGGTCATAAACTCGGTCGCCATATCCATCGGGATGGTCAGCTTGCTGTCGAGCGACTTCACGCTGCGATCCACTTCCTGCGCCAGCGTCTGCGGTTCACCCGTTGCGGTGGCCGGATCTTTCAGGAACAGAGACAGGTTGAAGCTGGTTTCGCCTTTGCTGTTTTTCCAGCTCAGCGGCGCAACGGTTATCACCGGCTCGCCTTTCAGCAGGATTGGCAGGTTGTTGAACAGCACCGCCATCGCCTGCTGCTGGTACACTTCCGGGTTCTGCTGCAGCGCGGTATCGGTCAGCAGCGCCTGGCTCTCTTTACTGTATTTCTGGCTAAACTCGTGCCACGCCAGGCCGTCGATATTGCCGATCTTCAGCGACAGTTTGCCGGTGCCCAGATCCTGATTCTGCACTTTCAGGCTCTTCAGCGTGTAATCCAGCTGGGTATTGATGCTCTTCCCGTCTTTGGAAACGTCGGATTTGCCGTTGACGTCCATGCCTTCCAGCACGGCCATCTCTTTCCCTTCAACCGCAATGGCGACTTTATCGAGAGACAGTTTTTGATCGCCGATACGCTCCTGGAAATCGGTCATTCGGCTGTTGCCGTCGGCTTTCAGGTTGCTGAAGGTGAGCTGAACTTTTTGGTTATATTCGTTCACGGCATTGACCAGGCCGCTCTCCGCTTCACCCGTCAGGGAGAACACGTTTCCGTCGCGGTCAGCATCGAGTTTGAAGTGGCCGCCGCTGAAGGCGACTTTTTCATTCTCTTTCTCGTAGTTCAGCGCTTTCAGCGCAATATCGGAACTGGTGTCACCGGCATAGCTAATTCGGGTATTAATGTCGAAAGGCGATTCATTCTTTGCCAGGTCAAACAGCGGTTTGGTGACGTCGTTATTCACCAGCACGGTATGAACGGACGCCATCGACGGGATCAGGTTAAAGGACTTCAGCTGCGCCAGCGGCAGCGGACCGTGGCTCACCACCTCGTCCAGCACCACGCTCTGGCCCGGTTTCAGCCAGCCGTTTTCAGCTCCGGCAACCGGCTTCACCACCAGCTGCATACGGCTGGTAAACACACCGCGGTGATAGTTCTGGTAGCTCAGTTCCAGACCTGCTTCCGGCGCGCTGCGCTTAATCTCTCCGTTAGCCTGCGCCACCATCTCAGCCAGACGGCCTTCCAGCTGTTTCCCGGTAAACCAGGAGGCACCCGTCCAGACCACGCCTAACGCTACAATCACTCCAACCGCTACGACCGATTTTTTCATTGCGACTATCCCTAAAATGAAACCAGGCGGTAAAAACCGCCTGGAGATATTAAGCCTGCAACTAGCTTAGCAAGAGTTGTTAAAAAATTCAGTAAGTGCTTAAAGCTTATTGAAAACGCGCGCCAGGCGACCGGTGCCGCTCACGCTGACCGGGGACTCATTGGCTGCAACGAATGCTGACTCACCGGGCTTAAGCACCAGACGCTGTTCGCCTTTGCGCAGCGTCGCTTCGCCTTCAACGCAGAACAGAATCGCCGCGCTCTCCTGAGCCACCGACGTTTCGGCGCTGCTCAGGTCATGCAGGGAGAAGGCAAAATCCTCAACCGGGATCGGGAAGTCCAGCTCTGCGCCGTTTTTCACCGGCTGAGTCAGCAGCTCCGCGGCAGGTTTCGCCACGAACTTCACGTTGGCAACCAGCTCAGGAATGTCGATGTATTTCGGCGTCAGGCCCGCGCGCAGCACGTTATCGGAGTTGGCCATCACCTCCAGCGCCACGCCCTGCAGGTAGGCGTGTGGGGTTTCCGCGAACAGGAACATTGCCTCGCCGGGGTTCAGCTTCACCACGTTCAGCAGCAGAGGGGAGAACAGGCCGCTGTCGTCCGGGTAGAATTCGGAAATCAGACGGATAGTCTCCCACGGTTCACCTTGCTGGCTGTCCAGGGCGGCTTTCAGCACCGCCAGCGCGTGGGATTTCTCTTCACCCTGCATATTCAGCAGGCTGGCAAACAGCTGGCTCAGCGCGTCGGCGTTCGGGTTTTCGAGGAAGTGGGCGATAGCCTTGTTGGCACCCGCGACCGGTTGCAGCAGAGAAATGATCTCCGAAAACTCGCGGAAGGCGTTCATCGCCAGGAACGGCGTCAGCGCGAACACCAGCTCCGGCTTGTGGTTGGGATCTTTGTAGTTACGCTCGGCGGCGTCTAACGGGATACCCGCCGCGTTCTCTTTCGCAAAGCCGATTTCGGAGGCTTGCTTGTTCGGGTGAACCTGAATGGAGAGCGGCTGGTCGGCGCACAGCACCTTAAACAGGAACGGCAGTTCGCCGAAGCGGCGAGCGACCTTGTCACCCAGCAGCGCGGCTTTATCGGCATCAATCACGTCGCGCAGGCTGCGTACCTGGCCGCTGGCGTCTTCAATTTTTGAGCTGATCTTCGGGTGCGCGCCCATCCACAGTTCTGCCATCGGCAGGTTGTTCGGGTTCGCGATACCGTAGAGATCCGTTAACGCAGTTTTACTTCCCCAGGCGTAGTTTTGCACTGAGTTAATGAGTTTTTGCATTATCAAGCCCTGATTCAATTGTGGAATTAACTCCGGGTATTAAAGCAATAAACCTCATGGAAGTAACCTGTGGATGTAAAAAGTCGTACTAGTCTCAGTTTTTGTTAAAAAATTGTGTAGGATAAGCTGACTCGCTTTTAAGCCGGGCAGCGGAACATCTGCCCTGAATAAACAGACCGAAGCAGTAAGTGAGAGACCAATGTCGAATAAACCCTTCCATTATCAGGATCCTTTCCCCCTCAGTAAGGATCAGACCGAGTATTACCTGTTAACCCGCGATCATGTCTCCGTTTCTGAGTTTGAAGGACAAGAGATCCTCAAAGTCGATCCGCAGGCGCTGACGCTGCTGGCGCAGCACGCTTTCCACGACGCCTCGTTTATGCTCCGTCCTGCGCACCAGCAGCAGGTGGCCGATATCCTGAGCGACCCGCAGGCCAGCGAAAACGATAAATACGTTGCCCTGCAGTTCCTGCGTAACTCCGATATCGCGGCGAAAGGCATTCTGCCAACCTGTCAGGACACCGGCACGGCGATCATCGTCGGTAAAAAAGGCCAGCGCGTCTGGACCGGCGGCGGTGACGAAGCGGCGCTGGCGCACGGCGTTTATAACACCTACACCGAAGACAACCTGCGCTATTCGCAAAACGCCGCGTTGGACATGTACAAAGAGGTCAACACCGGCACCAACCTGCCAGCACAGATTGACCTCTACAGCGTCGACGGTGATGAGTACAAATTCCTCTGTATCGCCAAAGGCGGCGGTTCAGCCAACAAAACCTATCTCTACCAGGAAACCAAAGCGCTGCTCACCCCGGGCAAGCTGAAGAACTACCTGGTTGAGAAGATGCGCACCCTCGGCACCGCGGCGTGCCCGCCGTACCATATCGCATTTGTGATTGGCGGTACCTCGGCTGAAAGCACGCTGAAAACCGTCAAGCTGGCCTCAACCAAATACTATGACGGCCTGCCTACCGAAGGTAACGAGCACGGCCAGGCGTTCCGCGACGTACAGCTTGAGCAGGAACTGCTGGAAGAGGCGCGTAACCTGGGTCTCGGCGCGCAGTTTGGCGGAAAATACTTTGCCCACGACGTGCGCGTGATCCGTCTGCCGCGTCACGGTGCCTCCTGTCCGGTCGGGATGGGCGTCTCCTGTTCTGCGGATCGCAACATCAAGGCCAAGATCAACCGCGAAGGCGTGTGGATCGAAAAACTGGAAAACAACCCGGGCAAATACATTCCGGAAGAGCTGCGTAAAGCAGGTGAGGGTGAAGCGGTTCGCGTTGACCTGAACCGTCCGATGAAAGAGATTCTGGCGCAGCTTTCGCAGTATCCGGTCTCGACCCGTCTCTCCCTGAACGGCACGATTATCGTGGGGCGCGACATCGCGCACGCGAAGCTGAAAGAGCGTCTGGACAATGGCGAAGGGCTGCCGCAGTACATTAAAGATCACCCAATCTACTACGCTGGCCCGGCGAAAACGCCTGAAGGCTACGCCTCTGGCTCGTTAGGCCCAACCACGGCAGGACGTATGGACTCGTACGTTGACCAGCTGCAGGCCAACGGCGGCAGCATGATCATGCTGGCGAAAGGTAACCGCAGCCAGCAGGTGACGGACGCCTGCCACAAGCACGGCGGCTTCTACCTCGGCAGTATCGGCGGCCCGGCAGCGGTGCTGGCACAGGGCAGCATCAAGAGCCTGGAGTGCGTGGAATACCCGGAACTGGGTATGGAAGCGATCTGGAAAATTGAAGTGGAAGATTTCCCGGCGTTTATCCTCGTGGATGACAAAGGCAACGACTTCTTCAAGCAGATCCAGTCGTCCCAGTGTTCGGCGTGTGTGAAGTAATTCTATAAATTGCCGGGTGGCGCTGACGCTTACCCGGCCTGCATTCTCGTAGGTCGGGTAAGGCGCAGCCGCCACCCGACACCAAAAAGAGCGCACAAAGCGCCATAACGTTTCTCAGAAGTCATCAATACTTATCCCTTAAGCATGTGAGCAATCCCTCTTTTGTTATCAAGGAGAAAGTAATGACCACGGTACGCCATGAGAAAGATTCGATGGGCGCCATCGACGTCCCGGCCGACAAGCTATGGGGCGCGCAAACCCAGCGTTCGCTGGAGCATTTCCGTATCTCGACTGAAAAAATGCCCGTCTCGCTGATTCAGGCGCTGGCGCTCACCAAACGTGCAGCTGCGAAAGTGAACCAGGATTTAGGCCTGCTGACGGCAGACAAAGCGACCGCCATCATCAACGCCGCCGACGAAGTGCTGGCGGGCAAGCATCCCGACGAATTCCCCCTCGCCATCTGGCAGACCGGTTCCGGCACCCAAAGCAACATGAACATGAACGAAGTGCTGGCGAACCGGGCAAGCGAACTGCTGGGGGGCGTGCGCGGCATGGAGCGTAAGATCCATCCGAACGATGACGTCAACAAAAGCCAGAGCTCTAACGACGTCTTCCCCACGGCGATGCACGTGGCGGCGGTGATTGCTATCCGCGAGCAGCTTATTCCGCAGCTCAACGTTCTGAAATCCACGCTCAATGAGAAAGCGCAGGCCTTCCGCGAGATCGTTAAAATTGGCCGTACGCACCTGCAGGACGCCACGCCGCTGACGCTCGGCCAGGAGATTTCCGGCTGGGTGGCGATGCTGGAACATAACCTGAAGCATATTGAGTACAGCCTGCCGCACCTGGCGGAGCTGGCGCTCGGCGGGACGGCGGTCGGGACCGGGTTAAACACCCATCCAGAATACGCGGTGCGCGTGGCGAAAGAGCTGGCAAACATCACCGGGCAGCCGTTCGTCACGGCGCCCAACAAGTTCGAAGCGCTGGCGACCTGCGACGCGCTGGTCCACACCCACGGCGCGCTGAAAGGGCTGGCGGCATCATTAATGAAAATCGCCAACGACGTGCGCTGGCTGGCCTCGGGGCCGCGCTGCGGCATTGGTGAAATCAGCATTCCGGAAAATGAGCCGGGCAGCTCCATCATGCCGGGTAAAGTCAACCCGACCCAGTGTGAAGCCATGACCATGCTCTGCTGTCAGGTACTGGGCAACGACGTGGCCGTCAACCTGGGCGGTGCATCCGGCAACTTCGAGCTGAACGTCTATCGCCCGATGGTGATCCACAACGTTCTGCAATCGATTCGTCTGCTGGCGAACGGGATGGAGAGCTTTAACGAGCACTGTGCGGTAGGGATTGAGCCGAATCGCGAGCGTATCAGCCAGTTGCTCAATGAATCCCTGATGCTGGTGACGGCGCTGAATACCCATATCGGCTACGACAAGGCCGCCGAGATCGCTAAAAAAGCGCATAAAGAGGGGCTGACGCTGAAAGCCTCCGCCCTGGCGCTGGGCTATCTGACGGAGGCGGAGTTCGATGCCTGGGTTCGCCCGGAAGCGATGGTTGGCAGCCTGAAATAATCAACCCGCCACATACAGGTGCAGCCGCGGAATAATCAGCTGCAGCGGCTGCGCCTGAGGTCTGTAACGGTGCTGGACATTGTCCGCATCGTAATTCAAAAGCTCACCAATATCCGGCACGATGGCCCCCTGGTCGGCATCAAAGAGCGCAATCAGCGGCGTCGGACAGGCATACTGAACCTGTTTTTGCTTACCGGAATACCAGACGCGGGCGATAGGCTGCACCTTCACCGGGCGCTTAATTTTGAGGCGCGTATCCGCCGGTAGCGAGGCGATGCTGTGGTACTCCTGCTCCAGGCGCTCAATCCACTGCTCACGCGACCACGGCGCGACGGTGCGCGGCGTCTTCAGGCTTTTTTCCAGCTGCGCCAGAATTTCATCCCGGGTGAAGTTTTTAATGATGTGCTTATTCGCCCAGCCGAAGCGCAGCGTGGCGGGGTGACGCAGTACCGTCAGCGTGCGATAGGCATTCAGGGTAATTAACCCAGGAAGCTGACGGTGCACCCATTCAAACCGGGCGGCAGGGGCGAGGCCGGACTCTTCGGTAACGATCTTTTCAAATGCCGCTTTCAGGGTGTTGATATGGGTAATCCGGGCTTCCAGCGCGTCGCGCGTTGTCGCATCGGTTTGCAGGCAGATCACGCCGGGCAGACGCACGGCCGCCTTACTGCTGCGGTTTTCAGACTGCTGCTGGATAAACAGGCGACGATAGTGTTTCAGCGCCAGCTCAAGGGCGGCGCTGCCGATGTGCTGTTCAACCTCGATGGTGTCCAGCGGGTCGTGTTCTGCCCCTTTAGCTACCTCGGGCAGGGTAAAGACGCGCGCGGCCAGCATACGGCAGGTCTGCAAACGTTCAGTCAGGGTCAGGAGCTCGTGTTCTATTTCCCGAAACGTGCTGTTCAGCCGTTCGAGAAGATCGTAAGTCGCCATAAACACTCTCATTAGTTACAACATACTTATCATATAGCACAGCACGCCGGGTCAGGCCAGCGTGCGGTTTAGGTCAGACAGGAACGGGAAGGGCGATGTTATGGTATACCGGCCAGCTAAAGCAGAAGCGCGCGCCGCCAAGCTCGCTCTCCTCGCAATGCACCGTGCCGCCCATTGCCTGCGCGATAGAGTAGACAATCGCCAGCCCCAGGCCACATCCGCCAGTAGCGCGATCGCGGCTGGGGTCGAGGCGGACAAACGGTTCAAACACGGTTTCTCGCGCTTCCGGAGCTATCCCCGGGCCGTCATCCTCCACCGTCAGGCTTGCCTGACTGCCCTGCAAATCCAGCCCAATTTGTAGCGTACTTTCGCTGTAGCGCATGGCGTTGTTCATCAGGTTGTCCAGCACGCGTTCCATCAGGCGCATATCGAGTGCGCCGTAATCACCTGGCGTCACGCGGGTCAACAGCGTACGCTGCGGGTTCACGCTCTGAACGTCATCAATGTGGGTTTGCAGCCAGGCAGGAAGATCTGGCGTGCTGAGGTTCAGCTCGTTTTGCGGACGATCGAGGCGCGCGTAGGTCAGCAGTTCCTCAATCAGCGCCTCAAGCTGGCCAATGTCGCGGTTAAGCGCCTGAGACTCCGCTTCCGTCAGATTTTCGCTCATCTCCAGACGATAGCGCAGGCGCACCAGCGGCGTGCGCAGCTCGTGCGCAATTCCGTCGATCAGCTGCTTCTTACTGGCGATCAGGGCATTGATGTTATCGGCCATCTGGTTAAAGGCCACGCCCAGACGTTCAAAGCTGGAACCGCTGTCGAAGTGAATGCGCTCGGTAAAATGCCCCTCGCCAAAACGCTGCGCAGCGGATTCCAGCTTCAGCATGTCCTGCCAGTGCGGGCGCATCCAGATAAAGACCGGAAACGCGAGCGAGATGGCGATAAAGGCCATCAGCGCCATGTCCAGCAGGCGCATCTGGTGCAGATAATAGAGATAGGGAACCGGGCCGACGGCCAGCACGTAATGGCTGCGCGGGATACGCTGGATAAAGGTGTATTTCTCATCCAGCGCGACGATGTCCCCGTCGCGCAGACGCTGCATGGCGGGTGGGTCCAGCTCAAAATTTTTTAAGGGCTCGATGCGTAAATCGAACGAGAGATTCAGATCCAGCTCTTTCAGGGTTTTCGCCCAGTCGTGCGGCGGGATCTCTCTTAGCTCGCTGCGCATCAGATAGAGCGAGCTTTTCATCAGGTCGTCCAGCGACTGCCTGCCTGCACGTTCGGCGGTGAATTTATAGACCAGCCCGACCAGCATGGTCATGACCAGGAAGCAGACAAACAGCAAAAGATAAAACTGCACAAACAGCTTTTTCATTAAATATCACCGGGAAATCAAATAATTAACTACTTTGTTTTTACCTTCAGGGGCACTATAGGGGCATTTGCATATCCGCCAAAGCGCTGATTCAAAAATGATACCTGATCGCTATCGAGAGCATTTATCCACGCAGAGTATACATGGAAGACCATCTCTGCATTCTCATGACCCATCTGATTCGCTATAAAAGCAGGATTAGCACCTGCCGACAACATCCAGCATGCGTATGTATGACGCAGCTGATAGGGGCGTCTGCGGCGAATTCCCGATCGTCTTACTGTAATATCCCATAGTGACACAATTGAGCTGACTGAATAGTACGCAGCTTGCTTGCCTTTCTGAGGTCGAGGCATAAACACAAAGTGCAGTTTCTGCGTTTCCGTTTTACCGAACTCCCGGTGGTGAAAAGTGATTGGTACCTTAGGGGCACTCCCGGTGAGTTCCTTTTGAGCTCGCAAAGCTTCCAGAGCCGGCTCCAGTAACTTTATCGTCCGGTATCCAGCTTCGGTTTTGGGTGGTCCAAATAAGCCTTCCTGAGTTAGATTGCGCGCAATGTTAGCTTCACCAGAATTAAGATCGATATCCTCCCAGGCAAGAGCGCAAAGCTCCCCGGGCCGAACGCCGGTATAAGCGAAAAATTGCCACATGTTTTTCTGCTGAGCCGGAGCCGTCTCTTTCAACTGCTCAAACTCATGTCTAAGAAGCGGATCTGGTTTTGTTTGCCCTTTGCGAAGCCTTTTTATCCCGACATATGGTTGATATGAAATGACTTTATTTTTAACCGCATAGTCGAGGATTTGTCGCAGGATGGCCAGATAATAATCTACTGTTCTAACGGCGCGGCCGGTTTTATTTCTCCTCTTTTCGGGAGCATAGTTAGTCTCGCCAGTCAGTAATTCCTTTCTCCAGCCCAGAATGTCGCTGTTGGTGATGGATGCAACCGGCGTTTCAGGGCCGATTAGTTTTGTTAACGTTCTTACAGCTATCCCATAGCTTCTTGTGGCATTGGGGGAGAGATCGATTTTATGGTTTTCATACCAGGTTGATGCAAGTTCGGCGAACGTCGTAATATTTTTAGATGCATAAAACTTTGCTGCTACCTTTGACTCCGGAAACACGCCCCGGTAGTCAAAAGTGCCCAGCTGAATCTCGCTTACAATTTTGGCCCTTAGATTCCCGGCTTTTTTGAGATTCGAAGCATTCACGATCCATCCTTTCAATGTTTCTCGACATCTAACGCCCTGAAACTTGAAACTTATTCGTATCTTATTGTTGTGGATCTCAACACCCGTTGGCATTGCAGCCATTATGCCTCCTTCACAAACCTGTTAATGTTTGGGATGTTGTACCAGACAAGTCCTCGCTCTTCGGAGCTGCTTCCATCCAATGGGATTCTCTTAAAATGAACACCTTCTACCCATGAGGTTTGGCGATAGCTTTTAATCTGACGATCTGTAAGGCCTGTCTTCTCTTTTAGTTTTGAAGCAACGCCCCATTCTGAATCGTAAATTACCTGCGACATGGTTCACCTCAGGTAACCGGCATGAGTATAGATATGCCGGTCTTTAGTCGTTGATATTTCAGTTTCAGTTTGCCTGGCCGGGCAGGGAACGCAGTCGGCGCATGCCGGTCATTGCTGTGGCCACGTAGCTTGCCTTGCAGTTGACCACTTCAACCCAGACCTTCACGCCTTCCACTTTCACCGTATAGGTCTCTTTCATCTTGCTGCGCCCATAGTCACCATATCTTTGCTGGTGGGCTGCGAGTGCGATTTCACATGCCTGGCGAGCTAAAGGGGATTGCTTACTGCCTCGATTAATCAGTCGCATTTCTTCTCCTTGAGGGAGGGTTTCCCCTCCCGATCTCGTTAGTCCACGTATTCCGGTTTCATATCCGCCAGGGTGATGCTGAACTGACCATGCAATTCGTCGCCCAGATGGCGTTTAGACGATGCAAGAACGCGCTCTACTTCTGCGAACCGCGCAGCTGCATCGGGCTCATCTGAAGGTGGCAAGGAATTGATGGCTGCTTCGACTTTGTTCCGGGCATCAACAAGGTAATAACGCTTCACGGCCTTGTTTTTCAGCTCAGTGAATAGGGCAGAACCCAGCGTTGCTTTCACGGTTTCAATATCTGCTCGCAGAGCTTTAGCGCTATCCACATCCTGAGCCGCCTCGATGCGGTCACGGAAATCATCAGCAAGTGCATCGATGTTTTGAGCTGATTCCTGAGCCGTTTGAGTAGTAGTTACGTTGTCACCTGAAATGTCTGCAAGGCTAACGTGCTGCGCCGGTGCCGGGTTTACCTCTCGTTCTTCACGACGATCATCGAGTTCATCAGGGGTATAAACGCCCAGAATCACATCCGGGCAGAACAGTCTCGCCCAACGTTTGACGGCCAGGTACGCCAGCTGCTGGCGAGGGTCGTCAGCCCAAAGGGTAGAGTTTCGGGTACGGGCCTGAGCCAGCAGCAAATCGAGTTCTCTTGGCTGATCTTCGCCTTTAAGCGTTGCGCGGATAATGATGCCGATCCCGGCTTCGTCAGCCAGGGTCCAGCCCGGGACGCGGTACTCGCCTTTGTCTCCTTTACGGATATGGAATTTCCCAACGACCTTTTCCCATGGCCCGTACCACTCATATTCAAAACGACTTGCCAGCACGCCGCTGCGCGAAATCACGGCATTAACCAGCTGCGCTTCATACCCGAGTACACCATTAATCAGGTGCGTTTTTTGGGCCACGGCAAAGGGATTCATCTGCCACTGTGCCGCTTGCATCGCTACAGCCATGCAATCGGCCTGATTGCCCTGCAGGTGCTTAGGTACAGTAGCGGTGCCCTGGGCCATAATCTGCGCGAACGTGCTGATGGCGTTCAGATACTGGGAATCGAACAAAGCCACGTTGGAGTTAATAACGGTGTTCTGGTCAGCAACGGTAACGTTTGTGTTATGCATATATCCCCCTTAAGCCTGAGCGCGCAGCGCTTCGAGGCGGCGCAGGTCGAAGTCGTTCAGTTCATCGGTGTAAT
The DNA here is from genome assembly GCF_026420145.1 of Enterobacter pseudoroggenkampii. Taxonomy (NCBI): domain Bacteria; kingdom Pseudomonadati; phylum Pseudomonadota; class Gammaproteobacteria; order Enterobacterales; family Enterobacteriaceae; genus Enterobacter; species Enterobacter pseudoroggenkampii. The sequence goes on from NZ_JAPMLV010000001.1 coordinate 1,156,696, forward strand.
CGGTAGTGATCGGCGCTGGCCATTCGCCCGTGTCGAATCCGGTTGCGATGGCGCGCATCGTTTTGCGGTACTCGAGCATGCCCAGTTCCAGCAGTTCGGTTGACGCCTCGATGATGGCGATCCAGTGGTAGTTCTCGTCTTTGTTGACGAAAATCCAGAAGAACTGGTCCAGCGCCGCGGTCTCGCAATACATAGCCGCACTGAGGTGGTAGTCCCGGTCAATGATTTCCCGATGCAGCCTGGCGCGCATACTTTCTTGCTTCACATTCCACATGCTGATGGTTTTCAGGTCAGCGCCGATGCGCACGCCGTCCAGTTCAATCTCGAGGTCAGGGCGTACACGCACTTCTAATCCGGTTTCGTCGTCGAAACCGAAATAGCTCACTTCAACGGCGCGGCTTGGATGTGTCAGCAGCATGCCCGCGGTCGGGTGCGCCAGTAGTGCGGACTGAATTGCCCGCGCTGTGGCCAGTTGCTGGCGGGTAACCAGAATCTTTTCGCCAGGGTTGTCGCGCCAGGCATCCAACAGTTCGTCGGCGAATATGGCATCGGGCTTAACTAATTTAACTATCTGGATCATGTCTGCTTTGGTACCGGACACTTTCAGCGGTGTCGGTTTCTGCGCTTCTTGCGCCACCAGATCAGGATTGATGATCGCTAATTGCTCGAGTAGCGCATCACGGCTGCCGCTGGTTTTAACCGGCGACGGCAGAGTGGCGTTGTACTCTTTGATACATGCCTTCATTGCCGTTGCCGTTTGCTTCTGGCCTTCTTCAATACGCTGGTACTCAGCAGGGAGAGCCATATAGCTTTGAGCCGTTTCTTCCAGGCTGGCGCCAAGCGGCACTGGAGCGGGAAGGGACGCGTTATGTTCTTCAAGCAACGCTTTAATCTCGTCAGCGTTTAGCAGCGCCGGCAGGCTGGCGTTGTACGCGTAGATGAACTCGCGCAGAGTTGCGGTGGTGGTGAAAGCTCCCTCCGGGATCTCAGGTTCTACGCTGAACTCTGCTTCGAGATTTTCAGGCTGCAGTGCTAAAGCATGCACCAGGTTTCCCATGTCGAGCACTTTGGATGCTGTTCGCGGGATGGTTTTAGCCACATGGCGCGCGTTAAAGTACATCAGGCTGACGCGGGCATCTTTCACCTGGGTTGAGCTAATGCCGTTTGCTGCGTGATAAACATCATTCGGCAGACCTTCGTAGCGGCCAGGCTCGAAGTAAGCCGGGTATTCGATTACGGGTTCTGACTGCTGCTCTTCCGGCACTATGGAATCTGTCTGCGTATTAGCTGCATCAGTGCTTTCGCCCGGTGGTATCGAACCAACATCTTCGTCTTTCTCTGGCTTAGCCGTTTCCATCTGCACATCGCTGGTGGTCTCCGCTGTGTATTTCGTTTTTTCGACTTCATTTGAGGAGGTATTGACGGCCGGTTCGGTATTTCCATCCATCAGCCCATCGATGGAGAACACACCGCTACCGAGATTTTCAACCTGCGGTTGTGCAACTGGAGCTTCGGTCTCAACAGCCGGAGTAGACAGCGGCAGTAAATCCACAGCAGAGTTAAACTCAGCAGTCATGGTTTTATTCACAAACTCAAGATGAGCCGCTGGCGTGTGGTGGATGTTTTCCGGCGCTATGCGGATCAGATTGAAGATTGCCGCACGATTCACCGCCAGTACGCCGGGCTGATTACGCAGGATGGCGCTCCATGACTTCCATGGCTCTTCTTTCTTCCCCACGATTTCTTTGGCGCGACGTAAAACGCTTGATGGGATTTCAAAGTGATGGAAATCCATAGGCAGCAGGGCGCATGCGATCTCAAGATCGAGAGTGTCCAGAGTGTGGTGAGCGCCTTCGCCGCGATCCGTTACATAGCCGCCGTCTGCATTGGTACCTGAATCAGTACGCTGCACGTTGCTGATGCGGCTTCCGGCTGACCAGTCGCGAACGAGAATTCCGCGGTCAATATAATCAGTAGCCGCCCAGATTCTGGTGAAACGGAGAACCAAAGCGAGTTCGTGACGCTTAGACGGCAAAACGGACCGCTGGCGTGCGGTTTTCAAGCGGAACAATCTCGACGGTGGTTTCGACTTTAACGGTCGGTTCCGGTGCGGCAGTGTTGTCCACGGCTCCAGTTGACTCAGCACCAGCTTTTGGCAGCCAGGTGCGTCCATCGTCCTGCAGTTCGTAGCGTTTGCACCATGAGTAATCAACTGTGCTTTCTTCAGGCAGGTCGCCATAAACCGGAAAATCGGTGCGAACCGGCTTGCTATAATCCTTGCCCCGGCCGGTTTCAATGCCAGCATCTTCCAGCTCTACATCCAGCTGCAAATTGGCTCGTGCTTCTGATTTAGCCGTGAACCAGATAACGGCATCTTCTTTGCCGGATTTCTGCGTTGCCTTGATTAAATGAAAGAATTCCATATCGGGTCCTTAATTTTGATTGTAAGATACCCGCAGCTAGTGATTGCCGCTTTGGGTAGTGGTCATTGGTCAAAACTCGATTCCGGAAAGCTTTGGTCGGCTGACCGGGTACTTAACCCGCCTTGCGCGGGTTTTGTGCTTTTAAGGGCTGGTAACAGCCATTGGTCATAACTCGATTAAAATTTGAAAGCAGGCTGGTGGTCGTCAGCCGGTCTATATGGGTAACACTCTCCTTTAACGTGCTGCTCTTTGGCAGCTGCATCACAACCAGATTCGGTCTGATATACACCGAGCATGATGTCTGAGCACTCCCCGGTGAGGGCGCAGACGGTAACGATCAGGGCAAAGAACGAGCTCATGCTTTTAGCTCTGGATTGCCTTTTTGCGCCAGTAAGTAGCAAAGCTTGCGAATCCATACTTCCGCCGCACTGAGGCGGATAGCTTGTTGTCTTGAAGGTGTTCGTGCAAAGTCGATCATTTATCTTTCCTTTTAATTCTGACTGTCGTATCGCGGTCCTAACTTCAGTGCTATTGTGGTTATTCCCGCACTCTAATGAGGGAATTAACTGTGGAAAAAGAAGAGAAAGTCTTGTATTTAACTCGCTTAGCGGTTGATACATATAACTCTTACCGTTCTGCTCAAATCTCTTCTGGCCGGAATCTTTCTGACCCCCACGATCCGGTGGAAGAGATAGAAAAAATCTATGCAAAATTCGAAGTCTTTCTTGACCAGAAACTCTCAGAAGACGAATGGAAATAGGGTTATATGCTTCCCCAGCTAGACCTATTTCTCCAGAGTGAGCTGTTGCAATGTGCATAAAGCTCACTCTTTCTTATGACCGTGTCATCCACAATTTTTCCCCCTATATGCGCCTGTAACGCCGGCCAGCGGAACGTTTAAACCTGATGCGCGTTAATCTCTCCACCTCATCCGACTATTCGTATGCCGTCGGCGGCTACTTCGTGGGCGTCCTGCCTTGGTAGTTCGTAGTGCGTCTTAGTGAGTTAGATTAAACACAAAGTTTAAGTCGTAGTCAACAAAATGAGTAATTTTAGATAAACAAAATGTTTATGTGGTGCTTATGGAGAGTGAAATTTTGTCCTTTGGAGGAAAAAAATTCGACGAAATGGTGCGTGCCGGAAGTCCGCGGAATGGTCGCTTAGTACAAAAGATGTGCTAGTTATTAGAGGGGCATAAAAAAAGGCCACTTCATGGCCATTTCTTATGGTGGATCTTTACGATTCATTGCTGAAAGGATTACTCAATCATCCTGCGAACGAATCCGGCCTTTCATATACTTATCATATAGTTCGTCCAGCTCTTTCAGGCGAAGTGCGAAGATGCGAAGCATGTTCTGTTGCTCTTCTTCGGGAAGCTGACGGTAAAGTTCCAACAGCCGTTGTTCGTCCGGCTTCAGTCCATCTTTTTTGCCAACATCTTGGCCAAGCAGCCACTCAAGGCTCACCCCAAGCGCATCCGCCAGCTTAATCGCTGAACTTTTACCAATCGTCCCACGAACAAACCAGTTATTGACCGACTGAGCACTGACGCCGCATATACGGGCCATGTCTGATTTGGTCAACTTCTTGAGCTCAAGAACCTCGTTAAGCCGCTGAACTTGGGGGTGGTTAATCTGATGAGTTTTTTCTTTCATGGACGAATTCTAAACCAAATGTTTATTAGCTCAATATTCAAAATGTTGACACAAACATAAACAATATGTTTAATTGCGTTGTTGTTACAGGAGCTATTTATGAAAGCAATTGATAAAGCAATTACCAAAGCAGGAAATGCTACGCGCTTAGCCCAACTGCTAACCGTAAGCGCCATGACTGTTAGTCATTGGCGAAATCGATATCAGGGTGTCGTACCGGCAGATCGAGTTTTGCAAATTTATGGGGTTACCGGCGTAACTCCGCACGAGCTGCGCCCAGATCTCTACCCAAACCCAACAGACGGTTTACCTAAACAGGATCCTTAACTATGCAAACTGTTTCATTTCAACAGAGTAGCAGAGCTTCCTCTAATCCAATGATATTCCCGTGTCATCAAAGCGAATCGGCAGAGCAGGATCTTGATCATCGAGATATTTGTTCTGCAGTCAGGGCGTGGGCAGCGGCAGAAGGGCGCGTAGTTGTTGCGCTTCAAATCCAAGAAGCGGCGGAAGAACTTCAACTTGATGGCGTAGATTTTTCTGGCCAGGCCGATGTCTGGAACGTGAAGCTGTTCCGCTGGCTCGACAACAAAGAAGACTCCGCATCGTACCGAAAGAACGTTGAACTGCTGGTGCCAGCGATCATGTCCGTATTACCGCTTCGATACCGCGACCGTGTCGTAAAGAACGACTCCTTTGCACATCGCATGGCCAGATTAGAAAAAGAGGTAAGTGAGGCGAAGCAAGCTTTGATGCTCGATGCACCGAAGAGGGAAAAGCTTAAGGAGTTAGGCGAGGGGATTTTCGAAATGTTCAGAGTCGATCCGGATCTTACAGCGCCGCTGCTGGCGATGGTCACAACCATGCTGGGGGCGATATGAAGACTTCAGAAAAGGCGAAAGCCGGTCTGCGCGAACAGAACCGACTTTCAGGTGCAAAAACGGAGTGTAATTGCGGAGCTAAGTATGTCAAACACAGCTGAAATTATCAATTTCCCTCACAGAACCGAACAACCGGGAGGTCGTATGGCCGACCTGTCGAACGGGTATACCAAGGTTGCTAACGAGATCCAACAGCTCAAGCCTCGTCTGAGAATGTCAGGCCGGGAGTGGCAGTGTTTTGAGGCGGTGATCTGGCTTACCTACGGCTGGAACAAGAAACAAGACCGCGTTACGAACACGGTGATCGCTGAGCTTACAGGGCTGAGTGATTCGCATGTCTCTGATGCGCTCAAATCGCTCGCAGAACGCAAAATTATCTTCAGTCAGAAGCAGGGCGTGATGAAAATCGTCGGTGTAAATACTGACCTTTCTGCCTGGATTTTAGACAAACCGAAAACGGGAAAAACCTTCCCGAAATCGGGAAAAGTGTTACCGAAAACGGGAAAAACCTTCCCGGAAACGGTAGACACCCAAGACTATAACAAGAACAATATTAAAATATCCTCGTCTCGGAATTCTGACGAATCCCGAAACCAGAAAACTCAAAAATTTCTCTCACGTTATCCAGAAGCTGCCGCCGGGATATACACCCCGGCAGGTAAATCATGGGGATCCGCTGACGACCTCAAGGCCGCGCGCTGGATTTACGACAGGCTTCTCACCGTCAACGCATCGCTATCTGAACCCAACTGGGCTGAATGGGCAAACACCATCAGGCTGATGCGTGTCCAGGACAAGCGTACTCACTACGAAATCTGTGACCTGTTCCAGTGGGCCAACCGGGACGAATTCTGGAAAGACAACATCCTGAGCCCTTCAAGTCTGCGCAAGCAGTGGGATCTGCTCACCACGAAGCGGCTGCGTGTAACCGGAACGGCAAAGCCATACCGGGGCGGCATTGACCTGCATAACACCGACTGGATTGATGGGGTGCTGGAATGAAAAACCTAGCCGAGAGCATTCGCAATTTTGACCGGGAACAGGCTCGCCGCGTGGCGCACAACATGCCAGAGCAGTACACCGAGCGCGAACAAACGCAGCAGGTGGCGCAGATTATCAACGGGCTGTTCGTACAGCTGGCGGCCGCGTTCCCGGCAAGCCTGGTTAATCGCAGCCAGGAAGACGTGAACGAGATCCGCCGTCAGTGGGTGCTGGCCTTCAAAGAAAACGGGATCACCACAATGGAGCAGGTTGAAGCGGGCATGCGCATGGTGCGTCGTCAGGAGCGTCCATTCCTGCCTTCGCCAGGCCAGTTCATCAAGTGGTGCAGGGAAGGGCGCAGCGTGCTGGGGATCACCACCGCTGACGTAATGGCTGAATATTGGAAGTGGCGCAAGCTGGTATTCCGGTACCCGAGCAGCGAGCAGTATCCGTGGCCTAAGCCGGTTTATTATCACATCTGTCTGGAGCTGCGTCGCCGCGGAACCGATGGCCAGCTGTGTCACAAAGAACTCGAGCGCGAGGCCGGTGATCTTCTGGGTATGTGGGAAAAGCGGGTGCTAGCCGGGAAACCAATCCCGCCTGTTCGTCGTGCGTTGGCAGCACCAGTGGCTCTGAGGGGGCCAACGCCAGCTGAACTTCTGAAGGCTAAATACGCGCGCCTAAAAAATGAAGGGAGAGTTTAACTGTGCGAGCAAAGATTCTTCAGATTCGTACCATACAGCGAATGAGTAGAAGGCTTTGTTTCCACAACGTGTTATAAACAAGTTACAAGTCGCCTCCTCTGGCGACAAAGAGGCATGGCATGAAATTACGAATCACAAGAGCAATCGGCCTCAGCAAGTTCTCGCCACGTTGGGTTAAGGTTATCTGTTTACGGTTGACTAAAAACGATATTGAGCGCTCCCTCAACGCGCTTCTGGCCACAATTGATGAAACTGAACTCTCTTCGGAGAAAGTCAAAGCATTGAGGGAATGCGTTGACAGAATCAACCTGGCAAGGGGAAAGGGGATGCAAGCGTGAGCGCTACTGCTATTGAGCCGAAAGAGATTTTTTATACCACATGCTCATTGCTGAACACATAAAGCGTAGCTGAAGTGACTGATGCTGACTGAGTGATGCGCGGAGAAATAGTTGTCTAATAACTCAATCATATTAATCACTTTTCCCATGGTACCTTTTTTATCTTGAGGATTAGGCAGTACGAAATCCTAGCTTTGGCCGCTCTATTGGATCCTACACCTCTGAACTGCTAAGGACGGAATATGAACGGATGAAAGCTAGCATGAGGTGCGAGTGGTGTTGAGAAAGGTCCACTGGACAATCATTTGAATAATTCTGTGAAAAATTCATTTGTATAAAGAGTCTTCTCCTTCTGGGCGCGTTTTGAACCTTCGATGCATCCACAGGTATTGCTCAGGGGCGCGGAGGATTTCACGCTCGATGATTTTATTCATATAAGCAGCTGCAGCGATATTATCGTCCTCCGGATATCCTAACAATGGATTACTGATATACATATGATAACCTTTTTTATCGCTCCGTCGAATCATGCTAAGTGTGATCAAATTTGCTCCAGCGAGTTTTGAAAGTGCGTACGTTCCGTTCGTTGTGGCTGCTTTTTTTACCGAGAAAAAGGGTGCGAAAACGCTCCCCTTAGGCCCGTAATCCTGATCTGGTGCAAACCACACAGCTTCACCGGCCTTGAGTGCATGAACTAAGCGAGATAGATTACGTCGATCAATCATAGCTTTATTTGAACGCATACGTCCTTTTGTCTGAACCCATTCCATCAATGGATTGTTGTGCGGCCGATATGTTGCCATCATTGGATGGCATAACCCCATTACTCTTCCGCATAGTTCAAGCGACATGAAATGAATCCCGACAACCATTACCCCTCCGGTTGCGTTAGCCAAGTTTTCAATCCCTTCTACGTCAAACCACTTTTTGACTCTCGCATCGCTCCAGAACCAGGCCATGCCAGTTTCCATCAGTCCCAGCCCGAGAGAAACAAAGTTATTATTTATCATCTGGCTTCGGGCAATCGGAGTCATATCGGGAAAACAGAGTTCAATATTCCTAACCGCTATACTTTCTCTACGTTTTAAAAAGGGCCTGGAGATTTTTCCAAGACCGGAACCAAGAGTATATAAAACCGGATAAGGAAGTTGGACTATAACCCACAGAAGTGCCAAGCCTGCCCAGGAAAACCAGTGGCGGGGATGAAGTAATTTGTATGTAAAGAGCTGTGACATAAATTTCCCTAAGCTAATGAAGGTTGTAATGCACATGGATAATTTGAAGAATTTGTTTTTCAGCGGAACGTTTCATTTAGATAATTGAGTTTTTTTCTGAATTCAGGGGGACAGATTGCGTGTGGGAGTGGATGCTCACTAAATGGTTTAGTGAGGCGAAAAAATTCTTTTTCTATAAGACTCAATGGGTTATTAACGATATTCGAGGAATTGCCTTCTGGATTCATCCTCCCCGACATACTCAAAAGATAGAAGACGAATTGGGATTAAGTTATAAAACCAATAGCAATCATTTCGTTGAATAACTTCGCCTGGCTTGAAACATATCCCTGATGCTTCCCGAACAATTGCATATTTACCATTGCTAAATTTCACTCTGTGGATATAGAAATGTTGACCGATCTGTCCATGACAGCTGTTCGAAAGTATATCTCCTTCAATAAAAACAGATTTTTTATCTTTCATCATAATGCCCTCTACCACTATACTATAAAAGGAATGTTGGCATTTACAGATATCAGTTAAGTTGCAGGAACTGTTCAGCCGCCGATGCACCAGCATTCTGATGGCCTGAACAACAGTCCGCAGGCAGGACATTCCAGAACAGCATTTTTTCTTAGTTTACCTGCTTTCTGATTGGCTCTGTATGCGCATACCGGGCAAGCAACATGGACCGGTCTTTCTTTAAAATGTCTAAGTCCCTCTGTAAATGACATAAAATAACCTCTGAAAAATATAATATTTATTATACGCTTTAAAATATAAATTATCGGGTTAAATTATGAATATTTATTGCTGAATAAAATATGAGCTTTTAGAAAACAACAGTTTGATTTATGTTACAATATCCTTCCATGAGAAATTTATGATGAAATCAGAAGACACTCTTGACTGGTACCCAGCGCAGTTGCCGCCAGTAAAAATTATTTTAGGTGAAGCAGTGCTTGCTGTGGGTAAACAGGGAAGGCCGATTAATACACGGACCTTGCTCGAGTATCTTCAAGTCATGCAAGGTAAGCAAAAAAGACGTGATGATCAAGTTGCTATGCAGACTGCGATTGAAGTGCTTAGAGACAATCAGCGCATTAACGGTAGGCGTTAATGCGCTCTTAAGATCCCTTAGTTCTGAGTGATCTCTACTATGTGTCTTTGACCATCCTGCTTTAAAGGTATTCGGTCATCAGACAGTTCGATACCATCTAGTATAACCTGATACTCCCCGTTGCCACGTGTAATGGTAATCTCGTAATAACTTTCGTCATGTTGATATGTCAGAGAAAAAGACTCCCACTCTGCTGGTAACAGGGCATGTATGGTCAAGACATCACCGGAACGTTTTATGCCCATCAATTCTTCTGTAAGAAGACGATAGGCCCAACCCGCTGATCCGGTGTACCAACTCCAACCTGCACGTCCAGTATGTGGCGCGATGCTGTAAACATCTGCACTCATTACGTATGGTTCTGCTCTGTAAATCGCAACTTCTTCGTCAGTAGACGCGTGGTTTATTGGATTGATCAGTGACCAGAGTTGCCACGCACGCTCTGCATTTCCCATTCGGGCAAATGCCATCACGGCCCAGATAGCACCATGAGTATATTGCCCGCCATTTTCACGCACACCAGGCACATAACCCTGAATGTAACCGGGATTTGGTCCGTGTCCATCGAATGGAGGCGAAAGTAGCTTTATCAACCTGGATTCGGAGTTTACCAAATGCTTGTCCAGAGCCTGCATTGATTTACCGGCACGTCCACAGTCTGTCGCACCGGATAAAACGGACCAACTTTGAGCTATTGCATCAATCCGGCAGTCTTGAGAACTTTTGGATCCTAAAGGCGTTCCATCGTCAAAATATCCACGCCGAAACCATTCCCCGTCCCAGGCTGTCGCATTCAGATTTTTTTGCAAGTGTTCCGCCTCCGTGCGACACAGCGATGCTACAAGCTTATCTTGCTGACGCTCAGCGTGCGTCGCGAAACGCTTTAAAATATCGAACAGGAAGAACCCGAGCCAAACGCTTTCACCTTTTCCTTCGATGCCGACCCGGTTCATCCCATCGTTCCAGTCGCCAGCACCCATTAGCGGCAGACCATGTTGTCCAAAACGAAGCCCATGCTTAATGGCTTTAACGCAGTGTTGCCATAGCGTCTCTTCGGTGTGGCTGATTAGTGGTGTATCGTAAACGGACTCTTCTCCAGGCTGGAGCTGACGCCCTTCCAGATAAGGAATCATCTGCTCTAGTATTCCGATATCCCCAGAAGTGTCGACGTAGTGACAGACGGCGAGCGGGAGCCAGAGAAAATCATCTGAACATCGCGTGCGTACGCCGCTACCGTGAGGTGGATGCCACCAGTGCTGCACATCGCCTTCAATAAACTGTCTTGACGCACATAGTACTATTTGGTCGCGCAGGCGTTCCGGTGCAGCGTGGGTCAGTGCTAATGTATCCTGGAGTTGATCGCGAAAACCAAATGCGCCACCCGATTGATAATAGCCACTGCGCGCCATGAGACGACAGGCCATTGTCTGATATAGAAGCCAACCGTTAACTAGCTTATCAACTGAATGGTCTGGTGTTTTGACCACTATCTTATCCAGCATGCGGTGCCAGTGACGATGGACATTGTCCAACTCCTGTCGAACGATATTTTCATCCAAATAATGATCGAGTATAGTCTGAGCCCGGGCGGAGTTTTCCTCGCTGCCGAGTACAAAAATGAAGGTTTTCTGATCACCGTCAATTAGGGTGGTAACAGACTGAACTGCACCGCATGGATCCAAACCAGCGCCTGTATTTCCCGATAAACTGCGAAGCTTCATTGCGGCCGGTTTTTGCAAAGAGCCATTGCGGCCAATAAACTCTCGGCGATCACCTGTCAACGAACAATTAGGATCGTTGACAGCGAAAAATGCAATGCGTCCTTCGCCGTTAGCTCCGTAAAAGTTATTTGCTGTAACTCCACTACCACCCGGCACGACCACCGTATGTGTAACGATATGGGGAGCAGAACGCGAGCGTGATTCCCCAAGCGTCCACTCTACGTACCCTGTGACCGATAATTTGCGCGTGCGGCCCGAATTGTTACTAAGCGTCAGAAGTGCCAACTTAACAGGATCGTGTTCGCCAACCAGTATTGTCAACTCGCTATCTATACCACTATCGCGGTGCGCGAATACGCTGTAGCCAAAACCATGACGGGTTAAATAATCCCCGCGGCCACGAACAGGTAACGTCGTGGGTGACCATACCGTTCCGCTCTCTTCATCACGAATATAAAAAGCCTCACCGCTACGGTCGCTTACTGGATCGTTTTCCCAGGGGGTTAAACGATATTCATGAGCGTTCTCATACCAACTGTAAGCCTGTCCGGCTTCTGAAATGACGCTACCAAAACAGGAGTTTGCCAGCACATTTGACCAAGGGGCCGGCGTTGGAACATTTTCCTTCAGGATAATCTGATACTCCCGTCCATCCTCTGAAAACCCTCCATGCCCATTGAAGTTGAACAGATGTTCTATATGCGGCGTCCAGTCTTCCTGTCGATTGCTTCCCTCAGTGACAAAAGATACAAATGGCCTTTGCGGTTTAATTGGCGAGTGGAGCCGCTGATTAAGTTGTTCGTTTAGCCCGCCGGCGCGATCGTCAAGATACATACATGCAACGCTCATCAGCAATTGCTTATCTTCAGAAGACAAATGCTCCCCGTTACGGACAAAAATGCCGCCCGGTTTATCCAGCAGGCTGGCTTCTGAACCGGCATAGATTAAATCCATAATCAGTGTTTGAAGGGCCTGCTGATAGCCACCTGCGCTGTTATTGAGGATAACAAGATCCACTTCAAGCCCTTTTAGTCGCCAGTAACGATGAGCCTGAATCAGTGTAGTGATAGAGGTCATACTCTCATCGCTGGTCACGCTATGCAGTACAATCGGTAAATCACCTGAAATACCCCAGCCCCACAGTCCGGACTGACCGCGGCGGTTACGGCTTATGACTTGATCGTCGGCGCGTAATTCGTGACAGGGATAGAGCACAGCACTAGCGAGTCGGTTAAACAGCGTTGCGTCATCTTCGCTGGCATTTATCTGCCTTAGCACTACCAGACTGTGCGACCAAGCAAGCTCAAAAACACGCTCAGCGATTGGGTAATCACGGTATTTTTCCAATAATGCCTTGCTTTGCTGACGGCTCTCACTGATGCCATAAACGATATCAATCGTTATCGGAATGCCTGGCATGAGTCTCACAACTTGTCGGATCGCTAGGACAGGATCCAGCACGGCACCGGAAGTATTGCTGAGCGGCCCGTTAGCATAGATAGCAGCGGCATCAGCCGGACTTCTGCCCCTTCCAATAAACTTAGCTCGGTCTGTTTCAAACGAGGCTTCATTATGATCATTGCTATGCACCACCATCATGTGAAACAGAAATGGGCTCGTTTCATCTGGAGAACGCGGTCGTCGATGGCAAAGAATAGCTTCCCGACTGTGATCAATCTCAGTTTCGATGAACAAATTACTGAATGCCGGATGCGCTAAATCACTGGTTTCTGGAGCAATCACCACTTCAGCATACGTTGTTAGCTCGAGCGTTCGCGGTAGACGGCCATGGTGTACCAGGGTGACACGCCGCAGCTCTATATCATCCTCCGGGGAAACCACAACCTGTGTCCTAACGCTAAGGGCTCCGAAGGTACGCCTGAATTCTGCGCCTGCGTCGGTGAAGATTATCTCATCGCTGCTATTCGCATTTCCGCCCATGGGCTGCCAAGTATTGCTCCATACCTCATTCGTATGCGGATCGCGGATATAACAGAACGATCCCCAGTTATCACGGGTTGTATCGCTGCGCCAGCGGGTAACTGAAATCGAATTCCAGCGGCTGTATCCTCCACCACCTGGCGTCAGCATCAAGTGGTAATGCCCATTTGAGAGCAGCTGTATTTCTGGAGTGGGGCTGTCTACATGACTGAAAACTCTCGGTTCATATCGCACCGGTTTAACCCTTCCTTCATGGGATTCAAAATGACGGCGAGGGCTGTAAAGATCGACTGCATCCGGGACGCGTTCCTGCAATAGAAGATTCGCCGACATAAAGGTGGGGCTTGCCATAAATCGCTCGATCATCGGGGCATCAAGCAGGATATGCGCTAGCGCCTGGAATCCCATCCCTTGGTGGTGTGCCATCCAGGACTGTACAACCGCGTACAGTTGCCCGGTAGCAAGCCGTGATGGCGTGTAGTCCAGCGCTTCATAAAACCCGTATTCGCCATGTGCACCGCTCTGCTCCAGTCTAAGTAAGTTTTCGCAGGCCTTCTGGGGGTAAACGAGCAGAGCCAGTAGTGTTGCATACGGCGCGACTACCATATCGTCCGCAAGTCCTCGGCGAAGACCGAGTCCAGGTACCCCAAATGCCTGATACTGATAATTACGCTGGACATCAAATGCATAATAGCCGGACTCAGAAACGCCCCATGGTACGCCACGTTCCTTGCCCCAGTTAATCTGACGTGTCACCGCGGATTTGCCCATTTCATCAAGCAAACTGCCGCGCCAGTTTGGCATCACAAGATTCGGCATCAGGTATTCAAACATCGAGCCGCTCCATGACATTAACGAGGTCTCATTGTCGATATTGGTGAACAACCTTCCCAACGCATACCAGCTTTTCATCGGAAGCTGATTTGTCGCGATAGCGAGATAACTTGTCAGCCTGATTTCAGAGGGCAGAAGGTCATAGTGGCTTTTATCGGCGGTATTTGTGTCGCAGTTATATCCGACACTGAGCAGGCTGGTAGCTTCGCTGTAGAGAAAGGCAAAATCCATTCGCGCATGGTCATTTAACCTCTTTTCAAGTTCGCTGATGATATCCAGCCGCAAACGGGCGTGAGTAATAACTGATGCAGGAGGCGTTCCTTCTCCGGTATCGGTACTCTGCGCCAACCAGCTTAGTGTTGGCAATGTCTCGCTTGGGTATGTAGGGGGTAACCACGCGAGCAGATGTGACCATTCGTGGCATAATTCAACCAACTGATGCTCCAGATGCTCGGCCCAGCGCACCACAAGATCACCTTCCTGCTGACTCGCAGCGGTAAGATATTTGCACTGAGTACGCATTTTTTTAAGTTCGCTATAAAGAGCTCCCGAAGGAAGTTCCACTGAGCTGAAACACTGCTTTTGAAGCTCTTTAAGTGTATCCGGTGCCCCCGGCCCCCAGTGTTTTTCAAGAAGTAATAATGTATCGTTTAACCCTGCAAGTATTCTTTCGCCATTCAAAATCGGCTGGTTTCGCATGGCTAATAACCCTTCACGCAGAGTCAATAGATGTCCAGCCATATTACCGCTATCCACGCTTGATACGTAACGCGGACTGAGCGGCGCAAGTGTTCGAGTGTCATACCAGTTATATAAATGACCACGAAAATGTTCCATATTATCAAGAGAGTCGAGCGTGAGCGTTATGCGTTGTAAGACGCTGCCGCCTGGCAAATAGCCAAAATCCCAGGCAGTAAGGTTAGCCAGTAGTGATAACCCAATGTTGGTAGGGGATGTACGGTGCGCGATCGTCGGCTGCGGTATTTCCTGATAATTATCGGGGGGGAGCCAATTTTCTTTCGCTGTGGCGAAGGTCTCAAAAAAAGACCATATTTCTCGGCTTGTCTGTCTCAGCAGAAGTTTCTGCTTATGATCTGGCAAAAAGGGCTTACGAGCGGGTTGGCGGCTCAGCCAAGCCATAATAATGGGAGCTATGCACCACCCGAAGCTAATGGGCAATGCGATGAACAGCATCAGCGGATCAAACACCAATGCTAGTGATGTGAGACTCAGACCGCAGGCAACATTCAGCCACATTTCCCGATAAAAACCTAAAACAGAGACACTGGATTGGTAGTTATCTGGGTTATAGCTTACCCATTGGTTGAGGTTACGCTGGCTTACACCAAGTCGCCAAAGCGTAACTCCAATAGCGTATAATGAGTAACCGGCCTCGTGGGGTAGTATCATAATCGTGAGACCGATACGTGAAATGCGCTTCAAGGCTCCAGCTGAGACCAGTTGCAGATGTTGTTTAAGGGGACGACGGTGCGGTTTATGAACGAGATCCCATGCTATGCTAAGCGCCGCAGGAAGAAACCATATTAGCGTAAGCACGCTAAACCAGTATAAAGGGTTGGGGAGCCAGAGCAGCGTGCTCAATACAAGCAGCATGATCGACGGCGCTACCAGGCTGCGTCGGAGATTATCCAATAATTTCCAACGAGAAAGAATGGACAATGGATTTTTTTCCCTGCTTCCGTCAGCTTTTCTGACCCGAACCCTTAACCAATTGAGCAGTTGCCAATCTCCGCGGATCCAGCGCGTACGACGTGCGACGTCTGAGATATAATTAGTTGGATATTGTTCGTAAAGTAAAACGTCGCTCAGCAGACCAGAGCGGGCGTAACATCCTTCGAGCAGGTCGTGACTGAGTACGAGATTTTCCGGACAGACGTTGGCAGTGGACTGGACAAAAATATCTACATCATAGATACCTTTGCCTACGAACGATCCCTCGCCAAAAAGATCCTGATATATATCTGAAGACATCATCGAATAGGGATTATTACCCGGGATGCTGCTGCGCATGGCGGCGTAGTGCCCCTGACCGTAAAGAGGCATTTCCTCTGCTAAGCCTGGCTGTAAAATTCCGT
Source organism: Enterobacter pseudoroggenkampii (assembly GCF_026420145.1). Taxonomy (NCBI): domain Bacteria; kingdom Pseudomonadati; phylum Pseudomonadota; class Gammaproteobacteria; order Enterobacterales; family Enterobacteriaceae; genus Enterobacter; species Enterobacter pseudoroggenkampii. The sequence continues at coordinate 1,172,607 of NZ_JAPMLV010000001.1, forward strand.
ACCCTTTAACGACTCGTTGGAACGTTGGATCATATTCTGGTTTATTCAGCGGATGCGCCATTGTGGCCACCAGTTTATGGGCGGTATCGCGAGGAAGGAGCGTATCACTGTCAAGAGTGATGACGTATTTAATCCGTCCGGGCAAAGCCTGCGAGGGAAAGCCTGCAACGCTCGAAAACTGGGTTCCCGGTTGGCGTAACCAGCTGTTAAGAAGAGCTAGTTTGCCCCGCTTGCGTTCATATCCCATCCAGATTCTCTGCGAATCGTTCCACACCGGCTGGCGGTGCAGTAGATAAAATCGAGATCGGCCGCTAGGGTTGCGCCGATTAAGTCTCTGCGTCTCAGCAATCGCTTGCCTTAAAAGGACAGTGTTTTCCTCGGTATCCTCAGTTAATGAATCCGGAAAATCGGTAAGAAGTGCAAAGCAGAGATTTTCATCTTGATTGCCAAGGCTGCAGACTTCCAAACGAGAGAGAAGTTTGCTGAGGCTTTCATAGCTTGTCAGCATGCAAGGGATCGCAACCATTGTGGCATATTCAACTGGTATCCCACTTGAAAAGTCCATCCGCGGCAGAGGTCTGGGAATACGAAAGCGTGTCGTTGCTTCGCTAAGCATATCGCTGGCGAGTTGACTAATGGCAACAATAAGGGGGAGTGCTAGGGGGATGAGCAACCAGAATATACCCTGTAGTGCAGTTTCATACAATATGGTAGCCGTAGCGGCCGTGGTCAAGAGACTCAGGCTACCAAGCCATGACAGAAGGGGCGATTTATTCATACTCTGCCGCAGCCATTTCAATAGAGACCTTTCAACTGACAACAGTTGTTCGAGTTGTGGCCTTCCACCCCCAAGCAGAAAATAACCGATATGTCGGTGCTCAGGATCTAGACTCGGTTCGCAAGACATTGCCAACACGCGGTTTGCAACTTCCGGTTCACTCAAGCTCGCATCCCTGGCAAGCGTTTCAATCACATGGCGATAATGATCTCGGGTGTCGAAGTGCATGCGAGGATATATACCAGCTGGGTCAAGGCGTAAAGTTTGCTCGACTACGCTGATGGTCTCTGCAAAATCAGACCAGTTCGTTTCACTCAGCAGACGTAAACCCGAAATACTGTTACTGACGGAAAGCTGGCTGGCGGCAAGCTGCTGATTGAAGCGATGAATCAGGATCTCAGTTGTAACACCTTGCTCTGCAAGACGTTGTTCAATCCAATTCAGAGGGAGTGCAAGAGCATTGCCATGTCCCTGCAGACGACGAACCATTTCAGAGACAAAGGCACTGCTCAGTGGAGGATGATTACGCGCCATATCGGCAACAATCAAAATTAGGTCGGCGGGAGCATTCTCTGCACAATCAAAAATCCGCATTATCCACATATCTGCAAGATTTCGCTCCTGCTGGGCCTGGGTCACTTCGTTGCTCACACGACGCAGGTTTTCTATCAGCGCTAGACGCAGCATTCCTGGCAAAGCCCATATCTCCCCCAACGTCAGAGGTGTCACCTCTTGATAGGCGGAAATATAACTGGTAAGGCTGCTGCTGTCCCAGCGTCCGTCGCCATGCGCTATGGCCTCTGAGGCTAAGTCATAAATTCTGGGACATCTATGTGGATAGGCTAGTACCGGAAGACCCTTACCAAAGCTTTTCGGTAAGTGCTGGCGTACCATGCGAATCTGCTCTTCAATCAGGTAATAGTTGTCCAGCAGCCACTCACCTGCGGGCATGATACTCGTTTTTTTTCCTGCATTGAGTAGATAGCAACATCGCGTAATTATCGTTTCATTGTCAGTTAGTCGTTTAAGAAGGTAGTACGGGAGTATTTCCGGAGACAATTTGTGCGTACGAGCCAGTTTTCTTCCAAAGCGTTCCAACTGAGGGGTAGAAAACAGTTCCGAACGTAAATAGTTTTCTCCTCCCGAATCGTTGGCTGGGGCTGATATGTGTGCGCTGCCTTCGGGCAGAATACGAGAACGCTTAAACCACGCAATAGGTTTCATTTTCATTGGGTTGCTCTTTTGCTACGTTAACGCGCAGGAGCAGATGCGAAATCAGTTCAGAAACGTTCTCTCAGGATGGGCGTAAGGCATCGGGGATTTGACAACTGCTGATATTATATTAAGTGTAGAACATCGGCTGTGAAGCTAGCGCGGAGAGATAAAAAGTGCTTTACACCCCGGACAAAGCATGGGGCTTTTTAGACGCAGTTTAGAGGAAGGCTGAGCGGATTTTAAGCCGCAAACAGGGCAGGTGACAGTTGTGGTTAATACGCTTCCAAAAAGTTTCATTGTGTAATCGATAACGGACATGATTATTAGCCTCTCAATGAATGTATTTCACTCTATCACATTTGGCTAAAATTAAACCAATTTAATAATCACCCAATTTTTTAACATAAGTGAGGTTTTCTTCTCTTTTCTAACTCATCGCTTTCATGTCCGTTTTTGAAGCGAATGAATTCCAACCTTTTAAAATCCTTATGCTATTTTGCAACGCAAGATGAGTTTTATCTAGGTTACCGCCTGGATTGAACGCTTGATTTTTTTCTACAAGAAAAATCGGTTGATTCACATTCGATGTTCTGAAAGCGTTGCAAAATCCGTAAGATAAGTTTATATATATACTGTATATGCATACAGTAATTCATTGTGGAGGGAAAAATGACAATCGAGTTAACCATTGATCGCATGAAGAAACTTCCTGATGGAGCTATACCTGCGCTAGAGTCAGAACTCGTCAAAAAACTCAGTAAACAGTTTGATGATTACCAGCTTACGATTAAGCGTGGCGGCAATGATGGGTTGACTGTTTTCGGAGGCGACAAGAAGGAGGTCGAACATATCCAGCAGGAGACCTGGAAAAGCGCGGACGAGTGGTTTTATTAATCGCGTGAATCTCACTGGAGCAGTTTCAAAGAGTATCGCTGTTTGCGTTCCCCTGGCTGTTCCCGATTACTGTTTACCGCGTCAATAAGTCGCTCTGGGGGAAATAGTGTGTAGTGCAGGTGCCTTTAATGCAGATGATCAATGGTACGACGTGGTCAGAAGGGCCGATAAAGCAGTTATCTATAGCTTCCCGGCGGAAGGGAGATATCTGGTTTATCGAGTAAATGGAATAGTTTCATTACGACCGTTACTTGAGGATGAAGAGATCTTCACTCTTAACGGGTTCATGCAATTTGCAAAACGACTGGGGTACCGAGTTACATCACCGTCTGATATTATTCTTTCATAGGCCTGAACAACCTATACCTGATGCGCCACGGAGAGAACCATGGCGCTAGAATTACAACTTATCAAACACCATTCAGGAATACTGATCCCGGCCACACCCGAGACCAGCGATATCCTGCAATCCAAAACCCGGCTCGGCGATGTTCTTGTTGCCGAATTCAGGCGGGTACGAAACCCGGCATTCCACCGGCGCTTTTTCGCGCTTCTTAATCTCGGATTTGAATACTGGGAACCAACCGGCGGGGCTATCTCGAGTAACGAGAGGAAGCTGATTACTGGCTACGCCAAGTTCCTGGCTTCGTATGCCGGCAATGAGGGCGCGCTGATCGATGCTGCTGAGCATTATCTTGAGCAGGTTGCATACCGCCGGGTCACAAATGGCATTAGCCTGTGCAAATCCTTTGACGCTTACCGCTCCTGGGTGATCGTCGAAGCAGGGCACTTTGATGCCATTCAGCTGCCAGACGGAACACTCAAAAAACATCCTCGAAGCATCTCGTTTGCCAACATGGATGAACTCGAGTTTCAGCAGCTCTATAAAGCTGCGCTCGATGTCCTCTGGCGCTGGGTCCTGTCCCGTTCATTCCGCAGTCGTGATGAGGCCGAAAATGTCGCCGCGCGGCTGCTTGGCTTCGCGGGGGGATGGGGATGAAGAAGACCTGGTTCCATCATACCGATTGCAGCACCGAACAGGCCGACGAGCTGGTTAAGCGTTACAAAGCTCGTGGCGTCCGGGTTGAGCGCAGCCTTAACCCGGATTATGTGACCTGGACTGTCAGTGCTTTCCTTCCGACCTCAAATACTCCAGCGCGCCCGGATAGCCGCTGGCGAAACCGGATGTGGGAGTGAACGTGAAGACATATCAACTCACTTTGCCCTGGCCGCCGAGCAACAACCGGTATTATCGGCACAACCGCGGGCGTACACACATTAGCGCTGATGGCGTTGCGTACCGTTATGCGGTCGCAAGTGTCATTCGAAGCGCCCGGCTTAATATCCGCACGGCCGCTCCACTCAAAATACGTATTGAATGTCACATGCCTGACCGCCGGCGCCGCGATCTGGATAACCTGCAGAAGGCTGCATTCGACGCTTTAACCAAGGCGGGGTTATGGCTGGACGACTGCCAGGTTATTGACTATCGCGTTGTGAAAATGCCTGTCGTTAAGGGCGGAAAATTAGAACTCACCATTACTGAGCTGGAGACCGCATGAACCTTGAAAACACCCTCAAATATCACTTTGCCAAATCGACAATGATTAGCGACTCTCCGCGCGCTTCGGCGTCAGACTTATTAACCGGAACGGATATCATGGCTGCGATGGGCATGACGCAGGAACGGGCAGCATTGGGTTACAGCGCTTTTCTCGGGAAGATGGGTATCAGCAAGAATGACCGGGAGAGGGCGATCGAATTGCTGGCCCAGTATGCGCTGACCAGGTGCGATCGGGTTGCTGCACTGCGCAAACTGGGTGCCGGGGTTAAGCCACTGGTGATGCATCAGCTGGCCACCTTCGCGTTCGAGGACTATTCCCGCAGCGCCGCCAGCGTGAAGCAGTGCGATGGCTGCAATGGGGAAGGGTTTATCGACGCTGAGGTTTTCAGCATGAAGTCTCATACTCCGGCAAAAGAGAAGAAGTTCGTGAAGATGTCTTTGCACATGGGCGCGGAGAATAATCGTCCTTCTGAGTATGAGGTGCATAGACAGGTCAGGGAGGTAGCGCGCGTTCTTTGCCCTCGGTGTAAGGGGAAGAAGGTAGTAAGCTGTGCCTGTAAAGATTGTCATGGCCGCGGGAAAGCTGTTAGTCAGACTCTTAAAGAGCAGCAGGGCGTTCCGGTACTGGCTGATTGCAAGCGCTGCAGTGGGCGAGGGTTTGAGCGAATTCCATCAACTGAGGCTTACGCCGCGGTGTGCCAGATAACGGATGCAATCAGCCTCGACACCTGGAAGAAGTCTGTTAAGCCATTCTACGATCAGCTAATCACCAAGTTTGACATCGAAGAGGCCTGGGCTGATGCGCAGCTGAAGCAGATAACAAAATAGGGCGTTATTTTATCGTGAGCTATTTACTTTTCCCGAATCTGTGGTAATTTTCCTCTAACGATGGGTTATTGCCTTCGTTTAAAGCCCTGCGGTTAACTCCGTGGGGCTTTTTGCTTAATAGCGACTTAAGAATATCTAAAACCATTCAACCCTGCGGTGACTTATAATTTCCCCAACAACGCAGGAGGGAATATGGAAGAAGGTTTCTACTGGATTCAGCACAACGGTAGGATTCAGGTTGCTTACTTCAGCAATGGCGTTACTGAAGACCTTGAGACGGGACTTACTTTTAATGGTATTTGGCATCTGACACAGGGTGACGACATCTGCGACAACGGAGAAGCTGAGGTGATTGAAGGCCCTCTCCCTCTACCATTTAGATGAATATATTCATCTGATTATGCGGCAGATTCTTCATACTGCACATATGCTTCTTAAGCATCCTGCGGAATGGATGTTTCTGAAAGCGTTTTTGTGGTGGATCCCCCTAAGCGGAGGGGCGGTTCAGCAGGACATTTCTCCAGAGTGTCCAACCAGCGCGCGGAAATGAATGCTGTGATCATTTCCACCGGGAGGCACCCGGCACCACTCCCTCAGTTATTGCCAACTTAGCTATTTATGCCTGCTTGTCCGAGCAGGTTTTTTTTTATTTCTCCCTTGTGTTTTGTAAGAGACCTCAGAGCTAAGAAAGGGTGCTAAACCTCAGTACGTGTTTTAGCAAAACGATCCTCGAAACATTACAAGCTCGTCTGAGACAAAAAAGCGCGGAGAACGACATCACTCCTCTCCGCAATAATAATTCCATCTTCTGCCCGATTGTCTTTCTTTTATCCACAAAAGCTAAAGTTATGAGTTAATGTAAATAATAACAGCTTTAAACTATGTGAGCAGTTAATTATTTTTTTGTTTAAATGACTCTCCTTAAGGATTGTTTAATCTATTGCTTTCCTAAGGGAGAAAGAAGCGCCGAAGAGTATCAATCATCATCAGGCTGCCGTATGGCAGCCTTTTTTATTTTTATCAACAGCACCCGCACTTAGCGAGGTGAGAGACCATGAAAATGAATGATTCAGGGAACATCTTCACGCAGTTCTTCGCGTGGGTAGCAGCTCTGGCGTCAGCCATTGGATTTACCACTCAGGATCTGGTGTTCATGTTCTTTGGCGCTGCTGGTCTGCTTATCTCGCTAGCCTCGTACATTAACGGGCGGGTAGATGCAAACCGCAGGCGTAGAGAGGATGAGAAGCGAACAAAAATGGTCAATGACTACCTGAAAGGCGTTGGTGATAAACCCCTTCAAGAGCGTCCTGCCGCTGCAAGCGTGGTCGTTGAGGCATTACAAAAGGAAGGTGAGTGATGGGATCCAGAGCAAAGTTGAGTACTGCAGTTCTGGGGCTGGTACTGGCTGGTGCTCCTGCATCCGTCATTCTCGATCAGTTTCTAAATGAGAAAGAGGGTAACAGCCTCACGGCCTACAAGGATGGCGGCGGTATCTGGACTATTTGCCGCGGCGCAACGATGGTTGATGGTAAACCGGTTGTGCAGGGCATGAAATTGACTCAGGCCAAATGCAATCAGGTGAACGCCATCGAACGCAATAAGGCTCTGGCGTGGGTTGATCGCAATATTACGGTACCGCTTACCGAACCTCAGAAAGCTGGGATAGCTTCTTTCTGCCCGTACAACATCGGGCCAGGTAAGTGCTTCCCGTCCACGTTCTATAAGCGCATTAATGCCGGTGACCGCCGCGGGGCATGCGAGGCAATCCGCTGGTGGATTAAAGACGATGGTCGCGATTGCAGCATGACTAAAGGTCAGAAGAACGGCTGCTACGGTCAGGTAGAACGGCGAGACCAGGAAAGTGCGCTGGCGTGCTGGGGGATAGACCAGTGAAAATTAATCCGGGTATTATCGGCGTTGTCATTATTGCTGGCCTTTCGGTCGCCCTCGTTAAGAGCTGTTTGGAGGCCAGTAATCTTCAAAGTGAAAACGACGTTCTGCGAAGTGACAATTCTCTGCAAGGGCAGGTTATCGCTACCCAGACATTCAACTTCAATCGATTCAATCAGGTTGCAGAACATGCCAATAGGCTCAACTCCCTGATTGACACCAGCACCGAAGAAACCGTAATCGAATACCGGGAGATTCTCCGCCGTGAAAAAACCTGTGATCTGCCTGTTCCTGCTGACATTGCTGGTGGGCTGCTCAAATACGCGCACCGTTTACGTGCCAGCGCCATGCACACCGATTCCAATGGACCTTACACAGCCGATGATCGTGCCGTTGCCACCAACTCCATGACGTACTGCCAGGTAGTATTGTGGATTAAGCCGCTACTGGCTGTAATTGAAAAGGGCAACAATAATTTCGCTGGCATAAGGCAGATCGAGTTGGAAAGAAAGAATTAGGGATGGCTCGTCCTTGAGCACACGGGTATTCCTGAACGACGGCTTTACCTGACATAGCAAAGCACTATTAAATTGTAGAAAAGACTCAATATTTAACAAGCGAAGCGCAGCATTGTAAAAAAATGCCCTCACAAGGAGGGCTACCAGAGTCTCAGTTTCACTTGCTCTTTTTATGGATGTTTCCCTGGAGTTGGCAAACTCCTCATCAGAGTCTTGAATAGTCTGGCAAGCAGTCCGTAATCAACAAGCATAAGCGGTAGCTATTAGGATGATTCTGAGTTAATCACTTGGGATAGGCAGTAATATGGAATCCTCTAGCTAACTGTAGGGCTGACATAGTAGCCGCTAAGGTATAGTGTTGAGATGTCTTTATGGAATGAGGATTAATATGAAAGGTAAAGTGTTTATCGCTGCTATGGCTTTTGTATCTTTCAGTGCTCTTGCCGACGAGGGGCAGTATCTTTCTGATTTCGCCAGTGCAAAAAGCACGTCTAAAAGCTACTCCCAGGTGATTAGTAAAAACAAACTACCTGCATGGGTAAAAAGTGGTGGCACGAGCACGCCATCAACCGAAGTAACAGTTGCGGGCAAAAAGTATATTGCACTGTCAGGGTGTAAACCACACAGTTGTCCAGAACAGAATATTGCTGTTCTCTACTCACCTGATAGCGGTGATATTCATGGTGTGTTTTCTGATTTCAATGCAGAAAAGAATCGTGAGACATTGACCTGGTTAAACGTGGATCCGATTGATTCTAATGCGATGAAAAATGCGCTTTTCAATCGACTGTACGGCAATTAAATAACCCAAGCTTCAAACTGTAATCCACCAGTTTGAAGCTTCAATACACAAATCAATCGTCTCACAGTGTGTTTGTCGCTCACATCGCACCCTCATTCCTCTTAACTTTAGCAATGAATTCCTCTGTGATTGATAGACCCGCTATGATTTCCGAATTTAAGACGGAAGCACCAAATTGGCTTACAAGGTCCAGAAGCGTTTCATATGTCTGGATGAGTTCCATTAGATCGGAAATCACTAATTGATCATGCTCAGTGCGCAAATGAGACCGGGCAGAGGCTTGATGCACTATCCACTCGAGATTGGCCTTGATTTTCTGTACGTCATCGTAGTTATACTTATTTCATAAGCTTAAATCCTCATTTCAAGATTTCTTTGAGAAAAAATACTCCATTGCTTCAAATACTGAAGCTGTGAGTGACGTCTAAAGTTCATTCAGTTTAGAGGTAACAATGGCTAAGCCGGATTGGGGCGAACTGCAGAAGCGGTTCCTGTCTGATCACGCTGCTACTGGCATATCCCCTAAGGAATGGTGCGAGGCACATAACCTTAATTATGTAACTGCTCGCCGCTATATCAAGAAAACTGCTGCGCAAAATACAAAAATTTACCCGCGAAAGATAGTGCGCACTGCGCAGAAAGATAAGAGCGCAAATGAACTGGTGGATGATGATGGACTTACTGCTCAGCAGCGCTTATTTGTCGCGGAGTACCTGAAGGACAACAACGCCACTCGGGCTGCTATCCGGGCTGGCTACAGTAAAAAATCAGCTGAACAAATCGGCTATCAACTCCTTCAGAAAACTTCAGTTGCGCAGGCTATTGCGCAGCAGCAAAAAGCGTCCATTGTGCGCACTATCGGGAGTGCCGATGAAATCCTCGCTCAGATGTGGCAGCTCGCCACCTTCGATGCAAACCAGCTTTCACAGTATCGTCGCGGCGCGTGTCGTTACTGCTGGGGCTTCGGTCATCACTACCAGTGGCGCGATGCAGTTGAGTTTGAAGAGGAAACAGCAAAGGCTGAGGGAAGGGAAGGAGCCAGGCAACCAGATGACACAGGCGGCTATGGCTACGACCACACCCGAGAGCCAAACCCTGAATGCCCACGCTGCAATGGTGAGGGCATCGGTCAGCCTTATTTCCCCGATACGCGCAAACTCCCGGCAGCTTCTCGGCTCGCTTATTCAGGTGTGAAGGTCGGCAAGAATGGCGTTGAAATCACTGCTATCAGCCGTGAGCGCATGTTCGAGGCGGTAATGAAGCGCCTGGGCCTGGCCGATAGCGAGTTCGCGCAGCGCCTGCAGCAGATAGAAATCGAACGCCGGCAGCTGGAGGTTGAGAAACTCCGTAAAGAGCTTGCGGGTGATGGTGACGACGATGAACCAACCCCAGTGCAGATCAATATCAACGTAGTGGACGCGAGGGCGGACGATGGGGATCAGCCCGACACTTAACATTCCTCAGGCGCGCTTCCTCGCGATGCAGCACAAATTCAAGGCCTACGTTGCCGGGTTCGGTTCGGGTAAAACGTGGGTGGGTTGTGGCGGCATCTGCAAAGGGATGTGGGAGCACCCGAAGATTAACCAGGGCTATTTCGCGCCGACGTACCCGCAAATTCGTGACATCTTTTACCCGACGATTGAAGAGGTGGCCTTCAACTGGGGGTTAACCGTCAAAATCAACGAGGGGAACAAAGAGGTCCACTTCTACGAGGGGCGAAGGTACCGCGGGACCACAATCTGCCGCTCTATGGAGAAGCCCGGCTCGATAGTTGGTTTCAAAATCGGTAACGCGATGGTGGATGAGCTTGACGTCATGGCGGCTGCCAAAGCGCAACAAGCCTGGCGAAAAATCATCGCTCGTATGCGTTACAACATCCCGGGCCTGAGGAATGGAATTGACGTAACGACAACGCCGGAAGGGTTCAAGTTCGTCTACCAGCAGTTCGTGAAGGCGGTACGTGAAAAGCCAGAGCTTGCGGCTCTATACGGACTGATTCAGGCCAGCACGTTCGACAATGCGAAGAATCTGCCCGCGGATTACATCACGTCGCTGCTGAGCTCTTACCCTGACGAACTGATTCAGGCATACCTGCGAGGGAAGTTCACCAACCTCAACAGCGGGACCATTTACCACACGTTCAACCGTAAGCTGAATAACTGTTCTGACGAGATTCAGGATGGTGATCCGCTATTTATCGGCATGGACTTCAACGTTGGAAAAATGGCCGCGATTGTTCATGTTAAGCGTAATGGCCTGCCGCGTGCGGTTCGTGAGCTGGTGAAAGTCTACGACACGCCGGCGATGATTAAGCGCATTCAGGAAGAGTTCTGGCGCTACGAGGATGGACGCTACGTGAAGAGCCGGGAGATTTACATCTATCCAGATGCCTCTGGCGACTCACGCAAATCGCAGAACGCCAGCAAGACCGATATTGCCCAGCTTAATGATGCCGGGTTCAGCGTCATTGTTGATGATGCCAACCCGCCGGTTAAAGACCGCATCAACTCAATGAACGCCATGTTCTGCAACGCCAACGGAGAACGCCGCTATCTGGTGAACGTTCAGAACTGCCCGGTTTACACCGAGAGCCTCGAGCAGCAAATCTGGGCGGCTAATGGCGAACCAGACAAATCAGCTGATAACGATCACCCCAATGATGCTGGTGGGTACTTCATCGTGAAGGATTACCCCATCGTGAAACCGGCATACTCAATCACCATGGATACCACTTTCTGATATGGCAAACGACGACATCACCTGGGTTCGACCAGAACACCGGGCGGCTTCTGCTGCCTGGAGGAAATACAGGGACTTCTGCAAAGGAGCTGAGGCCGTAAAAGCGGCGGGTAATAAGTATCTGCCGTATCTCGACCCAACCGATAAATCCACACGCAATCGCAAGCGCAATGAGGACTATCTGAGCCGCGCGGTGTTCTATGCGATTGCCGGTAATACGAAGATCGGCATGCTTGGGATGGCGTATCGCAAGGACCCCACGTTTAACGGTCCGGAGAAGCTGAAGTACCTGTTGGACAATGCGGACGGAGCCGGTACCAGCATCTATCAGCAGTCGCAACTGGTGGCAGAGAACGTGCTGGAGGTTGCGCGAGAGGGCATTTACGTCGATTACGCTGAAGAGTCCGACGAAGCAATCATCCTCCGCTATCCGGCAGAGAACATCATTAACTGGCGAACAAAGCGTATTAACGGGCGCGATCAGCTGGTGCTGGTGGTGCTGCGGGAATGCGTAGAAGAGCCGGATGGTTATGCTTACAAGGATGAAATCCAGTATCGCGAGCTGGCGCTAGAAGAAGGGCGGTTCATATGCCGTGTATGGCGCCGGGCTGGTGGCACCGTAAGCGGAACCTACACCGTTGACAGTGAGTACCACCCTAAGCCGAAAGGAAAGGACTACTGGGATGAAATCCCGTTCACCTTTGTCGGTGCCCAAAACAATGATCCTACTATCGATGATTCGCCGCTGGCCGCGCTGGTGGAAATAAACCACGGACATTACCGCAACAGTGCTGACTATGAAGACAGCGTATGGTTCTGTGGCCAGGTACAGCCGTATATGACCGGGCTTGATACCAACTGGCGCGATCACCTCGAGAAGAAGGGCGTGAAAATTGGTTCCCGATCACCTCTTTTGCTTCCCAAGGAGGGTTCGTTTGGTTATGCCCAGGCGCAGCCGAACATGCTGGCTAAAGAGGCCATGGATAGCAAGCGCGATTACATGGTGCAGCTTGGCGCCCGGCTGATTGAGCAGAACGCCACGGCAAAGACGGCAACCCAAGCGAGCGGTGAGCAAACATCCTCAACATCGGTGCTCGGTATCTGCGTTTCAAACGTTTCTGAAGCCTATACGCTGGCGCTTGGCTGGTGTGCGAAATACCTAGGCATTAAGGGAGAATCGACGAGTTACACCATCAACCAGGAGTTCATAGCGAAGGTCGCGGAGTCTGGCATGGTAGCCTCATGGTGAAGTGCTGCTGATGCACCAGGCACATCTACCGATAAGGTTTTCTCAACTACCGTACCGTCTTTAAGTTCGGTACGTCCTCCCTCAAAAACTGCCGTCGGCATGACTTTCATAAGCTCCTGTGCAATAAAACCCTGCCCAGGAGGTGCATCATCCAGACGCTCCCAGGTATATCCATGCATCATTCGCATTTTATCAAGCGGGTTTTCTATAACCTTTATGTTGGTTTTGATCTCTTTATCGGAATTGCTCAGCCATGAGCCGGCATTCGCAACAGCGTTTCCTGACAACTGGAAATCCCAAGAAACGTTACGTGACGCAGTATCGATTCCCATGATTACGTTACTGACCTCATAATCTCCTGAGGTGTTGTACTGCATGATGACATAACCATCAGATGCAGGACGTTTGAAAACTAATCCCGAACCATTTTTCACACCGGCACCGGGAATAAAAACATTAAGTTCAACCGTGCTTCCTAGTTGTGGGTCAACTTTTAGAAGTTGCTTTCTGATACCACTACTGTTTTCAGTTGCCAGATCTCCCAAACCGACGTTTTATAGATTGCTCCTGAGCGGCCTAGCCGATAACTTCACCTGATTTTTTTGCAGAAATAACTGGGTGAAAAATATGCAAATTGGCTATGTAAGGGTGTCAACAAATGACCAAAATACGGATCTTCAGCGGCAAGCGCTCGAACGCGCAGGATGTGAACAGATTTTCGAAGAAAAAATGAGCGGAACTGTGGCAAACCGGCCAGCACTCAAAAAGCTTCTAAAGGCATTGAATGAGGGGGATACGCTGGTGGTTTGGAAGCTGGACCGCCTTGGGCGCAGCATGCGTAATCTGGTGCTGCTGGTGGACGAACTCCGGCAGCGCGGGATCCACTTTAAGAGCCTCACGGACAGTATCGATACATCCAGCCCGATGGGGCGCTTTATCTTTCATATCATGTCGGCCCTGGCGGAAATGGAGAGGGAGTTGATTGTGGAACGCACCCGGGCAGGTCTGGCTGCAGCTCGTGAGAAAGGGCGAATCGGCGGCAGGCGTCCGAAGCTTACCCAGGACCAATGGGCGCAGGCCGGGCGGTTGATAGCGAACGGTGTGGACAGGAAGCAGGTAGCGATAATTTATGACGTTGCCGTCTGCACGTTGTATAAAAAATTCCCAGTTTCAAAATCGGCTTAAATCTGTTCACACTGAGTTGCGGCCATAAAATTTACAAAACTCATAATTCGAAGTTGGATAGAAACTTAGAAACGAAACGGCGAAGCTTTAAGCAGAGACGGTAGTGTCTCCATCTTGCGGACATTTACAAATAAAACTACTGTATATAAAAACAGTATTTGAGGTGTGTGCAATGGAATTCATCAGGCCAACAGAACTGCGAGAAATTATCGCTCTCCCGCTTTTCAGTGACTTAGTACAGTGTGGTTTTCCAAGCCCTGCTGCTGATTACGTTGAACAGCGTATCGATCTCAATGAGTTACTGGTTTCCCACCCGAGCTCAACATACTTCGTCAAAGCCGCGGGTGATTCAATGCTCGAAGCCGGGATCAGCGATGGTGATCTGCTGGTGGTGGACAGCTCGCGCACAGCTGAGCACGGTGACATTGTCATTGCCGCGGTGGAAGGGGAATTCACTGTTAAGCGTCTGCAGCTGCGCCCGACCGTGCAACTCAATCCTATGAACAGCGCTTACTCGCCGATAATTGTCGGCAGCGAGGACACGCTTGATGTGTTCGGTGTCGTGACTTTCATCGTGAAATCGGCGAGCTGAACATGTTTGCGCTCTGTGATGTGAATTCGTTCTATGCATCATGCGAGACGGTGTTTCGGCCCGACTTAAAAGGGTGCCCAGTGGTTGTTCTTTCGAATAATGACGGCTGTGTAATAGCACGCAGCGCCGAGGCCAAAGCCGCTGGAATTACTATGGGAGAGCCATTCTTTAAGCAAAAGGATCTATTCCGGCGCGCTGGTGTGGTTTGCTTCAGCAGTAATTACGAGTTGTACGCAGATATGTCGAACCGGGTAATGACGACGCTTGAGGAAATGAGCCTCCGCGTCGAAATTTACAGCATCGACGAAGCTTTTTGCGACCTGACTGGCGTTCGCAACTGCCGGGACCTGACTGACTTCGGGAAAGAAATCCGCTCTAAGGTTCTGAAGCGTACACACCTGACTGTCGGGGTTGGCATTGCTCAGACAAAAACACTCGCTAAACTGGCAAACCACGCCGCCAAGAAATGGCAGCGCCAGACTGGTGGGGTGGTTGATTTGTCCAATATCGACCGGCAGCGTCGGTTGTTGGCTATTGTGCCTGTAGAGGACGTGTGGGGCGTCGGCAGGCGTATAAGTAAGAAGCTTAACGCCATGGGCATCAAAACGGCTTTGGACCTCTCAGAACAAAGCACCTGGATTATCCGCAAACACTTTAACGTGGTACTCGAGCGAACGGTCAGGGAGCTGCGCGGCGAGCCATGCCTCGAGCTGGAGGAGTTTGCACCAGCTAAGCAGGAAATCGTCTGCAGCCGGTCTTTTGGTGAACGCGTCACAGAATATGAGCAGATGCGTCAGGCCATCTGCAGCTATGCGGCCCGTGGTGCTGAAAAGCTTCGTGGTGAGCACCAGTATTGCCGGTTTATCTCTGCGTTCGTGAAAACCTCTCCCTTTGCGCTTAACGAGCCGTATTACGGTAACAGTGCGTCCATGAAGCTTCTTACCCCCACTCAGGATTCACGCGACATCATTAACGCCGCGGTAAAGTGCCTGGACAAAATCTGGAAAGACGGACACCGTTACCAGAAAGCCGGCATTATGCTGGGTGACTTCTTTAGCCATGGTGTGGCCCAGCTCAACTTGTTCGACGAGAACGCGCCGCGCGCTGGTAGCGATAGGTTGATGGAAGTTCTGGATTATCTGAACGCGAAAGATGGAAAGGGAACGCTTTATTTTGCCGGGCAGGGCATACAGCAGCAATGGCAGATGAAACGGGATATGTTATCTCCACGATATACTACGAGGTATTCAGACCTAATAAAAGTTAGATGATTCTTTAAACGGTATATTCATTCGAACCTAATTATCGGCTATGAGTATTAAGAGTAATATGTCTACTACTATGCTTTTGTAATGTAAATAAGCCCCTGCAATTATACAGGGGCTTATGGATATGATGCCGGGTGCCTCCCGGTGAGTCATTGAGCTAACCACTCGTGACTCGCTGCTTCAGAAATTCACGATGAGACGCTTGATATACAAATCATCAGGTTAGTTAGCCCTGCCCCTGAGGAGGATTCATCATAAAACCGAATGTAACAGCAATGCTTAGCAAATGATACAAAATTTACTGATGTGCCTCATGATTTTCTTTCGCAGTTTTCACGGTCACGGTATTTTCAGATGGTGAAGGTTAAAATATCGATGTTCATTTTTTTACTTTAAGTCTTGAAACAAAGGTTAAGGTTTTATCTTCTGGGCAAATCATTAGAAAAATTGCTGTGGGAGACTCTTCTAAACGTGTAATTCCATGCAGCATCTGGTAGAGTCTTTTTTTTAGTTTTTCTGCTCCATCTTTTTCAGACTCCCACTCTAAAACTGCCTGACCCTCTGAACCAATGAATGCATGGGATGGAAGTTTAACGCCTCGGTTTGACTTACTTGAATAGTTTCGGTCATGCAAGAGACCTAAGATAAGAGGATTGATATTATTATCTGAGAATGGGGCTTCAATAACTATTAATACTGTGTAATATAGAATTTTCATGGAAGCCTTATGGTTTCTTCAGCAATAAAGTCATATTGCCATGGTGTTGGATGTACATGTCTTAATTATAAATGTTTGTGTGGGGGTAAAAAAAAGCCTGCGTTAAGCAGGCTATAATAATTAAACGTAGTTATAATAATGATTTCATGAACGTTGGCGTTGAATCCCTTGCGTCAAAGATACTTCTGCGCCGCATCTAATATTTCCTGAGAGGTAAGCTCTCGATCTGATGCCACATAGACCACTTCATGGTCACCTGTTAAAGAGGGAAAACCTGCTGACATTATCTGAAGGTTTATCACTTCTCCATTAGGATATTCTTCGCGTATTGATGTCACACCTTTAAGCACAGTGATAACTTTACTTGGCTTACCATTAAAAAAAATGATTACTTTTTTCATATATCACCATGTATTTTGATGGCTTTTAGCCCCTGCAGGTGTTCGAAAGGGGGCTGTTTGTTCATTTTTTTTGCCTCTATCGAAATTAAAACAAGCATTATACTGACTTAACGTGTACTGTAACGGTCCATTTGAACTGGAGAAGTCTATGTCAGCACGTAAAAACACTCAATTCCGCCGAAATTATTTAGTAAAATGTCCTTGTCCAAACTGCTCAAAAGATTCCGAACATAGTTACAATCGTGTACAAAAGGGGGCTCAATTGGTGTGCCCATACTGCTGTGCTTTATTCAAATCTCCCCAGCGCTTCTAAAAAAATTAAAAAAATAAGAAGTGATGCTTTTAGAGGCTGCCTAACCTCTTACGCACTTTAATATTTTATAAGCAGTTAGCTTCTGCTTTGAGACTGTTCATGCAGCAGTCCTGCATTTCATCACATCGGTCAGCAAACTTTATGGTAAGTAAATATGCTGGCCTGTTGTAATGATGTGCGTAACCGAACAATCACCTTTCACTGATAAAGTCATGCTGGCTTAAGTAAACCATCTAAAAATTATCTATCGCAAAGTGTTACATTGGCAGCGACTGGACCTTTAGTTCCAGCTATGATAGCGAATTTGACTTTTTGTCCTTCAAATAGAGTATCAAATGTTTCTCCCAGCAGGGAAGAAGTGTGAACAAGAACATCTTTACTTCCATCGAGTGGGGAGATAAAACCAAACCCCTTATCTTCGTTAAACCACTTAACAAGACCTATGATTTTAGATGACATACAAACTCAGTTTGAACATTTCAAACTGACAAGCAAGCTCATGATAAGAAACGTATGCTGGTATATGTATGGACTCAAGAGGAGGAGGTATCAGAGATAACACCTGGTTATGAGAACGGCTTTTGGAAAAGTTAGATTCATCATCGCAACGAATCAGCCAAACCATTAAGGCACGTGTTGAATGATTAAGCAAATTTTATTTTAGCCTTCCAGAAGGCCGTTAAAATAGGATTAGCTATTATTAACTAATCCTGTATAGTCAAATCTGGATTACCATTAGGAAAATATTTGTCTCGTAAAATGACAGGAATTGTCAAAAGTTTTGACTTCAAGAGCGGAAAGGGATTGATTATCCCATCTGATGGCAGAAAAGATGTTTTTTTACATGTTTCTGCATTAAGTAATAGTGAAAGCCAAACGTTAAAGCCAGGTGTTCGTGTTGAATTCTATCGTATAAATGGACTTAGTGGTTCGATGCCTGCAAATATATTCCTTTCTTAAGATAAGATAATATTTAACCAAATATAAAGTGCGCATCAAAAGTACGGCAGATTATATATTTGTTTGTTCTATCAATTTTCTCCCCTGATTTTGTACATTTCCAACATCACGGGCCACTGCATGCCAGATAAACATCTCAGCTGGCACAGTGCCGTCGGCTGCGATCTCTTCAGCTTCTTTCCCACCAATATCCTGCCGCATCCACTCACGTGCCGCTTCTGGTGACAAAACAAGTGGCCGGCGGTCGTGAATGTCGACCAGACCTTTATCCGCTGCCGATGTCACTATAAGAAAACCCTCAGCTTCATCACCACGCTCAAATGGTGTGCTGCCGATCGCTGCCATAAATATTGGTTGGCCATTGGCACGGTGAATGAAGTAGGGCTGTTTTTTGTCACCTTCTTTTTTCCACTCGAACCATCCATCGGCGAAGCAGATCGCGCGGCCATGTTGCCATAGAGGTTTAAACATTCTGCTGGTGGCCGCCGTTTCGACGCGCGCATTAATCAGGGGTGCTTTATCCCACCATCCCGGGGCATAACCCCATAATACAGGATCAAGATGTAACTGCTCGTTTCGTTCGCTTAGCAACAGGACCTTCGTGCCTGGAGCCACGTTGTAACGTCCAATCGGCTCAGGGTCGAATGCGATGTCTCGATCGGCTTCATCTGCGAGGTATGCCAGATATTCTTCACGGGTTTGGGCTTGTGCAAAGCGTCCACACATAGAAACCTCCAGCCAGATATCAGACTGAAAGTATAGGGCAGGGAGAAAAAGAGGTGCGCTGGTTAAGTCTTACAAACGAATTCGTGGCGACCATGCTGATCAGATAGAGAGACGTAAAGCAGAGTGTTACGAACCCGGAAGGAGCTTCGCAAAACAGGGGAATATTGGGGGCAAATTTGGGGGCATTTTGAAAGAAGGGACACCGATAGGGGCATCAAAAAGACCGTGCATGTCCGTATATGTCCGTTAAACGTTTCTGGCTAACTCACTGATACCATGACAAATAAAGCCATTTCAATGAGTTGCGAATTTTCTGCACACTAAAACTGCACAAACAGCTTTTTCATTGGATCTCACCGAAGAAACGCTTTGTGCAGAATATACATGAAACCCGCCGATATTTTCATGTCTGTGAAGCGCATTACATCGCGTGCGCACTTCTTTTTACCTTGGCGATGAGTGTTTCCGTTACGGCCAGGCCTTCCGCAATGTGCGTATCAATCACGACAGTTCCAAATTCATTAATTAAATCCAGAAGTATTTCGTAAAACTGGATGAGTTCAAGGAGATCAAAGAGCGCTTTCCGATCGGCGCGTGAGGGAGAGGCATGGCTAAGCGCTGCCTGATTAACAATCCATTCAAGATTGGTTTTGATGGCTTCAACCTGACTGTAGCTATACATATTTCATGGGCTTAAATCCTCATATCAAGATTTTATGGGAGGGGTTTCGTGAGAGCTTCACGGTGAGAAAGCGTTGTAGCCGGGTCAGTGCCAGCTGAAGAAAGGACAGTAGAAGGTTTAATTATGGGATAGTTCGCGTGCTTAGCAAGTTAATTGTTGCGCAAACGGATAAATAAAGGCGCGATAGAGAGGACATCACTGTGTAATGCCTTCATTTCGCGCATGTTATGCTAACCGGATAACGGAATCAGGTTTCCCAGGCGTGGGGGGCAAACAGGTAACCCTTATTACGCACGGTTTTAATGCGGTAGGGCTCTGTAGCGTTATCCTGCAGCTTTTTGCGCAGACGCGAAATCGCCACGTCAACGCTGCGGTCCATTCCGTCATAGCTCACGCCACGCAGATTTTTCAGCAGCGCGTCGCGGTCCATGATTTGCCCGGCGTGCGTTGCCAGCTCCCACAGCAGGTCAAAATCTGCGGTGGAGAGGGCGATAAGCTCGCCAGAGAGCAGCACCTGGCGGTTAATGGGGTCAATAGACAGCGTACCGAAGCGCATCGCTTTGTGCGGCGTCAGAGACGCCGCGGGCGCTTCGCGTTCGATGCTGGCGTGCTGGCGCAAATGGAGGCGCAGGCGAGCGAGCAGGACGGCAGGCGGTGTGGTTTTCAGAATGTAGTCATTGGCACCCATCTCCAGCGACAAGATATGGTTCATATCGCTGTCCAGCGAGGTGAGCAGGACGATAGGGCCCTCCCACCGGGCGCGCAGGTCACGACAGAGCGTCATGCCGTCTTTGCCTGGCAACATGATATCCAGCAGCACCAGATCCGGGTTTTCACGGACGACCACCTCTTCGGCACGATCGCCGCGAGGTTCAACAATGACGTCCATATCATGTTTACCCAGATAGGCGGCGATCAACTGCCCGACTTCGGGTTCGTCTTCAACATAAACAATCTTATTCATACAGCGTCTGTTTTCGTGAAAAAAGCCAACATACACCGCGGAACCTTAACCTTCCATTAATCTTTCAAAATTAACGTCGGTTCCGTAATTCTGGCTGTTATTCGTTTTCACTAGCGCAGCGGGCGGCCGCCGTCCACGGCAAAGGTTCTGCCGGTGACATAGCAGCTGGTGAGCAGGTAATCAACGAGGTCGATGACCTCTTTCTCGCCAGGGGCGATTTTCATAAGCGACTTATTCAGCGCCTGCTGGCGATACTCCGCATCATCGTTTTCGTTAAACAAAATCATCGCCGGGGCGATGGCGTTCACCTTCACCTCGGGCGCAAGCTTGCGGGCAAACGAGCGCGTCATATTATCCAGCGCGGCTTTGCTGGCCGCGTAGGCGATGTGCTTGTCGCTTCCGCGCTCCACCACATAATCAGTGAAGTGAATGATGTCGCCCGCAGCATGCCCATGGCCGCGCAGCAGATCCTGCAGGGCGTGGTTGAGCAGATAAGGGGTATTAACGTGGATCTGCAACATGGCGGAGAGCGTTTCGCTGAGTGACGTACCGGGTTTTTCGGCACGCCATGCGCTGGCGTTATGGATCACAGCGCGCAGCCCCGTCGTGGTGGACTTCACCTCTTCCGCGAAAGCCAGAATGCCTTCATCGGTTGAAAAATCAGCCTGAATGCAGACCGCTCCGGCTTTGCGTAACCCTTCAATCGACGGGTATTCCGTACGGTAGCTGACAATGACAGGATGGCGAAGGTTGAGAAAGTGATGGGCAAGAGCGAGGCCGATACGGCGGCCTCCACCGGTAATCAGTATTGGGCGAAGCGGTGCATTTCCCATCGTATTCTCCTTTACAGTTCAACAATGGGAAAGGCGATGCTATCCCATTAACATCCAGGTTGCCGGCAGGGCAGCAACCAGTAGCAGTCCAATTAATGCCATCTCACGGCGTTTCAGCGCATTCTCCAGCTGATGCGTGCGGCGGGCGTAGATAAACACCAGCAGACCCGGTGCGTACAGCACTACCGACAGCAGCAGATGCATAGGTCCGGAAGCATACAACAACCACAGGCCGTAAATACAGGCTCCGACACCCACGACATAATGCGCC
This sequence comes from Enterobacter pseudoroggenkampii, assembly GCF_026420145.1. Taxonomy (NCBI): domain Bacteria; kingdom Pseudomonadati; phylum Pseudomonadota; class Gammaproteobacteria; order Enterobacterales; family Enterobacteriaceae; genus Enterobacter; species Enterobacter pseudoroggenkampii. The sequence goes on from NZ_JAPMLV010000001.1 coordinate 1,193,997, forward strand.
GGGCGTGTGGCAATTTTTAACAGATACGCACCCACTAAGAAATAGGGTACCAGAATCATCTCCGAGGCGATGGTCAGCAGCGTGTTATAGTCTGAACCTGTGAGCCAGATCAGCACCAGGCAGACCTGAACGCTGATGTTGGTCAGCCAGAGTGATGCCGACGGCGCGCTGTTTTTGTTTTGACGGGCGAACAGGCGTGGAAACGCCTTGTGCGTCGCGGCCAGGAACGGCACTTCAGCCGCCATGATGGTCCAGCTCAGGTAAGCGCCGCAGACGGAGACGATCAGTCCTGCGGCAATCACCACATCGCCCCAGGGACCGAGCATTTTCACCATCAGGCCTGCCATTGACGGGTTACGCATTTCCGCCAGCTCAGGACGCGCCACCACGCCCAGCGACAGCAGCGTCACCAGCAGATAGACCCCGAGCGCGGCCAGTACGGCCAGCAGCGTGGCGCGGCCCACATCGCGTTTATTCCGCGCACGGGCAGAAACCACGACTGCACCTTCCACACCGATGAACACCCACAGGGTAATCAGCATCGTGTTTTTCACCTGCTCCCAGACGGGAACACCCAGCGCAACGCCGCTGAAATCGAGCTTGAATACGTCCATACGGAACGCAATAAAGGCCAGAATAATAAACAGGCCGAGCGGAACCAGTTTCGCCAGCGTCGCCACCAGGTTGATGCTGGCGGCCGTTTGTACGCCGCGTAATACCAGCCAGTGGACGAACCACAGCAGCACCGAGGCGCCCACAATAGACTGCCAGGTATTCCCGTCGCCAAAGAGACGCAGCTCTGGCGTATCGGTAAAGAAACTGAGCGCCGAGAAGACGATCACCAGATAGGAGACGTTGGCGATAACGGCACACAGCCAGTATCCCCATGCGGAACAGAAGCCAATCAGCTCGCCGAAACCTTCACGTGCATAGGTGAAAATGCCGCCGTCCAGATCCGGGCGAATGCGGGTGAGGAGCAGCATGGCGAAGGCCAGCAGCAGTATTCCGACACCGGTAATGCCCCAGCCAATGATGAGCGCGGAAGGGCTCGCAACGGCCGCCATATTTTGCGGCAAACTGAATACGCCTGCACCCAGCATTGAGCTTAAAACGAGTGCAGTCAGAGCACTCAGGCCAAGTTTCTTTTCCATTGGCTTCCTGTTATGAAAGGTCAAAATCCAGAATAATTATTTCGCTCAGGCGCATAAAAATGGTGGATCACACTAAGGCGCGGGATTTTACGGAGTGTAACGAAAGCATGCAATGACGTGTGGCAGAAATTCAAAAAAAGTAACAAAAAAGGCGGCATTGCGCCGCCTTTCGTAAACGATTTTGTTACTTGTACAGATCGGCGCTGATGGTCACGTTATTACCACGTTCCTGCCACTGGCGGGTGATGTGGTAGTACTTCGCCCCTTTCTTAGCCGCACGCTTCGCGACCTGGTAAGAGACTTCCGTCATGTTGCCGTAGTTGCCGGTAAACTTGATGCTGTCGAACGGCACCATCTGCGCTGCAGTGGCGTTGTTCAGCTCTTCAATTTTGGTACCGTCCGGCAGCGTAACGGAATAGCGGCCACCTTTCGTGGACTGCGTTTCGAAGAAACGGCCCACTTCAGCGCTTGGGGCAGCCGTCGTTGCTACGCCTGGAATTTCAACTTTCTTCGCTTCTTCGCCGCCTTTTGCTATTGCCGCGCGACCTGCTTCTGAATTCGCCGGGATGGCATCCGGGCTCTGCAGAACACGTTTTTTCGCATCTTTTTTATAGATGAACGCGGTAATACGCTGGTTGCCACCCTGGTTAGCATCGACCTGACGCACGATGAAGAACGAGTAGGCCCCTTTCTCTTTCGCGGCTTTGGTGATGGCATCGTTCACTTCAGGCTGGCTGCGATAGAAGCCCTGAACAGTGACGGTGTCGTAAGGTTCCAGCTCAATCGCCTGATCTTTCGGCAGTTCAACAACACCGTTGATCACGCGGTTTTTCGGTGCGTCAGCTTTTGGCGCATTGTCTTTGAACAGCGCAATGGTCACGCGCTGGTTACCGCTGTTGCCGTAATCGGACTGGTCAACGACATAAAACGAGGCAGCCCCGTTTTTATCAGCAGCTTTTGATGCCGCGGCGACGGCGTCGCCAATAGAATTATAACGACCCACAATGACCGTATGGTCAAAAGGTTTTAACGCTGCCGCTTGCTCCGGCGTTAACTCTGTTGCGGCATTCGCAGACAGGGCGGTCGCGGAAAGAAGTGCGGACGCCAGGAGTGTGTTCTTAAGCTTCATAAAAATGATCCTTCGCCTTGCGCAAACCATGTACTGGTATTGTTGTTAATTTGAGACGGTCCCGATTATTGCATTTAAAACCCGTCGCTGTCTGCGCCATTTTTCACTGCCCGTGCTTACTGAATCACCTTATTCGATAACATTTAGTGATATGTTGAAAAAACACGCGTTTGACAAGTAAAACTGATAAAGCATATGACTTTTACAAGTTAATTTAATGTTAACAAGTTGTTCTCTTATGGCGCTATATCATGTTTTTACCGCTTCGTTTGCGCGATTTATCGGTTCTGGCGATGAATTTAAGGTAAATATCACTGTCAGTGACGCCGATCGCTTATTTTTCACAGATAAAGTAAGAAATAGTGTTTTCTGGCGGTAGATCACGGGCGCTATTTTCAGTAGGTTATAGACAGTTTGTTACTGTTTTATTTTCCGGGGTTAATCATATCTCGTCGCTCGCGCGATGGCGAAAATTGATACAAACCGCGGGCATTTATCGATAAACCATCATCAAAAACCGATGGAAGGGAAAACTATGCGTATTGGGGTACCAAAAGAACGGTTAGCCAATGAAACCCGCGTAGCGGCAACACCGAAAACGGTGGAGCAACTGCTTAAACTGGGTTTTACGGTCGCGGTCGAAAGCGGCGCAGGCAAACTGGCGAGTTTCGATGACGAGGCCTTTATCCAGGCTGGCGCAGAAGTGGTCGACGGTGCTGACGTCTGGCAGTCGCCGGTGATTCTGAAGGTCAACGCACCGGAAGAGAGTGAAATTGCGCTGCTGAATCCGGGGACGACCCTGGTGAGCTTCATCTGGCCTGCGCAAAACCCGGAGCTGATGGAGAAGCTGGCGGCCCGTGGCGTGACCGTGATGGCGATGGACTCCGTGCCGCGCATTTCGCGCGCGCAGTCGCTGGATGCCTTAAGCTCCATGGCAAACATTGCCGGCTACCGCGCCATTGTTGAAGCGGCCCACGAATTTGGTCGCTTCTTTACCGGTCAAATCACCGCCGCGGGTAAAGTCCCTCCGGCGAAAGTGATGGTGATTGGTGCGGGCGTAGCGGGCCTTGCCGCCATCGGTGCGGCAAACAGCCTGGGCGCTATCGTACGCGCCTTTGACACCCGTCCTGAAGTAAAGGAACAGGTTCAGAGTATGGGGGCCGAATTCCTTGAACTGGACTTTAAGGAAGAGGCAGGCAGCGGCGACGGTTACGCGAAGGTGATGTCCGAAGCCTTTATCAAAGCCGAAATGGAACTCTTCGCTGCCCAGGCGAAAGATGTCGACATTATTGTCACCACCGCGCTTATCCCCGGTAAACCGGCACCGAAGCTGATTACCCGTGAGATGGTTGACTCCATGAAATCGGGCAGCGTGATTGTCGACCTGGCCGCCCAAAACGGCGGTAACTGTGAATATACCGTACCGAATCAGGTGACCACGACCGCTAACGGTGTGAAGGTGATCGGCTATACCGATCTGCCGGGCCGTCTGCCAACGCAGTCTTCTCAGCTGTACGGCACGAACCTCGTCAACCTGCTGAAGCTGCTTTGCAAAGAGAAAGACGGCAACATCACCGTCGATTTTGACGATGTAGTGGTGCGCGGCGTCACCGTGGTCCGTGAAGGTGAAATTACCTGGCCTGCGCCGCCTATTCAGGTTTCTGCTCAGCCTCAGGCGGCAGCGAAAGCGGCGCCCGCGCCTAAAGAGCCCGCCAAACCGGCTTCTCCGTGGCGCAAATACGCGATCATGGCGCTGGTGATTATTCTGTTCGGCTGGCTGGCTGACGTCGCGCCGAAAGAGTTCCTCGGCCACTTTACCGTCTTCGCGCTCTCCTGCGTCGTAGGCTACTACGTGGTGTGGAACGTCTCCCATGCGCTGCACACGCCGCTGATGTCGGTAACCAACGCCATCTCCGGGATCATCGTAGTGGGGGCGTTACTGCAGATTGGTCACGGCGGCTGGATCAGCTTCCTGAGCTTTATCGCGGTGCTGATCGCCAGTATCAATATTTTCGGTGGTTTCACCGTGACTCAGCGCATGCTGAAAATGTTTCGTAAAGGCTAAGGGGTAGCATATGTCTGGAGGATTAGTGACAGCCGCATACATTGTTGCTGCAATCCTGTTTATTTTCAGTCTGGCGGGGCTTTCCAAACACGAAACGTCTCAGCAGGGGAATAACTTTGGTATCGCCGGGATGGCTATTGCGCTGATTGCCACCATCTTCGGGCCGGATACCGGCAACGTGGCGTGGATCCTGGTAGCGATGATCATCGGCGGCGCGATTGGTATTCGCCTCGCGAAACGCGTTGAAATGACCGAGATGCCGGAGCTGGTCGCTATTCTGCACAGCTTCGTGGGTCTGGCGGCGGTGCTGGTGGGCTTCAACAGCTACCTGTATCACGAACCGGGCCTGGAACCGATTCTGGTGAACATCCACCTGACGGAAGTGTTCCTCGGTATCTTCATCGGTGCGGTGACCTTCACCGGTTCTATTGTCGCGTTCGGCAAACTGCGCGGGAAGATCTCCTCTAAACCGCTGATGCTGCCAAACCGTCATAAGCTGAACCTGGCGGCGCTGGTCGTGTCGTTTGTACTGCTGGTGATCTTCGTGCGTACCGAAAGCGTCGGTCTGCAGGTGCTGGCGTTGCTGGTGATGACCATCATCGCGCTGGCGTTCGGCTGGCACCTGGTGGCGTCCATCGGCGGTGCGGATATGCCGGTGGTTGTCTCGATGCTGAACTCCTACTCCGGTTGGGCGGCAGCGGCGGCAGGCTTTATGCTGAGCAACGACCTGCTGATCGTCACCGGTGCGCTGGTGGGTTCTTCCGGTGCGATCCTGTCTTACATCATGTGTAAGGCGATGAACCGTTCGTTCATCAGCGTTATCGCCGGTGGTTTCGGGACCGATGGGTCTTCTTCCAGTGCGGATGAAGAAGTGGGGGAACACCGTGAAATTTCTGCGGAAGATACTGCAGACATGCTGAAAAACTCGCATTCCGTGATCATCACTCCGGGCTACGGCATGGCGGTGGCGCAGGCGCAGTATCCGGTTGCGGAAATCACCGAGAAGCTGCGCGCGCGGGGTATTAAGGTTCGCTTTGGTATTCACCCGGTGGCAGGGCGTTTGCCTGGCCATATGAACGTGCTGCTGGCGGAAGCGAAAGTGCCTTACGACATCGTGCTGGAAATGGACGAGATCAACGATGATTTCGCCGACACCGACACCGTGCTGGTCATTGGCGCCAACGATACCGTTAACCCTGCTGCACAGGACGATCCTGGTAGCCCAATCGCCGGTATGCCGGTTCTGGAAGTGTGGAAGGCGCAGAACGTGATTGTGTTTAAACGCTCCATGAATACCGGCTATGCCGGGGTTCAGAACCCGCTGTTCTTCAAAGAGAACACCCACATGCTGTTTGGCGATGCCAAAGCCAGCGTGGATGCGATTCTGAAATCACTCTGACAGGGTAAAGCCCGGTGGTGCAAGCTTACCGGGCCTACCAAACCCGTAGGCCGGGTAAGGCGAAGCCGCCACCCGGCAAAAAAAAACCGCCGGTTCCCCGACGGTTTTTTTTCATCTTGCTGGTTAATCGTCTTCCGGATCGTCCAGCTCAACCGGCGTCTGGTACTCATCCGGCTTAATGACCAGCAGGTCGCAGCGCAGATGGTCGATTACCTGTTCGGCGGTATTGCCGAGGAAGGCGGCAGAAATACCGGTCCGGCCAATGGTGCCCAGCACCACAATCCCCGCCTGCAGGTGTTCCGCCAGGTCCGGGATCACCTCTTCAGGCAGTCCTTTTTCCACGTGGGTCATTTTCTCATCAATGCTGAATTTCTGGCGCAGCGCTTTCATGGCCAGCAGGTGCTGACCGCGGATCGCGTCGTTGTACACGCTCGGGTCAAATTCAGGCAGCTCAATGGCAATGTTAATCGGGGTGACCGGATAGGCGCCCACCAGATGCACTTCGGTATGATTCACCTGATCGGCAAGCTGGAGGGTCTCCTTCACCAGCTTCTCGTTCAGCGAATTGTGGTAATCCTCTTCGCTCGCGAGGTTTACCGCCACAACGGCTTTTCCGCCTTCAGGCCACGGCTGGTCTTTCACCATCCAGACCGGGCAAGGGCATTTACGCAGCAAGTGCCAGTCGGTCGGGGTGAAGATCACGGATTCCAGCTTGTCGTGCTGGTGCGCCATCTTCAGCAGCAGGTCGTGCCCACCGGCGACAATCTCCTGGATGATGGCTTCGAAAGGTCGGTTATGCCAGACCACTTTAATATCAATGGGCACACCCGCTTCCAGGTAATACTTCGCCTGTTCACGGATCCACGCGGTACGCTGGCTGATGACGCCCTGACGCATAGCGGTGCGCTCGTCAGGCGACAGAAGGGTGGTCATCTCATACGAGAAGTCATAGATCGGCAAAAACGCTTTGATTTTGCCACCAATCCGTTGATGTAAATACACAGCACGTCGTAATGCCGGCTGATCGTCCTGATTCGGATCGATAGCTACCAGCATGTTTTGATACTTGGCCATACAGGTCTCCTTACTACTGTCACCACAGTCTGTAATTAAAAGAGTAACCTATATATCCTGAATGAAACAGAGGGGAGGTTTTGCCAGATCAATAATTCATGAAAATTTATCAGAGGAAAAGCACTGTGGTCGTCACCGCGATAAACGCAATAAACAGCAGCACCATCACCGCTATCGCAAAGGTCGTGGAGTCCTGAACGTAGGTTTTTTCCTCCCCCTTCATTGGGCCGACAAGCATGATCCAGATGAAGATAAAGGTCACTGAGGCGATCACGACTGAAACGAAAAACAAACTTTCTCTCAATTCATAACCTCAACGAGAACCTTTCGGGCGCTGTGTGGGGACGTACTACGGTGAAAATATCTTGAAACGAAAGTGATTATACCAGACCAATAAATCACAAGAATTTATCAGTCTGGTCATCAACAGGTGGAAAGTTATGCCACGTTGCGGGCGTGCCCGGCAAGAACGGCCAGCGCTTCACCGTTTTCGATAGTGATGTATTTACCTTTAACGGCCAGCATCCCGCTCTTCTGGAAACGACCCAGCAGACGGCTGATGGTTTCCACGGTCAGACCCAGGTAGTTACCGATATCGCCACGCGTCATCGTCAGACGGAATTCACGCGGCGAGAAGCCACGCTCGGCGAAGCGGCGGGAGAGGTTGTAGATAAACGCGGCCAGGCGCTCTTCTGCATTCTTTTTGGAAAGCAGCAGGATCATGTCCTGATCGCCTTTGATCTCACCGCTCATCAGACGCATCATCTGCTGACGCAGGTTAGGCATCTTACCGGAGAGATCGTCCAGGGTTTCAAACGGGATTTCGCAAACCATCGAGGTTTCGAGTGCCTGAGCAAAGCTCGGGTGATGGCCCGTGCCGATGGCATCAAAGCCCACCAGGTCGCCCGCCAGATGGAAGCCGGTGATCTGCTCATCACCCTGCTCGGTGATGGTGTAGCTCTTGATGGTGCCAGAACGGATAGCATAGAGCGATTTCAGTTCGTCTCCCGCTTTAAACAGCGTCTGCCCTTTCTGAATAGGCTTTTTGCGCTCGATGATATTATCAAGCTGATCGAGTTCATGCTCATTCAGGGTAAACGGGATACAGAGCTGGCTGATGCTGCAATCCTGGCAATGGATAGCACAACCGCCAGACTGAATGCGTCGTATAATTCGCTTTTCCGGGATCATAGGTTTGCTCAAGCCTTAATTGATATTGGTCAATTTTAACATCTTTTTGGTAAGTACGTAAGCCTGACAAACCCTCAATAAGGACAAGAGACGACAATGCGTCGCCATCTTCTTGAAATTCCACAGCTTGATTATGGATTTTTAGCCTAACCGGTAGAAAATTAAGCACAAAAAGCCTGGGAACTAGAGCAAAAGATACCCTTCGTGACGCAGTAACCACTCTTTTCGCTGCACGCCACCGGCATAGCCGGTCAGGGTACCGTTGCGGCCAATAACGCGATGGCAGGGCACCACGATGCTGACCGGATTAGAGCCGTTCGCGGCGCCTACTGCGCGTGCGGCCCCTGCGCGGCCTAGCTGCTCCGCAAGCTGGCCGTAATGCATGACCTGCCCGCATGGAATCGAACGTAGCGCCTGCCACACTTCGCGCTGAAAAGGAGTGCCTGCCGTGGCGGTCGGCAGAGTATCGATGATGCTGAGATCGCCTTCGAAGTACGCTGCAAGCTTGTCGCTCAGCCCGCCCGGATTGGTGGCGCGGATACGTTCATATCCCTGTGAGCGGTAGTGAATCGCAAGCAGTTCTTCCATGCGGTCGCTGTGCTCTTCCCATTCGACGGCGCGCAGGCAGAACTGCTCGTCCGCGATCACCCACAGCGGGCCGAGCGGCGTCGCAATCTTGTCTTCGAGTAATCTCAGCATCCTCATTCCTTTAGTTCAGCCTCGGGTAAATCCCCGGTCCAATCGGCAGGCCGACAAGATACCATGCCACCAGCATCACCAGCCATACCCCTAAAAAGATAAGCGGGTAGGGTAAAACCAGCGAATAGTAGGTACCCAGTTTGGCCTCGGGTTTATAGCGCTGCAGGAAGCCTAAAAACAACGGAACAAACGGCGAAACCGGCGCCAGCGGAATAACCGAAGAGTCCGCGATGCGGAACAGGATCTGCGCGAAAGCCGGGTGGAACCCCAGCATCATAAACATCGGTACGAAGATCGGGGCCAGAATCGACCAGATGGCGGAGCCGCTGGCGATAAACATGCACAGCAGGGATGACAGCAGCGCCAGGCCGACAAACGCCGGTACGCCGCTTAATCCGGCAGCCTCCAGCGCGTCGGTCAGGCCCACGGCCATAAACTTGCCCATGTTGCTCCAGTTAAACATCGCCACAAACTGCGCCAGCGGGAACACCATCACGATAAAGCCCGCCATCTCCTTCATCGGCTCGATCATCAGCTGCGGCAAATCGCCCTGACGGCGGATTTTGCCGGTAGCGATACCGTAGGCGAGCGAAACGACAAAGAAGAAGAGGATAATCAGCGGCACAATGCCCTGAATAAACGGTGACGGCAGGACCGTATGTTTAACCGGATCGCGCAATATGCCGTTTTCCGGGACCACCATCAGCGCCACCAGCGCGATAAAGGCCAGCGAGACCACGCCAGCCACGCGCAGGCCGAAGCGCTGCTCTTTGCTCAGGGTCTCCAGCTTTTCATCGCTACGGCCTTCCCATTTGCCCAGGCGCGGCTCGACGATCTTATCGGTAATCAGCCCGCCGACAATCGTCAGGACAATGACCGAGCTTGCCATAAAGTACCAGTTGTCGATCACGCTGACGTGCATAGCCGCATCAATGGTCTTTGCCGCCTCCGTGCTGATGCCCGAGAGCAACACGTCGGTGGTGACGATAAGCAGGTTAGCGGTGAATCCGCAGCCCACCCCCGCAATCGCCGACAGCAGGCCCGCCACGGGATGACGACCGACGGCGAGGAAAATCAGCGCTCCCATCGGCGGCATGATCACCAGCGCGGCGTCGGAGGAGATATGGCTGAAGAAGGCGATAAACAGCACCATGTAGCTCGCGTACCGCGCGCTGACGTGGGAAGCCATCTTCACCATTAATGCGGGCAGCAGGCCAACGCGTTCTGCCAGCCCGGCACCCAGCACAAGCGCCAGAATGGCGCCCAGCGGGGCGAAACCGCTGAAGTTTTTGATGACGTTAGGTAAAAACCAGTGCAGTCCGTCAACGCTGAGCAGGTTTTTCACCGCCACCAGGCTGCCGTCAGCCGGGCTGCGCACGCTCACGTCAAAGGCGGAGAGCACGGCGGTGGCGACCATCAAAATCACGATCAGATAGATAAACAGCAGGAAAGGGTGCGGCACTTTATTGCCGATCCTTTCAACCCAGCCATAGAGCTTACCGGATGGGGAATGCGAAGGTATGGATGACATACTCATGGGCGTTCCTCGGGAGTGTTGTGTTGTTGTGTTTTTTTATTTTAAAGGTGACGGTGTCACGCCCTGTGGGATCGGACACGCGTACGGTTTTTCTTGTAATTGTTGTTCGAACTCTTCACGGCATTTGTTCAGCAGCGCTGCGTCCAGCAGCAGATTGAGCGCGGTCGCACCCATCACTTTTCCGGCCAGCAGCATGCCTTTGTGAGCAATGGAAGTACGCCCCTGGGACACCAGCTGCCAGGTGTGCAGCGGCGTGCCGACGGTAAAGCAGGGGCTGAAGCACTGGGCGACCGGCATTTTCCAGCTGACGTCGCCCACGTCCGTTGAGCCCGCCAGCACGTTGTCGGTAATAGCGTAGGGCGCGACTTCATCCACCAGCAGCGTCGCCTGATGACGACGGGCAAAGGCTTTACCCGCTTCGCCACCCGTGGCGGCAATATTTTTCAGGCTGTTTTGCAGATCGTTCGGCGTCAGCGTGGCGCGGATCTTGCGGGCAAACTCGCGCTCCTCGTCGGTCCACTCCGGCGTGCCGTAGTGCTGCAGGGCGCGATACATCGCCGCCTCAAGCGTGCGGTTCGGCAGATAGCTGGAGCAGGCTTTATCAAAGCGGCATTCGACGGTGGTTTCGGTCATCAGCGCCGCGCCCTGGGCGATTTTCTCGATGCGCTCGTAGATCTGCTGCGCATCCGCCATCTCCGGGGCGCGGATCAGGTATAGCACCTCGGCCTGCGCCTGCACCACGTTGGGCGAAATCCCGCCGGTATCGGTAATGGCGTAATGGACGCGTGCTTTCTCGATAATGTGTTCGTTAAGGAAGTTGGTGCCGGTGGTCATCAGCGTCACGGCGTCCAGCGCGCTGCGTCCCAGATGAGGGGAGTTGGCCGCATGTGCCGCCACGCCGTGAAAACGCCAGGCGGCCTGAATATTCGCCAGCGTGCTGACGTTAAACATCCCGGCAAAGGCTTCCGGGTGCCAGGTGACGGCGGCATCGACGTCATCAAACAGCCCTTCGCGCACCATAAAGGTTTTCCCGGAGCCGCCTTCTTCGCCGGGACAGCCGTAAAAACGCACCGTTCCGCTGCCGCCGTGCTGCTCCAGCCAGCTTTTCACCGCCACTGCGCCCGCAAGCGCCGCGGTGCCTAAGAGGTTATGCCCGCAGCCATGGCCGTTGGCTCCCGGCGTGGCAGTCTGCGCGGTCGCGCAGTGTGCCTGCTGGCTTAACCCGGCCAGCGCGTCGTACTCGCCCAGCAGGGCGATAACCGGTTTCCCGCTGCCGAAGCTGGCGATAAACGCGTTGGGGATGCCGCCTGCCTCGCGGATCAGCGTGAAGCCTTCTGCTTCCAGCTCGCTGGCCAGCCGTTCGGCGGACCAGAACTCTTCAAAGCGGGTCTCGGGACGATCCCAAATCGCGTCGGCAATATCGGTTAACGTCCGACATCGCGTGTCGATCGCATCGGCAATAAAAGCGTAGTTCTCCTGCATTACACACCTCGCGTCCACGGGAAATTGAGCGCAGTTCGCGCCAGCGTTTCGATGGCGACAGGCATGACCTGCTCATCGAAGTCGAATTTTTCGTTGTGATGTCCGGCGCTCAACTCCGTGCCAAACACCATATAGGACGCCATACCGCCGTTCTGCTGCACGCGGGCCATCATCAGCGTGGCGTCTTCGGAGCCTGCTGGCGCCTTCACCTTATTGATGGCGTGAACAACCCCGGAAACCTGACTCGCCTGCTCGCGCAGATAATCCACCCAGGCCGGCGTCGGTGCGCTGGAGGTGGCTGCCCCCATCAGGCGCACCTCGGCGCTCACGCCGTAGAGCGCCGCCGCGCCGGTAATCACCGCCTGCGCGCGTTCAAAGACATACTGATTAATCGCTTCGCTTTCACCGCGGGTTTCAACCTTAATCAGCGCATTCGCGGGCACCACGTTGCGTCCGCTGCCCGCCTGCATCACGCCGACGTTTACCCGGGAGGCACCTTCGCTGTGCGGGGCGATGCTGTGCAGGGCGAGGGCGGCCTGCGCGGCGGCGAGCAGGGCGTTACGACCGTCCTCCGGCTTACCGCCCGCGTGTGCGGCCACGCCGGTGAAGCTCACGTCGAACTTGGTGGTGGCCATAAAGTTATCGCTGCCGCAGATCACCGTTCCGGCAGGCACGCCAGTACCAATATGGATAGCCGTGAAATAGTCCACGTCGTCCAGCGCCCCGGCGGCAACCATGGCGCGCGCGCCGCGCGTACCTTCTTCGGCGGGCTGGAAGATCAGCTTGATGGTGCCGTTCAGCCGGGCTTCATTCTGCTTAAGCACCTGCGCCAGCCCCAGACCAATGGTGGTGTGGCCGTCGTGCGCGCAGGCGTGCATCATTCCCGCGTTGCAGGAGGCAAACCCGTCGCGGAACGGACGATGGCTGTCGTCGAGCGCTTCGCTTAAATCAAGGGCGTCCATGTCGACGCGAAACGCCAGGGTTGGGCCAGGGCGGCCGGTATTGAGGGTCGCCACAATGCCGGTAAAGCCGCCTTCAAACGGCGCCAGCCATTTCTCAGGCGCGCCCTGCGCCCGCGCGCGGGCAAACTCATGCGCCAGGGTAGCGGTATCGGGCAGCCCCATCCGGCTTTCGGCATCGACCACGTCGCGACCCATCGCCAGTTCGTAACCCAGCGAGTCCAGGATTTCCGCGACTTTCGCGGCGGTACGAAACTCTACCCAGCCGGATTCCGCGAAATGGTGAAAATCACGACGCCACGCGCTCAGCTGCGGGGTTAACGTCTGGATGTACTGTGCCAGTGTGTCCATATCTGTTCCTGTCATCATTAAAATATGTGAACTGCTTCACGATGTGATAGTTTTTACTTATCACTAACCGATTTTTCACAGTTTTAACCGTTCAGGAATTACCCTCGCACATCCCTTTCCATTAAAGTAGATGACAGTTTCTTTACTCTGATAAACAACGGTTATCGGTCGGGCTATGACATTCCAGATTAAATTTCATCAAATCCGGGCGTTTGTTGAAGTCGCGCGTCAGGGCAGCATTCGCGGTGCCAGCAGAACGCTGAATCTTTCCCAGCCGGCGCTGACCAAATCCATCAAAGAGCTGGAGGAGGGCATGGCGGCGCAGCTTTTCGTGCGCAGGAGTAAGGGCGTCGCGTTGACCGAATGCGGTGAGGGTTTTTACCAGCGCGCCAGGTTGATCCTGGAAGAGCTGCGCGCGGCGCAGGATGACATTCGTCAGCGGCAGGGGGAGCTGGCCGGGCAGATCAACATCGGGATGGGGGCCAGCGTTTCACGCAGCCTGATGCCCGCCGTCATTACCCGCTTTCACGCGCAGCATCCGCAGGTCAAGGTGCGGATTATGGAAGGGCAGCTGGTATCGATGATCAATGAATTACGCCAGGGCGAACTGGATTTCACCATCAATACCTATTATCAGGGGCCTTACGACCAGGAATTTACGTTTGAAAAACTCTTCGAAAAACCGTTTGCGGTATTTTGTCGGGAAGGGCATCCGGCGACGGGAGCAACGTCGATTAATGAACTTCTGCATTATAACTGGACAATGCCGACGCCGCGGGGAAGCTATTACAAGCAATTAGAAGAGGTATTTAGCGATCGCTCGCAAATACCGCGAATTGGTGTGGTCTGTGAAACCTTTTCCTCCTGTATTAGCCTGGTTGCGCAAAGTGATTTTCTAAGCATATTGCCGCAGGAGCTAGGGTGTGACCCGCTGCTGGCGCACCGCCTGGTCATGCTGCCGGTTGTCGAGTCGCTTCCAAAAGCAGCATATTATTTAATTCAGCGCCGTGATTCACGTCAGACGCCCCTTGCCGAATCATTAATTACACAGTTCAGAAGGGAAGCGAGGAAAATAGCCGTGGCGTGAAAAGCCGACCATAAAAAACAGGGTCTGTCCGACATCTGACAGACCCTCCAGTACACACAGCAGTGCGTCCTTTCGCCAATCCTGAGTATTATATCCATGAAGCAGGTATATTTAGGTATAACACCTTTCCCGCAAAATGAAAGGATATTGAGTGTTTGATTTTACGAAAATTTAACACAAATCACTTATTTCATCTTTGCTGAAATTTTAGTTAAGTCATATTTAAGTTTATTTTATAAATACTATATATATTCATCAGGTTAATATTTGTTGCGCACGACGGCCTGTAACGGTGATTGAGGCCTGTCTCGGGCGCAGGTATAGTACCGTCCTCAGCTGTAGCCGGAGGATATCCATGAACCCTGACGACAAATCCTTTTTTCTTGACGCCATGGAAGATGTCCAGCCGCTGAAGCGTGGCCCGGATATTCACTGGCAGCCCAGCCGCAATACCCGGGTGCGCGAGGAGGTGGATAATGAACAGCTGGATAACTTCCTGACGCTCGATTTTCTTGACCTTCTTCCCCTGGAAGAACCGCTGGCGTTCCAGCGCGAAGGGGTGCAGCAGGGCGTTATCGATAAGCTGCGCTCGGGTAAATATGCCCGCCAGGCCAGCTTAAACCTCCTGCGTCAGCCTGCCGAACGCTGCCGTCAGATGCTGTTTTCTTTTATCTGCCAGGCCAGACGTGACGGGTTACGTAACCTGATTATTATTCACGGGAAAGGGCGGGAGCAGAACTCGCATCCGAATGTGGTGCGCAGCTACCTGGCGCGCTGGTTGACCGAGTTCGAGGAAGTGCAGGCCTTCTGCGTGGCGCTGCCGCATCACGGCGGCAGCGGGGCATGCTATGTCTCGCTGCGAAAATCCGATGAAGCAAAACAGGAAAACTGGGAGCGGCACGCCAAGCGCAGCCGCTAGCGGGCGATATTCTCGCCCGCCTGAGACTCAGAACGTTTCCCAGTTGCTGTCGGTGGAGGGGGTTGTCGTTGCCGGGCGCAGCAGCTGTGGCGTTTTCAGATTGGCCGGGCGTGGAGCGACCGCTTTTTCTTTGCCGTTCAGACGAAACGCCGCTACCGCCTGGCGCAGCTGCTCGGACTGATCTTCCAGTGCCGCAGCCGCCGTGGCGGACTCCTGCACCAGCGCGGCGTTTTGCTGCGTCACGCTGTCCATCTGCGAAACGGCCAGGCTCACCTGCTCAATACCGCGGCTCTGCTCGTCAGAGGCAGAGGAAATCTCGCCCATGATATCGGTCACGCGGGTGACGGCAGCGACAATTTCCTTCATGGTGGTGCCGGCCTCGCTCACCTGCTCAGAACCGGTATTCACCCGGCTGACGGAGTTCTCGATAAGCCCTTTGATCTCTTTCGCCGCCTGCGCGCTGCGGCTCGCCAGCGTACGGACCTCGCCCGCGACAACCGCAAAGCCACGCCCCTGTTCCCCGGCGCGTGCGGCTTCCACCGCGGCGTTAAGCGCCAGAATGTTCGTCTGGAACGCGATGCTGTCGATCACGCTGGTAATATGCGCAATTTGCTGCGAACTGTCGGCGATTTCGTTCATGGTGCGAACCACGTTATCCACGACGTGACCGCCGCGCGCGGCCGTTTCAGAGGCGTTTTTCGCCAGCAGCGTGGCCTGACGGGCGTTATCGGAGTTCTGTTTAACCGTCGCGGTCAGCTCTTCCATGCTGGCGGCAGTCTCTTCCAGCGAGGCGGCCTGCTGCTCGGTGCGGGCGGACAGATCGTTGCTTCCTGCGGCAATTTCGCCTGCGCCGGTGTAGATGGAATCGGTGCTTCCGCGCACGGCGCTGACGGTGGTCACCAGCGACTGCTGCATCTCATGCAGGCCAGCGGCCAACTGACCCATCTCGTTGCGGCCAGATATTGCGATATCCTGCGTCAGGTCGCCCCCTGCAATGGCGCGAATATGGTTCATAATGGAGTGGAGTGGTTTTAAAAGCAGGTGCTGTAAACCCTGCCAGATGACCACCAGAACCGCGATAACTGCCAGCAGAATTGCCGCCAGGGTCCACTGCATCTGCGTGAAGCTGCTCTGGTTCTCTTCGGTTGCGGCCTTCAGCAGGGTGTTGTTTTCGGCGCGCCAGCGGTTATAGACCGCTTCCATGTCGTCCTGCGCCTGCTGCGCGTCCAGATCCCCATAGGCCTGATAGTTGTCGGCACGCAGATACTCAATCGATAAGCGCATCACTTCGTGCATCTGGTTCCAGGATTTCTGCATCTCGTCGGTCAATGCCGCCTCCTGGCCCTTAACCTGCGGCAGTTTCTGCCACTCTTTGTTATAGGCTTCGGCTTTTGCCAGCGAGTCGCCTGCGGTGCCAAGCAGCTTATTGATCGCCGCCAGGGAAGCCGGGTCACGCTGGTTTTTCAGATAGCGGATCGCCACGCGGGTGACGGTGACGCGCGTTTTCACCAGCGTGTTCACGCTGTCGCTCAGGCTTTCCTGCTGGGCATTGAGCACGCCGGAATTCTGGAAGTTATGGCGATCGTTACTGACGGCAGAGTAGAACAACCCTCCCGTGACAACTTGCAGCAGACAGAATATGGTGAGGGCAAAGATAATACCGGTAATCACGTGCAGATTTTTCAGCATAGCGGTCGTCCGTTAGAAAGGATGCAGAGGTACACCAATACTATCGTCGTATAGAATTTAAACTTTAATTTAACTCGCGCTTAACTAAGGGCTCCCTGAGGGAACCTGTTGTAAATCCGGATCATTTTTATGAGGAAGGTCAACATGAGCAGCATTGATAAAAGCGGGACGTACGCGCTCGGGACGCGGACGGTGAAACGGCTGGGCTACGGTGCGATGCAGCTGGCCGGGCCTGGCGTCTTTGGGCCGCCGAAGGATAAGCAGGCCGCGCTGGACGTGCTGCGCGAAGCGGTGGCGGCGGGGGTGAACCACATTGATACCAGTGATTTTTACGGCCCTCATGTCACTAACCAGCTGATCCGCGAGGCGCTTCACCCGTACCGGGACGATCTGACGCTTGTCACCAAGATCGGCGCCCGTCGCGATGACAAAGGCGCCTGGCTGCCGGCCTTTTCCGCGCAGGAACTGACGCAGGCGGTGCATGACAACCTGCGTAATCTGCAGCTGGACGTGCTGGACGTGGTGAATCTGCGGATCATGTTTAGCGCACACGGGCCGGCGGAAGGATCGATTGCTGAACCGCTTTCCACCCTGGCCGAATTACAGCAGCAGGGGCTGGTGCGTCATATTGGCCTGAGCAACGTCACGGCCACCCAGGTCGCGGAAGCCCGGAAGCTGGTGCCGGTGGTGTGCGTGCAGAACATGTACAACATTGTGAACCGGGGTGACGACGCGCTGGTGGATCTGCTGGCGCAGCAGGGGATTGCGTATGTACCGTTCTTCCCGCTGGGCGGCTTTACGCCACTGCAATCTTCCGGGCTGCAGGCTGTCGCCGACTCGCTGGGCGCAACGCCAATGCAGGTTGCGCTGGCATGGCTGCTGCAGCGTTCCCCAAATATCCTGCTGATCCCGGGCACCTCTTCCGTGGCGCATCTGCGGCAAAACCTCGCGGCGGGGGAACTGCAGCTGCCGCCTGACGCACTGGAAACATTGAATACGCTGATGGACTGATCGTCACAGGCGCAAAGCCGGAAGGGCGCTTCCGGGCTTTGCGCGTTTTAAATCTTCTGACACTTCAACGCGTTTGGGTTCGCCTCCGGAAATGACCTTGATCCCTGGCCATAATCCGTAATACTGTATTTATATACAGTACCTGGCGAGAAAGGCATTATGGACACTCTCTTTTCTTATCATCCAAACCAATCTATTGAATTACCGTTGTTTGCAGAGCGTGTAGCCTGTGGCTTCCCCAGTCCGGCGCAGGACTATGTGGAAGATCGTCTCGATCTTAACCGGCTGGCAGTGAGACACCCCAGTGCGACCTATTTTATCAAGGTGAGTGGAGACTCCATGATT